>CAYYNP010000265.1:0-13982 GCA_964472545.1 uncultured Planctomycetaceae bacterium | reverse complement strand
GCAAATTGGACCTGTCCCCTTTTCGCGGCGAGAAACGCGCGGGGTGAGCGCATAACAAAAAGACGGGCCGCGCTCGGCACGGCCCGTCTTGTTTTTACCGCGTGCGTTTATCGGTGGTTACTCGAGGGTGATGCACTCCACCGGGCAGGCATCGACGCAGGCGCCGCAATCGGTGCACTCGTCTTCATTGATCACCGCCACGTCGTCCTTCATCTCGATGGCCTCGACGGGGCACGTATCCACACAGGTCTCGCAGGCCGTGCACGAATCGGCATCCACTTTTGCTGGCATGAGGGTCTCCCATTCACGTTGTCAAACAGGTGACGAGCCGTTCTCGTCCCAATACTAATCGTACACCGCCTGCGGCCCCGGCCAACCCGTCTTTTGCGGCGCTCGGCGGCGAGCGTGCAAGCATAGTGGATCGCTACTGAGCGTCAAGGCCCTAGTGGGGCATTTGGCGGAGGGTAGATATCCCCCCGTCGTTGCATCTGAACGCCGGCTTGCAGAAGGGGCCGCCACTAGACTACACACTCCCTTGCTGCCCGCTGATCCTATCCGCCCAATAGAGTGGCTCCGGGAGCCTGTGGCCGGCCATCACGCGCCGCACAAGGGCCTCGGCATACGCCAGATCCAATCGATGCCCCGGCGAAATGAAGATCGGCCGTCGACTGCCGGAAGTGGCACGCAAAGCCACGCCAATCAAGTTGTCGTCCAGCACCACCGGCCGCGATTCCATCGCAGCCATCTGCTCAATGTCGACCTCTCCACAAAGTAGTTTCTTGGTGACGCCGATTGTCGCCACCGACGCCACCACCCCCAGATGAGTTGCGATCCCCGCGTGGCGATGGTGCAACACCCCGCTGCCGTCGACCAGCACGACTTGGCAGAGCTTGTCCGCGGCACGAACCGCCGTCAGTAAATCGAGCAAGATGGGTAATTCGCGGAAGGCAAGGTAGGTGCTGATGTAGGGGAAGTCGACGCGGCGACGCACCGTCGTCGACCATACCAGCCGGGCCGATTCGACCTCGACCAGCGCATAGGCCGCGACGCCTTCGCCCGGGCGTGGATACGAGACGTCGACCCCGCCGACCAACTTCGGCACCCGCTTCCGCGGCCGCAGCGAGACCTTCGCGAGCAGGGCCTCTTGCACTTCTCGAAGCCGCTCTAACGGGTGGTCGGATGCGAATTGGGAGTAACCATAGCGAGCCAGATCGACGAGTGTTCCCCGCACGGCGACGCCTTCTGTCCTCAGAAGACGGGCTTTGGCCTTCTGGCCGTCGATGTATTGACCGAGTTGGCCGCAGGCGCGGATCACCCGATGGCATGTACAAGCGGTGTCGTGCTCGTGGTGCAACGCGAAGTGTCCGACCCAGCGGGCGGCGATCCGATTCCCCAACGCGGCGGCCAAGTCTCCGCAAGTGGTCACCCGGCCGGCGGGAATCTGGGCGATCAGATGCCGTAGCGCACCCACAAGATCGGGGATTTTGCACAAGGTTTCTGGCGTGTTCTGCCGTTTTGAAGACATGTAGGCATGCTACCGCGCGCCGCACCGCTCGGCCATGCCGGTGCCGAGCACAGTTCGAGCAGTGGACACGGACCGGCGAACAAGGGATAGTAGGGATAGCTACCGAGCGGGCCGCTTGCCCTTTTCGGCGCCCCGGAACTGGAATTCCCCCGATCGCCATGTTACGAAACGCCGCCACACTCTGCCTTGCGCTGTTTCTGCTGGGGGCGCTTCCGGCGCCCGCGGCGGAGGATCGGCCGATGGCGGCGGACCAGCAACGCCGGGCGGAGGTGGAGCAGTTGCTGGAGGATCTGGCCGCCGACGGCTATCACGTGCGGCGTCGGGCCGTCCAACGCATCGAGCAACTCATCGGCGATCCCACTTGGGCACCGGCGTTGACGGCCGAGTTTCGCCGGGCGTCGCGGCGGGTGGACGTGTCGCCGGAGGTCCGCGATCGCATGAGACGTTGGACCGGGCAGCTTCCGCCACTCCAAGCAGAGCCCGACGTCGACGTCCCGCAGGAAAAGGTCTCGAACGAGGAGATTCTACGCCTGGTCGTTAAGTTGGGCGACGCTTCGTTCGCCGTTCGCTCGGGAGCGGCCCAGCGGCTGGAACAACTGTCGCTGGTCGACACACTGCTTCCGCAAATCATCCGCGCGCTCGAATCTCGGCTGACCGAGTTGCGCCGCGACGCACCCGCCGACGCCGAGGCGATCGTTCGCGTTAAAAAGTTGTTGGACGCCGTCCGTCCGGCCATGGTGGCCGAGTTCTGGTCGGGGCGCCGCCATACGACCGAGCAACACCTGCTGATCGGCGTACCGGGTATGGTGCCCGGTGCGACTCGCCCCAGCCACTTCGACCGCATCGACGACGAAGTGGCCCACTGCGTCAGCGGCCAAACGCTCAGCCCGGGCGACTACCCGGTGGGCGTGGCGTTTCCTACGCCGCGGTCTGCAAGGTACTCGATGGGCATGTTCCATCTGGTCAACCTGCCGACGCCTCGTCGGCGCCTTCAGTACCAGCGTTACGTACAGACGGACGAGCTTGAGCGTTTGGCGGCGCTGAGCCGTCGAACATTGCAGAAGATGCTCAGCCAGCGGCGCGAACTCTCGGATCGGGAGTTGCTGATGCTCGGTCAACTCACGCCGATCGAAGTCTCGCGTTTCGCTTCGGAGTACTTCCATTTGGTCGAAGACGGCCCGGTACCGCGGCCGCCGCCGCTGGAGGGTTTTGTGCCGCCGCCGCGTCCGGGAGGGAGGCCGACCCGATTCGGCGCGATCTGCATTCAGTTGGCGCAGGACGGCACGCAAGACGCGGCCGAGGGGTTGCTGCGGGCCATCGACGAAGGACGATTCTCGCCGCCGGACGAGTCGTCCCCGTATCGGCTGCCGTACGTGGCGGCGCTGTCGATTGCCGCCCGAGACCCCTGGCCGGGGGCGGATGACTGGCTGGCCGGGTTGATCGACCGCCGCGAGATGCTGTTCGTCGGCCGGCGAGGTGGGGCCGAACTAGGCGCCACGGCGGCCGGCATACTCTGGCGACGTCACCATCCGAACGAGCCGATCTCGAAGTTCACGCTCGCTCCGGCGCCCGATCCGCTGTTGATGAGCGTTCGCATCATCGGCTACCGTTATCCTTCGGACGAGGCCGAAGAGACCTTCCGCCAGCAGTGGGAGAAGCACAACGGCCAGCCGGCGGTTAACACCCCAGCATCTTTGCCGTAACCAGCCAGCGGAGTTCGCCGTGGCCGATCTCCGCCGGGCCGTGGAAGCGAATCGCCGCGATGGCCCCTTTGGCGAACCGGATCTCCGCGTGCCCCGCTCCGATCAAGGCCGCCACCAACCGGCTCACGTCGGGTGCGTGGCCCACCCAGGCGATCTGACGAATCTGCTGCAACTGGGTGGCACTCCACTGTAAGAGCGTTTCCAGATCACTCCCGGGCAACAGCGCGTCGAGTTCGACGACTTGCGAATCACCGGAAACTCCCTCGGCGACGAGTTGAGCCGTTTGCACGCAGCGCTGCATAGGGCTGGTGGCGACGATGCTCGGGGCGAATCCCGAAGACGCGAGCAGCTCGACCGTTCGGGAGAGACGTTCGCTGCCGGCATTGGTCAGCGGGCGTTCGGCGTCGTTGGGCCACTGCGGATCACCGAAATGGCCGGCCTGACCGTGGCGGATGACGTAAAGGTCCATGCGAGTGGCCGCCTTGTGAGGGGGCAGGAATGGGTGCGGACAAACGCTGCCGTTTCAGTATGGCAATTGCGCCAGGCGGTGTCAATCGCGTCACCCGATCGCCGGCTGCGCCCTCTGCCGTACGCCCCGGCGCCCCCTCTACTTCACTCTCCAGAGCACCCGATCCTCGATACCCAACTCTTCCTGCGAGGCGGCAATTGCGGCCTTGAATCGCTTGGCGTCCTGCGGATATCCGGCCGTCCGGCGCAGGTCGGCGACCCGGCCGCCCCAGAACGCGTTCAATGCCCGCATGGCCAACTCCCGCAAGTACTTCGAGGCCATCGACGCCAGCGCCGTCGGCAGCGACGATTCGCCCTTCGTTCGGAAGCGAAACTCGGTGCGCCGCTCGTCCGGGCCGAAACGATAGACGCTCTGGCGGCGGCTCTCCCCGTGGATCTCGATCAGGAAGTCGGGAAAGTGCTCAGATAGCAGATCGAAGTAACGGTTGCGCCCGCCGTGCTTGTCGCAGACCACGGCCATTGGGCGTTCTTCCAGCGGCCTGGCCAACTGGGCGACCAAGTCGAGTGTGGTGTGGGAAAGGACGGTCCCTTTGGAACCGTGTTGCTGAAGCAGCCGGTTGAACTCTTCCGGAAAGACGGCCCGGCTGCGCAGGTCCAGCATCCGCACATCGGCGTCGGCAAGTCCCCGGCCCACCGCATCGATAAGCGGCGGCAGTTCGGTCGACCGTGCGTCCAACGGCAACGCACAATCGTAATCGGCGTACCACGGGATCGTCGCCAACGCGCCGGCCGCTTCTGTGGCCGATTTCTTAGTCAGGGCGCTGAAGGTGCCGCGCCAACTCTTCGGCTCCCGGCCGAGAAGTGCCAAGGCCGTGAACAAACCCCGTTCCAAGTGCCGAAGGCCCGTGCCCGGTTTGTAGAGGGCTTTGGAATCGGCCATTGCCACGCACGCCGCCGCGCCGGCGGCTGCCCGGGGCGTAGGCACGATCACGTCGGCCAGCCGCGCGTAGAGATCTTCTCCGCTGACACCGCGCGGCACTTCCCACACCGAGGCCGAAACGACCAACGGCCCGAGATTCGGACCGTAGCCCGCTTCGTCCGTGCCGATCAGGTATTGTGTGGCTGGAGTACTCAAGATCGCCAGACGTCGAGTAGTATGTGCCCGCGCCGTCCGCAGCGAGTCGTACGCGGCGATCGCGAGTGGCGGCCAGCATATCAGGCACCGAACGCCATGGCCAGGGGCCCCACGACACATGCCCCAACGAGGTAGCGGCTTGAACGTCCCGCGACGGGCAGCGATAATCGGCCGAGGTATGGTTTCGTTGCAGGACTCTATGTGCGAAAGAACGTCAACTTGCGTGGTGCGGCTTACGCCGGTCGGCCGAGGCGCGGTGGCGACGGTTCTGATCGAAGGCCCTCGTGCGGCCCAGCGCGTTGCCGCCAACTTTCGCAGCACCAGCGGCCGGCCGTTGGGCGAGCATCCGGCCGACCGGCCCGTCTTCGGCCATTTCGGCCCCCCGCCGGGCGAGGAGGTTGTGGTCCGATGCCGCGGCCGTCATTCGATTGAACTGCATTGCCATGGCGGTCACGCCGCCGCGGCCCTGATCGAAGACACGTTGGTGGAATCGGCGTGCCGTGTCGTCGCGTGGCGCGACTGGACAGCCGGTCGCCATCCCGACCCGATCACCGCCGCTGCCCGCCAGGCGCTCTCCGAAGCCCCCACACAACGCACCGCGGCGATCCTCCTGGATCAGTACCACGGCGCACTGCGGCGGGCGCTCAGTGAGATCGAACAATCGCTTGATCAAGGCGATTTCGACACCGCTGTCGAGCAGATCGAGACGCTGTTGGGCCGGGCCGATCTGGGACGTCGCCTGACCCGGCCGTGGAAGGTGGTGCTGGCGGGAAGGCCGAACGCCGGCAAGAGCAGCCTGATCAACCGGCTGGTGGGCTTTCGCCGGGCGATCGTCCACGAAACGCCCGGTACGACGCGCGATGTGCTCACTGCGTCGACGGCCGTCGACGGCTGGCCGGTTGAACTGGCCGACACGGCCGGCATTGCCGCGCACGCGCAAGGACTCGAGCGGGCCGGCATCGACTTGGCGCAGCGCCGCCTGGCGGCGGCCGATCTGATCGTGCTGGTATTCGATCGCAGCCGGCGCTGGTCGATCGAGGACGACGAGTTGGTGGCCGCCTGGCCGTCGGCATTGATCGTCCACAACAAGGCAGACCTGGCCGAGCCGGACGGCGGCCGGCCGGCCGGGTTGGTGACCTGCGCGTTGTGCGGCAGCCGTGTCGAGGCGTTGGCCGACGCGATCGCGGCCCGACTGGTGCCCTCGCCTCCGCCGCCCGGCGCGGCGGTCCCGTTTACCGGCGAGGTCTTGGACCGGCTCGGCGAGCTGGCTCAGGGATGCGGCGGAATCTAGATTCTTCGACCTTGACCTTGCGTCGCCGACGATAATCCACTACAAGCCTACCGCTTGTTGGAATCTACTCCCCTCTGGCGTGCCGTTCGGCACGGAGCGAGGCGACCATGTGCTCACGACGTCTACATTTCGCGGTTCTGCTGGCACTGCTAGCTTTCGGATGGGCGGCCCACGGCCGTCTGCCCGAGGCGCACGCGGCGGAGGCGTTGGACGTGGACACGATTCGAGCCGGGCTGCGCACGGCCGAATCGAGAGATATCGACTACATTCGGTACGTGGTGGCCTTGGTCGACCAGAACCGTCTGCCGCGAAAGATGTTCGACGGTGCGTTTCTCTGGGCTCGGCAGAAGCCGTTCTATTTGGACCACCAGAAGTTCCAGTACTTCAAACACGCCATGATCGCGCAGGCGGCCCAAATGGGAGTTCGCCTGCCGCAGGGCACGCCGGACGTGACCCCCGACGTGACGGGCCGGGTGGTGATGCGGGTGGCGTTGGTCAACGTGCCGGCGCCGAACGCGACCGTGACGCTGCAAGGAACCGGCATCACGGCGAAAACAAACCTCAAGGGTGAGTTCACCCTGCCGAGCGTGCCGCTGGGCTCCTACGTGCTGGAAGCGTCGACGAATCTGCTGGTGATTCCCAAGAAGGGCTCGACCGTGATCCACCTGCCCGCGCCGCCACCGTCAACCGGGGCGGCGTTCGTGACGATCCGGATAAAGTAGACGCGGACCGTCCTGCTGTCTGCCGATGGGACTTAGCGGCAACGCCGCTTACGCCAAGCCAATCCCAGCAGCCCGAATACGCCCATGCTCAGAAGGATCATGGAGGACGGTTCTGGAACGGCCAATGCCAAAGGCGAGAAGTCGTCGAGAGGTACCGTAAGGACGTTGAGATCGGTATCCACAGTCTGTCCCGCAGGCCGCGACCAGGCTCCGTCGTGGAAATGCTCTACGTAGAGTGCCTGCTCGTCGGCGAGGGTCATGCCGGTCGGATCATAGCCCAACTGCACGGTGGCCGTGCCGGAGAACTCTCCGTCGAAGTCGAGTTCCCAAATCTGCATTGGGTCCGTTTGCGGAAATCCAATCAGGCCGACCGGCGTCGCGCCGATAAGGTCTTCCAACTCCTCGATATCGGCGGGCAAGAGGTACGCACTGTTGAAGTCGCCCGTGGTGGTCACGTCATCGAAGGCAACGTCGACGCCACCCTGGTTGCCCGCTCCGCCGCGATGGCTGGCTCCTTGTCCGGCACCCGCGGGTACGCTGTCAGAATGGGGAATGGTGATCTTGCCGTTCTTGATGTTCACGGGCAAGCCGGCGAAGTCCGTGGCGCCGCCGAGCGTTCCGGACATCAGCAAGTCAAACACACCGCCGTTGAAACCGGTTGTGTCGATCGTGACGGTGCCGAGTGTGCCGTCGGCAGTCACCGTACCTGCGGCGGTGACGGTGATGGCGCCCTCCCATTGCGGAAACTGATCACCAGCACCTGGACCGTCTGCGTCGGTAACGCCGACATTATTTGACTCGAAGATTGCTCCGCTGAGGATGTCCACGTCAGCAATCGCCGGTCCGGGCGTTCCACCGGCGGCAGGTCCGCCGTCGCCTACTTGAATATAGAAGTTCAACCCCTGCACCTCATCGCCGCCGGTGACGGGAATCACGATTTGCTGCCCAGCCGCTCCGGGCTGCAACAAGTGATGTCCGACCTTGATCGACGCCGCCTCGGTAAGCACCGGGGAAGCCACCAGTAGCACGATCGTCAACCCAGTTGCAAGCACTCTAAACATGATATTTCTCCTCGAAGCCTAATGCCGAAAGATAAACGCGAACCGAACGCGAACGCTCGGAGGTCTTGCTGTAAAGTCCCAACCCGTTTTACCCCCGCGTCAGACGGACTGCGCCACAAACCAATCGCTACCGGCATCAGGCCGTTGATGGACGGCCGTCCCAGCGCGAAGTGTCGCAAAAAACGTCGACAAGGGGAAGGTCGATTGGGCAACGCCACGACTCGTGCCCGCCGACTCGAATCGGGCAGCTTGCAGCGATGCTCTACACAGGAAGGGAACAACGGCGACCGCCGGGAGCAACGGAAAGTTGGCCGCGATACGCCGTCTACTGCCTCGGACTATCGAGAGATGTGCGCGTGAAAGGTAAGGGTCGAGTCAAACTCACAATCGCTATTATAGCACAGATGCGCAAGATTGCACGTCAATTTCATGGAAAAAGCTGCCGGGCGGGAAATTGCCTCGCGCTTGCCGGCCCGTGCGGACAATCCTCTTGCGGTTCTGTAAGTCCTTTGGAATAAGTCACTTAAGGCAAACGAATATAACTCTTTTGGGGGCGGACCTAGTAGTCCATTGTGGCTTCTCGTGCGTCACGGGCTCCTCTGGCCACACGATCACAGTCGACGCGGCCGCCGTGCAGCGCCTAGTCCCAATAGGTCTCCAGCAGCTTGTCCACGGCCGCCGCGGCCGGTGCTTCGTCGCTCGCCGACGCGCTGGCCGACCCTGCCGAGGCGGGATTCGGCATCGTCAGCAGTTTCAACGAATTGAAGAAGAAGGCCGGGTTGTTTCGCGCGATGATCTGGTCCGTGGCATTGACGTTCGTGTCGCGGTCGTAGTCGTAGTGGTCGTCGATCGGGGCCGGATTGAAGAAGAAGTGGGGGTTGTTCCGCGCGTCGATCTGGTCGGTCGCGTTGACGAAGGCGTCGGTGGGCGAATTCCCGCCCTCGCCGATGGCGTTGCCGAAGAAGAAGGCCACGTCTTCCTGCAAGCCCGTGTTCGCAGTGGCCTTCACGATGACCAGCAACCACTGCTTCTCGATGGCGTTGTTCGCCCAGGTGATGCTGATGCGGTCGCTGGCGGCCTCCGCCGGTTCATGCAAGACGCCGTCGCCGCGCCGCACCGCGATCTCGGTCGGAGCGGGGGCCGGGTCCCAGCCGGCCGGGTCGTCGTCGTTGCCTACGCGGAACTCGAAGTCCTCGGGCGTGAGCGTCACGTCGGCCGGCAAGGCAAAGACGTCTACCATGACCCCGTTGATGCCGCGGCTGTAGCTGGTGTAATTCTCGAAGCCAGCCGGATCGCCGGGCAACAGCGGGACTTTGTCGGTAGCCACGGCGTCGTCGTCGGCTGCGTTGGCTGCCGCGTCGTTGCCGTCGAACGCCGAGTCGTTGTAGAAGACGTGGGCGTCGACATACTCCGTGTCGCGTCGCCCCTCGATCGTAATCACGACCGTAGCCGTATCCGAAACCCCATGGTTGTCGGCCACGGTGTAGGTAAACGTGTCCGTCGCCGTCTCGCCTTCGTCTAGGGCCTCGAACTGCTTGTTCGGGTCGTAGGTGTAGCTGCCGTCGGCGTTGAGCGTCAGCAGGGCACCGGATGCGAGCGTCACCTGGTTGCCCACGTCGCCGGCCGCGCCGTTGACCTCGGTCACACTCAGCACGTCGCCGTCGTCGGGGTCGGTGTCGTTGTCCAACACGCCGTCGACCGAAACCGGTGTGTCTTCGTCGGTAACGCTGGCGTCGTCTACGGCTGTCGGGTCGTCGTTCTCGCCGGTGATCGTGATCGTAACCGTCGCCGCATCGGTGGCGTCGTGACCGTCGGCCACGGTGTACGCGAAGCTGTCCGTGGCCGTTTGACCAACCGCCAGATTCTCGAATTGCCCGTTGGGGTCGTACTGGTAACCACCGTCGGCCTCGACCGTAAGCAACGCACCGGAGGGCAGCGTGATCTCAACGTCCACGTTGCCGGGGTCGCCGTTGACCGCAGTCACGGTCTTCGTATCGCCGTCGTCGACGTCCGTATCGTTGCCGAGCAGGCCGGCGATTTCTTCGGCCGGCGCGGCCCCCGCCACCAGGACGATCGAGCCGTTGATCATCTCCAACGGGATGGGGTTGACGGCCGGGGTGTTGTCGTCGAGCCGGGTCTCGCCGTTACGCGTGCCGTCGATCATCAGCGGCCACGGTCCCTCGCCGGGCAGGAAACCGGTTGTGTCGATGGTGACCACAGCCAACAGGCCGTCGGGGGCGACGGCGCCGCTGAGCGTGGCCGTGTTCTCCACGTAAAACTGCGGAATGATCCCGCCGGCGCCGAAGTGGCCCTGGTTGGGGACCGTGCCGAAGATGCAGACGCCGAACGTGGGATCGTCGATCAGTTCGACGTGCGTGATCGCCGGGCCGTCGATCACACCGCCGGGGGCTTCCGGGCCGCCGTCGGCTACCTGCACGTTAAAGTTCACGCCGGCCACGCCGGGGGCGTCGGCCGACGGCACCACGTAGATCGGGATCTTCTGGCCGGGGGTATCCGGCAGCAGAACGTGCGTGCCGACGTCGATCGTGGTGATCGTCACGTCGCCGCCGGGAGGCACTATCAGCACGGAGTCTTCGTCGGTAGTGCCCGTGTCGTCCTCGGCCACCGGGGCGTCGTTTTGGCCGTTGACGGTCACCGTCACCGTGGCCGAGGAGGCACCGCCGTTGCCGTCGGAAATCGTGTAGGTGAAGGTGTCCGTGGCCGTCGCGCCCTCGGGCAGATTCTCGAAGGCGCCGTTGGGGTCGTACGTCACGTCGGCCCCGCCGTGGGTCACCGTCACGCTGCCGCCGGCCGTACCCTGCGTGACCGAGACCACGCTGAGCGTGTCGGCGACGTTTCCGCAGTCGTCCGGGTCGCTGTCGTTGGCCAACACGTCGATCGCCACCGCCGGACCGTCTTCGTCGGCCACGTCGGCGTCGTTCAGCGCCGTGGGGGCATCGTTCTGGCCGATGACGGTCACCACGACGGTGGCCGTGTCGGTCCCGCCGTTGCCGTCGGTCATGGTATAGGTGAACGTGTCGGTGGCCGTTTCACCCACCGGCAGGCAGTCGAAAGCTCCGTCGGGATCGTAGCTGACGTTGCCGCCGTTGTTGGTCACCGTCCCCAGCGTACCTGCGACGTCGACCGACTGGATCGAAAGCGAGTCGCCTTCGGCTCCGCAGTCGTCTGGATCGGTGTCGTTGGCCAGCACGTCGAGGATTACCGCCGGGCCGTCTTCGCCGGCGATGCCGGTGTCGTCGTTGGCCGTCGGCGGATCGTTCTGGCCCTCGATAGTGACGGTGACGGTGGCCGTGTCGGTTCCGCCCTTGCCGTCGCTGACGGTGTAGGTGAACGTGTCGGTCGCCGTTTCGTCGACCGCCAGGCACTCGAATGCGCCGTTGGGATCGTAAGTGACGTTTGTGCCGTCGGTGGTGACCGTCCCCTTGGTCCCATCGGGGCCCGGGATTGGGGTCACGGCAATCACCGTCAACGCCTCTTTATCGCCGGGATCGGGATCCGTGTCATTTGCCCTGACGTCGATGACCGCTGCCGGCCCGTCTTCGTCGGCCGTGGCCGCGTCGGCGTTGGCCGTCGGGGGATTGTTGATCTCGATCCATCCATTGATGATGTCACCCACCGGCAGGCCGGCAAAGTCGCTGTCGCCGTTGAGCGTGCCTCCCACCAGCAAGGCCCACTTGCCGATGGAGAACGAGGAGGTGTCGATGGTGACCGTCGCGAGCAGGCCGTCCGCCGCGACCGTGCCGGCTGCCGTGACGGTGTTCAGTCCTTCCCACTGGGGAAGCGCGTCCGGGCTGCCGGGTCCGTCGAAGTCGGTTTCCCCTACGTTGTTTGCCGCGAAGATCGTACCCGTGACAATGTCGGCGGCCTCGATCACCGGCCCCGGTGTGCCGCCAACGGCCGGTCCGCCGTCGCCGACCTGCACGTAGAAGTTGAGCCCCTGTACGTCGTCTCCGCCGGTGACAAAGATCTCGATCGATTGTCCCGGCGTGTTGGGCAGAACGTAGTGATGCCCCACGTCGATCGCCGTTGCCTCCGGCTCCTCGGCTATGGAGGCTTGGCCCTCGACGACCGGCACGCTGATCAGCTTCAGGGCGTTGAAGAAGAAGGCTGGGTTGTTCCGCGCGATGATCTGGTCGGTGGCGTTGACGTTCTCGTCGCGGTTGTAGTCGTAGAGATCGTCGAGCGGGGCCGGGTTGAAGAAGAAGTGGGGGTTGTTCCTGGCGTCGATCTGGTCGGTGGCGTTGACGAAAGTGTTCAGCGCTGAATCGCCGCCCTCGCCGACCGCATTGCCGAAGTAGAAGACGTCGTCGGCCGCCAGGCCCGCCGTGGCCTTCATGGTGACCTGCAGCCACTGCTTCTCGATGGCATTGTCGGCCCAGGTGAGCGTGACCCGATCCGTGGGCTGTTCCGTCGCAGGATCGGTCACGCCGGCCCCGGCGCGAACGGTGATCTCGGTCGGCGCCGGCCCCGGTGCCCAGGTGTCCGGGTTGTCGGTGTTGCCTACGTGGAACTCGAAGTCGTCGGCCGTGAGCGCACGGCCGGCGGGCAGATTGGCCACGTCGACCATGATTCCGTTGATGCCGCGGCTGTAACTGGTGTAGTTGGCCAACGTGGCCTTGTTGCCGGCGACCGGCAAGAGCGGATCCTTGTCGGGAGCCACGGCCTCGTCGTCGGCCGCATTGGCGGCGGCGCTCTTGCCGTCGAAGGACGACTCGTTGTAGAAGACGTGACGGTCGACGACCGTGGCAAAGCCGGGCACGACCTCGATCGTGCCGTCGACGGCGGCAATGCTCCGCGTGGCGAAGTCCGACGGGCCGTTGAGCGTGTCGGAGATAATCAGAGCGAACGTGTCCTCGACGAATCCGGTCGTATCGATGGTGACCGTTGCCAGAAGCCCGTCGGCCGCCACGGTGCCGGCGGCGGTGGTGATGGCGATGCCCTCGAACTGCGGGAAGATGTCGGCCGCGCCCGACTCGTCCAGATCGACCATGCCGGTGTTGTTGCCGTCGAAGATCGTTCCGGTGATCGTGTCGACGGCGGTGATTTCCGGGCCGTCGATCGAGCCGCCCGGTGCCTCGGGGCCGCCGTCGGCGATCTGTACGTAGAGGTTCATCCCCTGCACCGCGTCGCCGCCGGAGACGAACAACTGGATCGTTTGGCCGGGCGTGTCTGCCACCAACTGGTGATCGCCAACCAACACCACCGGCGGCACTTCCGTGACGGTGATCGTTACCGTGGCCGGCTCGGATTGGGTGAGGCCGTCGCCGGCGGTGTAGGTGAAGCTGTCGGTGCCGAAGAAGTCCGCGTTCGGCGTGTACTCGAACGAGCCGTCGGCGTTGACGACGACTTGCCCGTTGGCCGGGTCGGATGCCTTGGTGGCCGTCAGTGCGGCACTGTCGACGTCCGAGTCGTTTTCCAGCACGCCTTGGGCGACCGGCACGCTGAGCGCGCCGTCTTCGTCCACGGTGTAAGCCGGATCGCCGGGAACGTCCGGATCGTCTGCCGCGTTCGGTGCGTCGTTCACACCGTCGATGGTAACCGTGACCGTGGCCGTGTCCGAAACGCCGCTGCCGTCGGTCACCGTGTACGTGAAACTGTCGGTGGCCGTTTCGCCGGGAGCCAGGGCGTCGAATTGCCCGTTGGGATCGTAGGTCAACACGTTGCCCACCAACGTCACTTCGCCGGTCGTTCCGGCGGTGTTGATCGCGGTGATGGAGACCGTGTCGACGGTGTCCGGGTCGCTGTCGTTGGCCAACACGGCGGCGGTCAGATCTACGGCGGTGTCTTCGTCGGTGCCCACCGCGTCGTTGCCGGCGATCGGAGCGTCGTTTCGGCCGTCGATCGTCATCGTCACGGTCGCCGTATCGGTCAACTCGCCGTCGGTCACCGTGTAGGTGAAGGTGTCGGTAGCGGTCTGGTTGGCCGCCAGGCTCTGGAAGGCCGAGGCCGGATCGTACGTTACGTCGACGCGGTTGTTGGTGACGACTCCGCCGCCGGTTCCCTGCGTGTCCGACAGTACGCTCTACACGTCGTCCTCGGGGTCGGTGTCGTTGCCC
>CAYYNP010000264.1:0-14120 GCA_964472545.1 uncultured Planctomycetaceae bacterium | reverse complement strand
GACGGAGCCAGTCCCCTTTTTC
The DNA here is from genome assembly GCA_964472545.1 of uncultured Planctomycetaceae bacterium. Taxonomy (GTDB): domain Bacteria; phylum Planctomycetota; class Planctomycetia; order Pirellulales; family Thermoguttaceae; genus CAYYNP01. Next base: position 14,098 of record CAYYNP010000264.1, on the reverse strand, counting down.
GGGCTCCCGCACACTTTGCAGTTCTCCTGGCCGTCAAAGTCCAAACATCCGAGCAAAGAACCACTTCGTGTGCCGGAGCCGTGTTGCTGCGTGATGCCGATCATCGATTGGGACTCGTCGAATCGATGGCCGAACAGATCAACGATCCTCGAAGTGGACCAGAGAAGATGGACAGCCTGATAAGGTGCATAATCCGTCGCGTTCCGCTCGATCATCCACCGAATACGAAGTGCGCCATAACCATCGGCCGACTGCCTTCTTTCGGAGGAGATCAAGATGAGGGTCTTACGTGCCTGCCAAGCGAATCATGGCCGATCAGTGCGCGAGCGGAAAGACCGCTTCCACCGAGACGGAGCCTTGTCAGTTCGACGATTGCGTTTCGAGGCTATCGAGGATCGGGCCTTGCTCGACGGTTTGGGGGTGGCGTCGGAGCCTGGGACGCCGACGATATCTCTGGTGACGGCGGAATGTCACCCCTGGGCAAACGTGTTTTCCGCAGATTCGCGCCAGTTCTCGCTGGACACGCCTGCGCAAAACGCGCATACTGGGCCGTTAATCGTGACGGCGCCGGGCATACCTGCCCCGGGGCCGTGCGGGCCTTCCGATTTCGGTTTCTCTGACTAACCGGGCGAGGCAGCGTCGCACCGAGGCGAACGGGCGGTCACCTTCGGCGGTGATACGCGTCCTTTGCGTACGGTGCATTCTCGCGGTGATCTGCCCGGCGGGCGACGGCTGAGGATTTCTCAGCCGGACAAGCGGCGATCCCTGCTCCCCCCAATTCGATTCGTACCGCGGGAATTGTGTATTCCCCGTACCTGATAGACAAGTGCAGTGTGAAACCGTTTTTCTGAAGCAGGAGAGAGCCAGTGAGACCTTGTCTGGCCCGTCTGACTGAGAGGAACTGGAGCCTAGTCATGCGAAGCACACGTATTAGTCTGACTGTCGTTGCCTGCGCCCTGATGTTCGTCGCCACCGGCGTGGTGGAGGCGGCCCTGGTCGGTTGGTGGTCGTTTGATGAGGCCGGCGGCACGAACGCGGCCGATTTTTCAGGAAGTGCGAATCAGCACGACGCGGCGTTGCTGGGTGCGGCCGCGTTTGCCCCGGGTGCAGGACAGTTCGGCGGCGCCTTGTGGCTGAACGGGAGCGGCGGCACCTACGCCGAAGTGGCCGACCACGACGACCTGGAGTTCCTGGCCGACGAGTCGTTTACGGTCTCCCTGTGGTACAAGCGTGACGGGATCGAAAACGATCAAGGTCTGATCTCGAAAGGGTATCAGAGCCCTACCCGCAACCCGGCCGGCTACTATATGCTGCAAACCCGCACCGGCGGTTTCACCCTTGACAGCCGCGAGGGGGCCGGGGCTGATCCGCGGTCGCGAGTCGACGACAACTCGAACGTCAGCCACGGCGACAACCTGTGGCACCACTTCGTGGTCGTCCGCGACAGCGCCGCCAGCCAGATTCGGCTCTACGTCGACAATCAAGCGGATCCCCAAATCCACACCATGGGCAACGGCAACTGGGCAATGGGGGTCCACGACCAAACGCTGGTCTTCGGCAATCATTTCAACAGGTATACTCAAGGCTACTTCGACGACATCGCCATCTGGAAGGGCGATGCGCTGGGCGCTGGCGAGATCGACGTCCTCTACAACGCGGGAGTCGTAGGCCTGATCGCCGACGAGTTGGTATGGAACGCCGCCGTGAAGGCGGTGGGCAACTGGGGCGAGTCGAACTGGCTCGGCTCCCCGCCCGACTATCCCCGCTACGATGCAACCGACAGGATCGTGGCCGTGGTAGAAACTGCCGGCGCCGAGGTGACCGTCGAGGCCAACCACACCGCCTTCTCGCTGGAAGTCAGCCAGGGCAAGGTCATTGTCGGCTCGGACAATAGGTTGGACGTCGCCTTTGGCGTTGACGCCACCACGATCGAACTGGCCAGTGGTGCTTCGCTCAGCACCGGTACCGGCGGGAGCGTCGACACTCTCGGGTTCGACGGTACGGCCGCCACTCCTTCGACGCTCAACGGGCCCCTGTCGGTTGTTACGCTGACCGACGGCGGAGCGGCCGGGTTCTTCCGAAAAGCGGGCGACGGGACACTCGCGCCGCAGACCGTCACGGCACAAGCCGGCACGGTCTTTCAGGTCGGCGGCGGCACCTTGGCCGTCGGCGGAGCCAATCCGCTGGGCAACTCCACACAAGCGATCGAACTCGACGGCGGTATCCTCCAGATCACCGCGAACAGTGCCGGGGACGGTGAATTGAACATCGATTTCGGGCAGACCGGGGCGGCCCCGCTGCAGGCCGGCTTTGGCGAGTTCCTCAACGGTGACGGCGGCGCGCTGGTGACCCAGAACTACGCAACTCCCCTGGGCTCGGCAGCGGCGGGAGACACCGTCAACGTGTCCGTCCAGGGCAACACGCACTCCCGAAACTACGCCGCCATCACCGGCGGAGATTTTCTTCCCCTGTCCAACCTGCTCTCCGACAACGTATTGAGCAACAGCGGCGGCAATACGATCAACGTCACGTTGGCGGATCTGGAAGACGGTTTCTACGAGATTACCACGTATCATCACAACACACAGAGCGATGGCAACCAGACGTTCGATCTGAATCTCACCGACGCCAACGGGGCCGATCAATTGCTGTTCGGCGCCGTCGACTGCTCCGGCGGTACGACGCCGGCGAGCATCACGACCAAGACCTTCGGGTTCGAGGTCAGCGGCGGCAACGACGTGATCATGAAGTTCGGACCCGGCGGCGCCGCCTCCAACCACATAGCGCTCAACGGCTTCGAGTTGGGTCCTCGGCGTGCCCCGATCGGTATGAGCAACGACGTACACGTCACGAACGGTTCGGAGTTGGCCGTCGACGGGCCCAGTGCCGCGTTCGGCGCGGCAACGCTCGAGAGCGGGATCCTCACCACCTCGGGCGCCCCGATCAGTTTCACCGGAACCAGGATCGATCCGGCGGCCACTCGCGTCGGAATTAACCCCTTGTCGACCACCGATTTCGGCGGCGTGATCACCGGCGGACACGCCGACTTGAAGTTTGCATTTGCCGGCCCGGGCACCAAGAATGTAATTGCGGCGGCCGACTATGCGGCCGGCGACGTCGCCTTCGCCGCCGACAGCATGACCGGCGCGACGCTCGAGGCGGCCGAGGGCAGGACCGAGATCGTCGGTACGGCTGCTTGGGCCGGTTCGACCGAAGCCCTGCTTTCCGGCGGTACGTTGGCCCTGACGCCGATCGTTCACTTCACCTCCGACCCCGGACCGGGCGACGCGGTCGGCATCTGGAAGTTCGACGACGGCACCGGCATCACGGCCGTCAATTCGGCCGCGCCCGGCACGAACGACGGCACGTTGGTCGGAATGGACGAAAGCAACTGGGGGGAGGGCAAGATCGGCGGCGCGCTGATCTTCGACGGCAACGACGATTACGTTGACGTCGCTCAGGACGTCGGATTGCCGATCTACAACTCGTCGGGCGGTGCCTATTCGGTCGCCATGTGGGTCAAGGGTGGGCCCCAGAACGACAGGCGGGTCTTCTCGGAGGCTTCCACTGCCAACGGCACCCCGTTGATCAACTTGGGGACGCATAACTCAGCCAATCCTACCGGGCAGTTCGCATCGTATATCCGGGGCGACGGCCCGACGTCGAACCATCCGTTATCCAACGCCACGCCCTTTGACGGCACCTGGCACCATCTGGCTTGGGTGGATGACAATGGGTCGGTCAAACTCTTCGTCGACGGAAACCTTGACGGCGGCAACTTCGACCACAGCAAGTCGACGCTGGCGATCAACACCACTACCATCGGCGCGATCCTCCGAGGCGCCCCCACCAACGACACTCATCACTTCGCGGGCATGATCGACGAGGTCTATACGTATGATCGGGCGCTGACCCAGGCGGAGGTTGCCGGAATGGCCGGCGTTCATACGGCCGACGGCATGACCTCGTACAACGTCACGGTGACCGCGCCGTCCACACTTGACGCGGCCGCCACGCCTTGGCTGGACCTCGGCACGCTGACGCTGGACGACGGGGCGATTCTGGAGACCACCGGAGCACCGATCGGCTTCACCGGCACGACGATCAACGGAGCAAACGTGGGGATCACCGCCAACGTCGACACCACGCTAACGGGCGTTGTCGGCATGGACGCCGGCGCTCACGACGCGACGATCGCCTTAAACGGCCCGGGCCTCGTGCTCCTGGACAAGCCGGCCGTCGGTCTTGACGCGGGCGACGCCTTCAGCCTGCAAGACGGCACGCTGGGCCTCTTGCTGCAAGACGCCGGGGCTCCGGAAGGCGCCGCCGCGATCGAGTTCGCCGGAGGCAGTGTGCAGCTCTCCAGCGCAGCCGGAGATCGTGCGTGGGACAAGGCGCTCTCCGTAAGCAGAAGCGGCAAGATTTCGGCCGCGCAGTTACCCGGCGGTGTGGATACGGCCACGGTGACCGTCGGCAGCGGCGTCAACGGACTGACCATGAGCGGCTTCAAGACGTTATCTCTGGAGGCCGGTGAAGGTCACACGCTCAACATCGCCGGCGACATCGTCGGTGACGGCGGCATCAAGGCAATCGGTGGCAGCGTAAACATCGATTCCGGTGCGGCCACCTTCACCGGCAGCACGGCCGTCAGCAGCGGCGAGGTGAACCTTAACGTCGCCGCGCCCAATACGGCCAGTGTGGTGGTCAGCGGCGGCGTGTTGAATCTCAATGCCGACGTGACCACCAACGGCGGCGGCGAACCCGGTCTGCTGAACCACTTCGGTTATCATACCGGCCCGAACGGCGTGATGGACCTCAACAACAACGGCGGCATGATGGGCGGCGGCGACCCGACCGCCGGGCCCACCTTCTTCGGTCAGGCCAGGTTGATCAACGGTCCCGCCGATCGCGGCCTCAACTTCGACAACGACGCCGACTTCCGCAACACGGGTGCTATCGGCCGGAACGACCAGTACTCGAATATGTGGATGGGCCTGTTTACCGCACTGGAAACCGGCGACCACCAGTTCCGCAACATGGGTGACGACGACCGTGCCGGCATCTGGCTCGACCTGGACCAGGACGGCGTTTTCGAGTCGTCCACGGCCGGCCTGGGCTCGAATCGAGGCGAGCAGCTTTCGTGGGAAGACGGCGGCTGGAAGACCGTCAGTCTGACCGCCGGCGAATCGTACATGATCGCCTTTACGCACAGCGAGGGCGGCGGCGGATCGCGTGCCGACTTCGCCTTCCATACGCCCTCAATCGGCGGCGACACCCGTGTCAAGCCCGGCGACGCGGCCCAGGACGGCTTGTGGTCCGTCGGAGTCAATTCCCAAACGACGGTCAACGCAGGTACGCTGAACGTCGCCGACGGCGTCACGCTGATCACGCCGCGAGTGACCATCTCGGGCGGCGGTACGCTGGATGTGAAGCCGACCGCGACTTTGGCCACCGGCAAGGTGGCGATGAGCAGCGGTGCCTTGACCGTTCCGCACGATCTGAACCTTACGGAACTGGACTACTCCGGCGGCGTGCTGAACCTTGGCGGCAATCTGGCAGTCTCGGAACTCCTCACCGTCGGCGGTCCCCTGGACTTGACCGGCAAGACGCTGACCACCACGGCCGAAGAAACCGTGGTGGACGTTCTTCCGGCCGCGGCGTTGACCACGGATAATCGGCTCCTCGGCAGCGACTTGAGCGTCGCCGGCTCGGTGACGGCGCCCGGCTTCGACTTCGGCCCCGTAACCGTCTCGGGCACCTTGAATATCTCGGCGGACTCGACTGCGACGGTCCTGAGTATCGAGGGTGGTTCCCAGTTCAACGCCAGCGGAAATCAGGTGGTTGTCGGCGAGAGCCTGAAACTCGACAAGATCAATTACGGCATCTCGGAGGGTGGCCAACTTGTGGCCGAAGGAACGGACCTGCTGGCTGCGGCGGACCTCACCGTCGGCGGCATACTGACCATCAGCGGCGGGGGCGGCGGCCTGCCGGCCAATCCGTTGGCTTACTACTCGTTCGACGACCCCGGCAACGTGGGCAACGACGATTCGGGCAACGGTTACGCGGGCTCGCTGATCGCGCCGGCGGCCTACAACGCCGACGGCAAGAACGGCGGAGCACTCTTCTGTAACACCGGAACGGCTCGACAGGGCCAGATGCGAATCGAGGCGGACGGCATCGACCTGAACCAGGAAGTGGCCAACGAGTGGACGGTAGCCGCCTGGTTCCAGAACCTGGCTCCGACAGGTGATTGGCGGACTCTCTTTAGGGGAAAAGGCGCCGATCATCATATCATCGTCCAGAACAACGCCGATAACCTGGGATCTTACGTCGGCGGTTTCAGGGACGGCGGTACCGACCTGGTACCCGATCCGGACGTGTGGCATCACATCGCGGCCGTGGCCGATGCCGCCGGCACCTCCTTCTACGTCGACGGTGCCCTGGCAGGGTCGATCACGCAGCGTGCCCAAAGTAACGTGTACGCGATCGGCGGCTATCAGAACAATAGCCAGCGGTTCGCCGAGAAGATCGACGACGTTGTGATCTACGGAAGAGCACTCAGTCCGGAAGAGGTGGGGGATCTGGTGAATCCTCCCGCGCCGGAGACGGACCTGCCCGGCACCAACCTGCTGGTCACCGCCGACGTCGGCCCCACCACCGAAATCATCGGAGCAGGTGTGGTGAACCTCGGCAACCTGACGATCGCAGAGGACGTGACGCAGCTTACGCTCTCCGACGCCGGCTTCAGCTTCGCCAACGTGACGACTGCTGCGGACACCTCGATTCGCGGCGACGTATTCGTGACCGATCTCCTGCGGCCGGCCGGCGACTTGAGCATCCACGGTGGCTTGGAAGTGGACGACGAAGGGGTCTACGTCGTCGAGTTGGGCGTGGTCACGAACGAACAAGGTCAGGCCGTCGCACCCCGGCATAGCCAACTGATCAGCACCGGCAGCGGAGACCTCTATCTGCCCGCGCTGGAGGTCCACGTCACCGGCGTGCATGCGTCCGAAATCGGCCGGACGGTGACGAAGACGATCGTCAGCACGGTGGGTGAAGGTCTGATGCAGGGCCGATTCGATCAGGTTCCGCCGTCGCCGGGCGTCGGCGATCCGGCAACCACGGGCCATCTCGGTTCCGGCGTCTTCTTCCGCGGCGTCGACTACGTCGAGGTAGTTCCCCCGGCACCCGACGGGAATAGTCTCGTCGAGGCCAACGCCGACGTCTACTTCGCGAAAGGCGGTGATAGTAACGCCGACGGCAACGTCGACGGCCAGGATATCCAGGCGCTAATCATCAACTTCAACCTTGCCGGCGACCCGCCCGACCGCAACTGGCTCAAGGGCGACACGGCCGGCGGCGCCCTTGGCCGCGGCGACGGCTGGGTCGACGGCCAGGACATCACCGACCTGATCACCAACTTCACCGGCGACGGCGGTCCGATCGAGCCGGGCACGGCCGCAGCCGAATACAACCCGAACACGGGTGAATTCACGATCATGGTCGACGGCGTGATGAACTGGAGTCTCACCAGCGACGGCCTGTTCGCCGGCACCGGGCTCGACGCCTTGCAGGATATCCTGCCGCTGGGCGATGCGGCCAACCTGGTTTCGGCCAACCCCAACACGGTCGGCGAAGGCCTGCCGGGCGCGTCGCCGTTTGGCTACGCCGAGGTCGCGTTGGGCCGGATCGCCGAGCCGGGGACCGACGCCGGCGCGTTTCAACTGACCTACATCAGCGGCTTCGGCACCGAGCCGCAGATCGGCTCGATCAACGTCGTGCCCGAACCGGGCACGCTGGCGATGTTGCTGGCGGGTCTTCTCGGCGCAGGGCTGGTCTGGTGGCGGCGGAGGTCGCATTGAGCGTCCGTTGGACAAGACACCGATCCGTGGCATGGATGCCGGCTAGTTCCATTGCGTTGGGCTGCTTACCGGCGGCGCCGGCCGGCGCCGCCAAGACCGAGTCTCGCAAATGAGCAACCCACTCAAAAAGGCTCCGAAGAACCGCAACTCCTCGCGATTCGGCCGGCTCCGTTTCGAGCCCTTGGAGCAACGGATGTTGCTCGATGCCGATTCGCTGCTGATCGGCGAGTTCATGGCCGCCAACGGCGAGACGCTGGCCGACGGACATGGAGCGTACGAAGACTGGATCGAGATCCACAATCCGACCGGCACGGCCGTCGAGTTGGACGGCTGGTGCTTGACCGACGATTCCGCCGATCTGACGAAGTGGCGGTTCCCGCCTCGCACGCTCGCCGCCGGGGAATACCTGGTCGTGTTCGCGTCCGGGCGGGACGAAGCCGATCACGTCGATCCGGACGGCAACCCGCACACCAACTTCAAGCTCGACGCCGACGGCGATAGCCTGGCACTCGTGGCGCCCGACGGCACGATCGCCGACGCCTATTGGCATTACTCCGAGCAATTCGCCGACGTGTCCTACGGCCTGGCGGTGGATACCCTGGTTGCATCGGGGGCGGCCGCCGAGGTCTTCGTTCCCACCGATGGCTCGCTGGCAACCATCTGGACCAGTTTGGACTTCACGCCCGAGGTCGCCTGGGCGGAACGACCGACCGGCGTCGGTTACGACGTGAGCACCGGCGCCGGGCCGTCGACGCCGTTGAAGATCGACCTCGGCCGATCGATCAACTCCGGCCCGACGCAATCGGGGTGGGAATCGATCGAGCACGACGGCACCTCGCCGGCTACACGGTCGTTTCCTCACGACGAACTGGCCGGGCCGGGTAACTCGGTCGTCGTGACCGTTAGCGGGCAAACGCATTGGCGCGACTACGCCCCCGCCACGGGGATCTTCGCCCCGCTGTCGAATCTCCTCTCGGACGGCCCGTTGGCCAACGCCCCGGCCACCATCTCGCTCGACTTGGAAAACCTGCTCGGCGGCACGTACGAGATCACGACCTATCACCACACCACGCAGTTCGGCCCCAGTGTCCGGCCGCCGGCCACCCCGTTCGACGTCTACCTGACCGACGGCCTGGTAACCGATGAGCCGATCGCGGCGGGTGCCGAGATGTCGGACAACAACAGCAGCGAACTGCGGACCGAGACATTTCAGTTCACGGTCGTCGACGGCTCGCCCGTGCGGATCGCATTCGACCGCGGCCCTTCGAAGGGGCAGGGAGACCATTTCGCCTTGCCGGGGTTCGAACTGCGGCTGCTGAGGGAGGCCCGTGTCGGCGATTTCGTTACCACCGATCTTGAAACCGAGATGCACGGCCACGGCACGTCGGCCTATCTGCGTACTGTCTTCGAGGCGGAACGGGCCGACGACGTCAAACGCCTCGCACTGCGCATCAAGTACGACGACGGGTTTGCCGCCTACCTGAACGGCACGCCGATCGCCGCCCGCAACGCGCCGCCACAGCCGACCTTCAACGCCACCGCAACTCGAGAGAATCCGGTCGAGCAGGCCGTCCGCTTCGAGGAGATCGACGTCAGCGCTTTCCTCGGCGCCTTGCAAACGGGCGCAAACGTGCTCGCCGTTCACGGACTGAATCTCTCCGCTGCGAACGACGACTTTCTCATCTTGCCCGAATTGATCGCCACCGGTGCCGGCGAATCGGCCTACATGACCACACCGACGCCCGGTGAGAGCAACGCCCCGGGCTATTCGGGTCTGGTGGCCGATACCCGGTTCAGCGTCGACCGAGGCTTCTACACCGAGCCGTTCGACGTTGCGATCACCACGGAAACGCCCGACGCCCAGATCCGCTATACGCTCGACGGTAGCCGGCCGACGGAGACAACCGGTACGCCCTACACCGAGCCGATCACGATCGACGGGCTGACGACGCTGCGTGCGGCCGCGTTCAAGCCGGACCATGTCCCGACGAACGTCGACACCCACACGTACGTCTTCCTCGACGACGTGGTCGTGCAGGACGGGGCCGGCTTTCCGGCCGGCTGGGGGATCGGGGCCGACTACGCCATGGAGAACGATCCGGGTGATCTGGCCCTGATCGCCGGCGACTCCGGCTACACCGTCGAGCAGGCTCGGCAGGTCGTCGCCGATGCTCTGCTCGCGCTGCCAACACTTTCAATCGTGTTGGATACCGACGACGTGTTCGGCTCGGCACGGGGAATCTATGCGAACACCGAGGGCCGGGGCTTCGCGTGGGAGCGGCCCACGTCCGTCGAGTTGATCTACGCGGACGGCACGCCTTCCTTCCAACAGGACGCCGGAATCCGTATCCAGGGCTTCACGTCGCGCAACCCGGGCCGCAACCCGAAACATTCGCTGAGGCTCGTGTTCCGCAATCGCTACGGGGCCGGGCAGTTGGACTACCCCTTCTTCGGCGACGCTGCGACCGGCCGATTCGACACGATCGTGTTGCGGTCCAACTCGCAAGACGCCTGGGTCTACAACACCGGCTCGAACCGCCTGGGGACCTTTGCACGCGACCAATGGCTGCACGAAACGCAAACGGCCATGGGCCGGCCGGCCGTCGCCGCCAACTACGTGCATCTCTACATCAACGGCCTCTACTGGGGCGTCTACAATCCGTCCGAGCGGCCCGACGGCTCCTTCGCTGCGGCCTGCTTCGGAGGCGATAAGGAAGACTACGACGCACTGAAGAACCACGAAGAGGTCCTCGACGGAAACGGCGACGCATACTTCGCGCTGCTCGGTCTGATCCAGAACGATCCGAACAACTTCAACGCCGGCTACCGCGACCTCTCTGCCGACGCGGCCTATCGGGACGTGCTGCAATACGTCGACGCGGAGAATCTGGCCGACTACATGATCCACAACATGTACGCCGCTGCGATCGATTGGCCGGGGAACAACTACGTCGTCCGCAACCGCGTCACCGGCGAGGGCTTCAAGTTCTTCGACTGGGACGGCGAACACGCCTTCAAGCCGAGCGTTTCGACGGACCGCACCGGCCCGCACGGCCGCGACCACGATTCGCCTACCAAGTTCCATCATGCACTGAGTTCCAATGCTGAGTACCGGCTGCTGTTCGCCGACCGGCTGCACCGAGCCTTTTCCGAGGGCGGTGCGCTTTACGTCAATCCGGAACACCCCCAATGGGATCCCGCACATCCCGAGTGGAACGTGCCGGCCGCACGCTGGAGGGCGATTGCGGAGCGAATCGACCGGGCCCTGATCGCCGAGTCTGCCCGCTGGGGTGATTACGCACGCGACTTCTACGGCGTCGGGCAGTTGTATACGCCCCACGACCAGTTACTCACAGTGCGCGACGACCTGCTTAACAACTGGTTCCCACAACGGTCGCAGATCGTATTCGATCAATTCCGCGCCCGGGGAATGGTCTCGCCGATCGACGCGCCGCTATTGCAGATCAACGGCGTGCCGCAGCACGGGGGAACGATTCTGCCGGGCGATCTGCTGGAAATCACGGCCGCCCAGGGAACCGCCTACTATACGCTCGACGGCAGCGATCCGCGGTTGCCCGGCGGAGCGATCAACCTTGCGTCGGCCGTCCCCTACACGGATCCGATCGTACTTCAGCAGAGCACGCCCGTGCTGGCGAGGGTGCTTGCCGGGGGCCAATGGAGCGCGCTGAACGAAGCGACGTATCACACACCCGTCCCGCCGCCGCTGGTCGTTACGGAAATCAACTACCATCCCCACGCTGCCACACCCGACGAAAGAACCGCCGGATTCAACGCCGCCGAGCAATTCGAGTTTATCGAGCTTCGCAACGTCGGCCCCGATCCGATCGGCCTGAACACGGTTCGGTTCGTCGACGGCGTGGAGTTCGATTTCGCCGTCAGTGAGGTCTCCTCGCTCGAGCCAAGCGAGTACGTCGTCGTGGTCAGAGACCGGCCGGCGTTCGAGTTTCGCTACGGACCGGGTGCCAACGTGGCGGGGCAGTTTTCCGGCGGCCTGAAAGACTCCGGCGAACGCATTCAACTCGCGCACGGCGCCGACGTGACCTTTCTCGACTTCCGCTTCGACGACGCCGACGGTTGGCCTGGGCGGGCCGACGGCAAGGGGGCCGCGCTGGAGGTGCTCGATACGCAGGGCGATTACACCGCTGCCGACAACTGGCATTCCAGTGTCCGGTTCGGAGGCACACCCGGCGCCGAGCCGGCAGCGGCGACCGGCATCGTGGTCAACGAAGTGCTCTCCCACACCGACCTGCCGCAGATCGACGCGATCGAGCTGCACAACACGACCGACGCGGAAATCGACGTCGGCGGCTGGTATCTCAGCGACACCTGGGGCTGGGAGTCGGACCCGGCTAACGGCGATTACCGGAAGTTCCGCATCCCCGAGGAGACGAAGATCTCGGCCGGCGGATACGCGGTTTTCTACGAAGGCCACGACGACAACGGTGTACTGCGGTTCGATCCCGCCACCGAGTTCGGCGGCCCGGGCTCGAAGGACTTCGCCTTGAGCGGCGCCCGGGGTGACGACGTGTGGCTGATGGAGGCCGACGCCGGCGGCAACTTGACCCGGTTTGCCGATCACGTCGAGTTCGGCGCGGCATTGGCCGGCGAGTCGTTCGGCCGCTGGCCGGGTGCAACGGACGATCTCTACCCGATGATCGAGCCGACCCTGGGCCAGCAGAACGGCGGCCCGCGGCTGGGATCGGTGGTGATCAGCGAGGTGATGTACGGCCCGGCCGAAGGCGGGGACGAGTTCATCGAGATCTTCAACCCGGCGGACGCGGCGGTGCCGCTGTTCGATCCGCTGCACCCGGCGAACACGTGGCGGTTCGGCGGGGTCGGCTTCGAGTTTCCGCCCTATGCCGACCTGCCGCCCGGCGGCGTGATGCTGGTCGTGGCCGTCGATCCGGACGTCTTTCGCAGCAAGCACGACGTACCGGCCGGGGTGTCGGTCTTTGGTCCTTACAACGGCGCGTTGGACAACGCGGGCGATCGGCTACGGCTGTTACGCCCCGACGAGCCGACGCTCGACTCGCCGCCGGTGGTTCCGCGCGTGCTGGTCGATCAGGTCGAATACGAGCCGGACGGGCTATGGCCCGAGGAAGCCGACGGCGGCGGCAAGTCGTTGCACCGATTGGCAACCGACTCGTGGGGCAACGCGGCGGCCAGTTGGACGGCGGCCGAACCGACGCCCGGCGTGGTGCCTTTTGCCGCGACGCCCAAAGTGACCGGCCGATACGTTTTCTACAACAACTCCGTTTTCGACGAGAACGACGACGCGGCCATCGCCGGCGACAAGACGGCGCTGAGGCCGGGCGACACCGCCAAGTTTGCCAACTACACGAGTTACAGCCTGGGGATCAACGGGATCATCGTCGACGTCGCCCATCCGACGGGCCAGATCGACGCGGCCGATTTCGCGTTCCAGGTGGGCAACGGCAACGATCCGGGCACGTGGGCGGAAGCTCCCAAGCCGGCGAGCGTCACGTTGCGGCCGGACGAAGGCACCGGCGGTTCCGACCGGGTGACGATCGCCTGGGACGATTACGCGATCCGAAACCAGTGGCTGCAAGTGACGGTGTTCTCCGGCGGCAACACGGGCCTGGCGACGAACGACGTGTTCTACTTCGGCAACGCCGTAGGTGAGGCGGGCAACTCAACGTCCAACACGCGGGTTACGACCACCGACTTGCTGCTTGCGCGGAACAACCCCCGCAACTTCCTCAACCCGGCAAGAATTGACTTCTCGTACGACTACAACCGCGACAAGCGTGTGAACGCGACAGACGTCCTGCTGGCCCGCAACAATCAGACAAACTTCCTTACGGCGCTGAAGCTGATCGATCTGCAGGACGAGGGGCCGGGGAGGCAGGCCGCGGAAGCGCAGGCGGCAGGCGAAACGGCTGGTTGGCTTCACGAGTACGACCCGTTCGGCACGATCGTCCGGCCGTCCAAGAGGCCCGACTCAGCCGCCGAGGCCGTGGACAAACTGTTGCTGGAGTATTGGCCGTAGCAAGGGCATATCGTCGCCAAACAGCGAGAAAGACCTGGCGAAGTGAAGAAGACGACGTATGCGAGCAGCCTCAAACGCCTTTCGCCCCCCTGTCGGGGGGGCCAATGTTGAAGGCGGTGACGCCGCGCCTCGCGGCCAGGGAATCCGCCCGGAGAACTGCAAAGTGTGCGGGAGCCCGAAAAAGGGGACTGGCTCCGTCGACGAT
>CAYYNP010000263.1:0-14330 GCA_964472545.1 uncultured Planctomycetaceae bacterium | reverse complement strand
ACGGTGCAGGGGCTGGCTCACGAGGTGGCGGTGGCGGTGGTGACGCGGCTGAACCCGAAGGGCCGGTTGTGTCTGGTCGTCGACGACACCCTGTTGTACAAGCGGAGCAAACACGTTTACGGCCGCGGCATTAACGGCGTCATGGTCGATGTCGCCGGCCACCTCGAGCTCACGGTCGGCAACGCTGACGATCCGAGCACCTAGCTGCCGGCCGCCGACCCGACGACGCCGGCGTAGACGGTACCGACTGGATCACGATCACTTGGGCGGACTACGCCATCCGCAACGAGTGGCTGCAAGTCACCGTGTTGGCCGATGGTCTCAGGCTGCCCGAGGACGATGTGTTCTATTTCGGTAACGCCGTGGGCGAGGCGGGCAACTCTGCCCTGAACACGCTGGTGACGACCACGAACATACTCCTGGCCCGGAACAACCCGCGAAACTTCCTGAATCCGGCCGAGGTCGCCTAGCGGAAGTGGTTCTGCTTTTGCTACTACTTTCTCGACCCGAAGTTGGGGCTGGTGCACGTTCGCATCCAGTCGTGGTTCCCGTTGGTGATCCAGGTGTGTCTGTCCGTCGGCACCAACTTGCACCACCCGCTGACACAGAGTCCGGCTTCATGGCCTCTCAGGCGCCGCGAGCAACGGGCTTCTCGCGCTGGAACACATGCCAGCTGTCACAATACTTCCGGCGTTTCTCAGAGATTGTGTAGGGGCTCAAGCCGAACTGCGTGGCCGCTTCACCCGTGGAATACACACCTGCCAGGTACAGGGCGATTTCTCGGTCCCGTGGTCGAAGCTGGTTGAACCAGTCGCCGATGTCGATCCTGGCGGCCGCTGTCTCTGCTGGACCAGCGTGCCGATCTTCGACGATCGCGTCAAGCCACAGGCCCTCCTGATAGTCAAACCTATCCAGCCGCTCGACCGTTAAGCATCGGCTCGTCAATTAGTGTCGGGAGCAGTCGGAAGGGCGCAGTAGTTCCATCTGGGTAGTTTTTCATCAAATAGGATCGGCATGTTCTGCTTGAACTCGGCAGTTGCTTTGCGTCCTGTTTCATAGAGGCGTCGGATCACATTGACCGTCGTGCGGAGTCCGGTCTTCGTGGTTGCTTTTCGCATCAGCCCCACGACGGTTTCCAGAGTGTCAAACAAGACACCTTGACAGGCACGCCCGATGTGCGGGAAGAAGCGACGTTCAATCGGATTGTACTTCGAGCAGTAGGCAGGATAGTGTGCGATCTTCACTTCGACCCCAATGTCGTTGACCAGGGATTGAAGGCCTTGCTTGAAGATATGCGTTCTCGCCGCGTTGCTGCCTCCACCGTCGCAAAGCCACAAGATTGAAGTGGCGTGGGGATAGCACTGTTTGCCAATGCGGTTCCAATACCATCGAAAACTGTCGCAAGCAAATTGACTTGTGTCGCGGCTCAAGCCGATATTGATGTGTCCGCGGTTGCGGACCAAGTCGTAGATTCCGTGCTGGATGACGACCCCATCGGCCCAACTCGGGAAATCATGGTCGAATGCCTCGAACGCTTGCGTGGTCCATGCACGCCCTGCTCGATACAGCATCCCGAGGCGTTCCTTGGCTTTGCTATCGATCGAGAAAACGGGGTTCCCGGCGTCGATGTACTGGGCCTTGAGTTGAGCGATGTGCTCGAACTGAACGTCGCGGTCGCCGGAGTGCCCACCCGCGAGCACTTTGATGATCTTGCGACGCCGGAGTTGCGACTCCTTCATCCAGTTTCGCACCGGCTCGGCACTGATGGGTGTACCCATTCGAGTCACGATTGCGGCAAGTTTGCCCGGAGGAAGATTGGTCCACACGATGTCGTGCTCGTCAGGATCACCGGCGGTGCGAACTTCGAGCACCGACTTCAGGTTCTGCTCGACCGGAGACTCCGGTTGGATGCTTTTTTTCCGCCGGCGCTGGGCCGCCGCACACGTCCTGCCGCCGGATCATTCGGCAGATCATCCAGTTCATGGGCCGCACGTTCGATCGTGCGCTGCGAGCAGCCAAACAACTTGGCGATGTATTTCACCCCTCCATGGCCCCAGCGCTGGGCTTCGATGGCTGCGAATCGTCGCCGATCCTTTTCCGATTATGGCTGGAAGAACCCTTGCATTCGGCGTTCCACATCCTCGGCAAAGCGTCCAGCAAAAACAGATGCCATCCTTGGCCTCCCAGTTCCCGTGGTTAGTATTCACCATCCCAGCAGCCCAGACTGTACCACAACTACTGAAATCCTCCGACACTAACTGATGAGCTGGTGCTAAGTACCATTTTGTGCGGGTGACGAAGTATCGCAAGTCGATTCTGACCGGCGAGGTTGGCCTTCGACTTCGCGATTTGGTGCGGGAGATTTGCCGAACGCAAGAAATCGCAATCCTGCAAGGGTCGGTCTCTCCCGACCACGTCCATGTGCTGCCGTCTTGCCCGCCAAAGATCTCGCCGAGCAAGGTCATGCAGTACATCAAGGGCAAGACGTCGCGAAAGCTGATGATGGAGTTCAAACATATCCAGAAGCAGTATTGGGGCCGCCACCTTTGGGCACGCGGGTACTTCGTTGCCTCGAGCGGAAACGTGACTGACGAGGCCATTATGGAATACACCCGCCATCAAGACGGCACCGAACCGGGGATGGCGGCGAAAACCTTCAAATTACAAAATCGTGAGCGAAGGACTTCAGTCCGTAGTTCGCGATTGCCGTCCGAACCTACCGGCTTTCAGCCGGTAGTCATTGAGTTGTTCGATGGGACAAGGCCGACTGCGCGAACCGTTCGTCCTGCGGATACCGCACTTGAAGCTCCGCCGGGCCGCCGGGAGCGGTTGTTCGGTTGACAAGAACATCCTCGAATTGCCCGTTCTGCGGCAAGACCTGCGACTGAAAAGTCCATAGACGAAATGAAACAACGACCCCAACCCAACGGCGGTGATAACTCGACCCGCGTGTCGAGAGATCTGTTTGACCTCCCGGTGGTTCGTGGCCGCAAGTACGGGCACGGCCAGGCAACCCGGGTATCGCCGAACAAGGACACCGGGCAGGACCCACCGCCGGCGACCAACGAGTTGAGTGACGAAGAACGCCGTTTCCTGAAGTCGGTCTTCGAGCAACCGGCCCGTCCGTCGAGTACTTACCCGAAACTCGCCGGAATCAGCTCCCGTAAGGCGATCCGCCTTCGAAAGCAATTAGTCGCCCTGGGCTTGCTTCGGGAAACGAAGGTCAACACGAAACCACGCGGCAGACCGTCAATCCTGCTCGAGGTGACTCGACGTGCAAACGACCTCCTCGCGAAAGAAGACGGAGGATGATTGGGGGAGAGATTCACGAGCGTGTGATCCTGGATCCACTGGAGGGATTGTTCAACGAGCGTGACGCGGAGACGGCTCGCAACGTAGCCGTACAAATGGGAGCCAAGAGAGGACACGTGGACCTCGTGGCTTGATTGAATTCCACAACAATCGCAGTTGAAGTTGAAATGACCGCGCGTCGTATTCGTAACGATGTCGAGAAGGCCGTGGCTTTGAGCGCCGGGTCGCCTGCGACGAATGTCACCTCGTTGTGGATTGTGACTCCCAGCAACAGGGTGGCACGCTCCGTTCGCCGGAAGCTCTGCAAGCTGGGTACGCCCGAGCAGAGGCCGTGGATTTGTGCTTTTGTCGCGGGTCGAGCTATGCAAGAGATCGCGGGTGATTTCCCGTTGTTTTCCGGGGCATTACGGGAGGGAAAAGAACGATGGCAACGAAACGGAACTCCCTGACTCCCTCCCGTCAGGGGGAAGTACGCCTCCAACAACAACTTGACCGACAGGAGCACCCGTCCGATGAAAGTGCGTTGGCATAACATCGCCTGCCTCGCCCTGGCCCTCTTCGGCCTCTGGCTGTTGATCCGCATGCGAAACGAAATCGCAGAGTTCCTTCAGCTAATGGGTGACATCGGCCCGGGCAATACGGGCGACGAACAGATGTGGGGCCTGATAGCGTTTGGCTTGGTCGCAGTGACCCTGCTGGGAGTGATCAAAATCCTCACGAAGAATCGCTGACGGCATATTGAGGAGCAAGGTCCCAATACCAGGATCCCGCCGAACAAGCGCGGCACGACACAAAGACCTTACATGAGAAACAAAGACAACACGAGCAGCCGAAGGCCGGCGTCAATCCGCCGCCACGCGAAACGGGGGGCGTGTTCCCGTTTGACCGACGAATCGTGGAAGCAAAGCCCCTCGCCGAGGTGCATCAAGCCGTCGATCGGTCATCAGGCCGCCATGGACGCAATGGATCAGCCCCGCCTAGCGCCACGAAGACCGTTGGGAATCAGGAAGGCCCTCATCTCCTGTTTACGCTCCATCCGCGGTGTTTTCCCCGCCAAGAAATGTGTGGCCGTGCGCAACAAAGGGCCTCCGCCAAGAGAGCATGGTATGACAACAATCTCAACCCGCTCACCCAATACGTTTCTTCACAATCCAAAAGGAAAACAGCATGATTACCGCTTTCAGTCCCCCGACACTTCCCGAGATCATCAAGGACCGGGCTACCATACGGCACGGAGGCCAACCCACCACGCGGTCTCTCCTGCAGGGATTCCGCAAGAGCGAAGGCAGACTCAAGGAGGTCGTCGCCGATCTGCAGAAGATGTTCGTCACCCTCGGCTTCAATCCGACGTGGCAAGTACAATCCGTCCCGATCACTGCGGAGATCGGAACTCTGCCCCACGAGAAAGCCCGTCAGGCACTGGAGCACAGGTTCGCCGATTCGGTCGACTATATCGCGCGGAACGTCCAACGCGATCTGGCTTCGTCGAGCATGGTGGGCCGGATTACCTGGCTCGGGCCCCGCGAGTGCCGCTTCTCTTTCTTCGATACCGAGCGGTCGCGGACCCTGACTCGCACTACGACGCGCACGCTGAAACACACGCACGACCTGATTCACGCCAGGAAAGTGCGTTTGCCGGCCCGTAGCGTCAGAAAGCCCAAAGCATGCCGCGCCCTCATCCGGGCTATGCCGCCTTGGGTACGAAAGCACAGCTATATAGTCGCTGGCACGCAGATCAACGCGAACATCGAACAGGTTGGCGAGACGGATCGCCCCAGCGAGCTGGTGGTCTTGGGCCGGTGGATCGGTCGCAAACTGCAGGAAGGGCGCCGGAAGGCCGCTCGGGCCGGGGCTCAAGTGGTCGACGCGGCGGCCCGGCTCGGCAAGAGTTCGACGGCCATCCTCCGCGACCCCGCCCTGGTTATTGGTGACTACGTACTCTTTGGCTGGGAGGAATAAGAACCATGAAGAGACAAAAAAGCAACGACGCGACAGTCGAGCCGACCGTGCTCAGAATCAACGGAATGGACCGGCCCGGGCAGACGGGCAATACGATGGTGCCGCTCTACGCAGCCCCCGAGCAATTACCCGCCACGACCCAGGATGCCCCCGCCGTGATCCAGGGCATGATGGCGAGCCAAACGGCAGTCGTCCAGCACGTTGTTAACGCAAGCGGGCGGCAGAGCATGCGTCTTCAAATCGAAGACGAAATCGAGATTGTCGAGGAGCCGTAACGCTCCTCCCGCAAATGTGTGACCCTTCCATTGGGAGTAAGACCGATGACGAAACGAACGTATCGTGTACGACGCACCATTACCGCTGAAACGGATGGCAACGAAGATCGCTCGGCCCTGGGAGACCTGAGAGGCCCCACGTCTCTCGGATGGTTTATCGGCGCGTGCGTCGCCCTGGCGGCAATCGTGGCGATGATCGTGTCTTGTGTCAACTGAGAGATCTTCGCGAAACTGCCTGGGGACGCGTGGGGCGACCCCGGCGGCGTAAGCCGAATCGTCCAAGCTCCAAGCTTGCAATAGACCAATGCTTGTCTCTCTCCGGTCAAGGGCCTAAGGCCAGAGCAAGGTATCCGGCCGCCGGCCCGGTGGGAAACAGTCAAGTTCACGTTACAGCAGGAGACCAAGAGTGAAACGTAAACGAAAGAGGTACACGCGGTCCATGGTGGACCGTGCAAGAAAGGCGCTCGCGGACGTGCCGATTCACCAGGAAACGATCGGCGCATGGGAGCGGGCAATGGAGCAGGTCGCGAACGTCGACAGAGAGCGGGTCGTGGCGGTTGAAGTTCACGAGGACGGCAACATCAAGTTCGAGATTGCCCCGCGTGTCCGGGAAACGACCGGAATGGGCGAGCGATTGGGCAGTCTGTCCGAGGCTCAGTCGGATGAAACGCTGAACCGGGCAACCCGTGTCCCAGGTACTTGAGAGCTTGCCCGTCAATGACTCCGCTCCGCTCCTTTCGGACGCAAAGGGCGTCGCGAGGCACGACTCGAAGAACTCCCGAGTTGTTGCAGATAGGTGATGAGAATCCTTGTTCATGGTAGTGAACCGATGACCGGCAAACTCCTCACTTCCACAGAGGCCGCCCAGCGCTTAGGGATCAGTACGTGCAGGCTGTACGAATGGCTGACTCTATCCGATCGTGGCGATTTCGTGCTTCGCGGAGTCCCGATTACCATCAACTACTTCCAGAGCGGAGCGAGAGGACAAGGCCGCATCAAGATTGCGGCCGAAGAGGTGGAACGACTGCTCGCCCAGATGCGCGTCCGACCGGCCCATCGTCGCAGACGTCGAAGTCGCGTTCAGCAACCGATCCTACAGCATATTACAGCGAAGCTTGGTCGACCGGATGACTGACAGATGAATAGTGTGGCTACAACCGGAGCCCTTGGCGGCAAGAGCCCGTGTCAGCCCCCTGCGGATTTCAGTCCGCGGGGCACACGGGCGTCATGCATGACCGGTGCCCGAGTACGCGGAAGCTGGTCGGCCGACGAATCACGACAGGGCTTGGCCACGAGGGCCATTGCCGAAGGGGGCAACCAATTCAACACGGACTGGGCCTTGTGGTGTATTGCCTCAGTCGACGCCCGGCCGGCATGACCGGATCGTCCGCCCCGCGAGGCGTACAAGAACCTCCCTCTCGCTCAACTACCGTCACTTGAACCGACAATCGACAATAGGAGAACTACCAATGGCATGGGAAAGAGATTCTAGAATCGAAGTAGTGGCCCCAGACTTCTCTGATCTGGGCGAGCAGTTGCTCACGAAACTCCGAGCCGCGGGCCATATTGACGACCAATCTGATCCTATCGCTGGCGTCAATCATGGCCCTTGGGGATACGTGGAGACGGAGAAGGGGCTTTTTGCTTTCGACTCGAACGGCGTTGGCCCTCGAGAGGCAATAACTGAGACGAACATGCTTGAGGTAGATTTCACAGAGGCAGACTATGTCCGACGCTGCGGTCGAACCCTGTTAGCAAGTCTCAATCCAACGGAACTGCGGGGCTTGCCCGTGAAAGAACGCGTGGCCCTGGGGAACTTCATCGCGGGCGGACGAGGCCCTCACCGCAACTACATAGAGTGGGAGGAATTCCTGGAGCCCATAGCCCTTCGACGAATTGCGTAGTGTGAGGATAAACGGCACACGGGCGTCACGCGGGGGGCTGGCGGATTGGAGTTGCTCTATCCAGGAACTCGGTTGCACTTCGGTGCAGCTGGGAGTCGCGGTGGACCGGAGCGTCCGGGCTCCGGCCTCGGGGGTGATCGGGGCGACATTGCAGAACCGTCGAGAGTCGGAAGTAGGCCGGCAAGTGCGGGCAGTAACTCAGCACGCGGTAGATCCGCCTCCGTCCTTCCTCACGGAGCTTACACTGCCTGGCAAGGGACGGGCGGCCAGGCGCCATCAAGTAGTGGCTACTACACATCAAGCGTCTTTCGTCTGCCCCTTCCCGAGGGCGGCCCAAAGGGGGCTGATGTACTGATCGGCCCACTGGGCGTAGTGCTCCCAGCAGACGCGAGGAGAATTCCCCATCAATCTGGCCAGCACCTCGATTGTGACCGGTTGGCCCGTGTAATACCCGGACAACGTCCGCTTCGCAAACGTATGGCGGCAACTGTACATGCAGCGGTCCTCCGGCAGACCGAGTTTCTTCTTCAGCGTCAGGAACCGCAAGACGCCGTTGGTTCTCTTCCACGGTTTGCCTCGCGTGGATCGAAACAGCGGAATCCCCGACCCCTCTGGGGCTGTGAGCAACAACTGTTGAGTCATCACTTCCATCTCATCGCAGAGCATGATCCGACGGTCCTTGCCAGTCTTCTTCGCCGTCTTGTGCCCATGATTCCCGTCCTTCGTCTTGGCCTTGAGCAGGTAGTAGGTCCCCTGTGGTGTTGCGACCACGTGGTCCGCGGTCACCCTAGCCAGTTCGGAGTAGGGTCGGGCTCCGGTGAGGAGGCAAGCCTTGAAGAACTGCCCAAGGGCCTCGTCTGCCGCCTCGTAGATCGCCTGCTCTTCTTCGGGCGTGAAGGCTGTGACTCGGGGTGTGGCGGCCGGCTTCTGGTAGCCCGCCAAGGGATTGACATCCAGGTCCTCGAACTTGCAGCAAAAGTTGAACGCGGCGATCACCGAACCGATCACATTTCGTTGTGAGTTGTTGTTCCAGGTCCGATGTTGCTGGAGCCAGGTACGCAGGTGCTTCTTCTTGAATTCGTTTACCTTCAACGCGCCGCAGCATTGGGACAGATCGTTGAGCCAGACTCGGACCTGAGCTGCCCACTCGGGATTCGCCGTACGACGCAAGTCGTTCAAATACACGTCGAACACTCGGGCAACGGTCCCGTCTTCCAGGGCCGGCGCTGGATCACTCGATTCGCCCTGCAGTTTGAGCCGGGCCAGCGCGAGTTGCGCCGCTTCCTTGTTGCCCCGCCCGCGGATCCGGTTTCCCTTGCCGTCAAACAGGGGGATACGCTTTCTGGTGCCGGGCTCAGTGATGTACCAGGCGTCTGTCTGGCGCCAGTGCCACGCAGAGCCATGAGCCTGGCGACGTTTTCGATTCCTTGCCATTCGAAGTTCGTCCTTTCACCGGTTGTCCCGGTTGCCGCCGGGTGTTGCACGAGAAGTTCTCAACGCCGATACTGAGCGTGGAGCCGGATTCGGTTCCTTGCCGCCAACGGGCCGGCGTACGGGTTGCCGCCCGTGGCCCCTTGGCCTGTTTTGCGCCCCGAAGTCGGTCGCCAGAGATGGTTGTATCGGGGTGCAGGGGACCAACCCACGTATTCGCGCCGAGAGGAGAGGCCACCCACATGACCGAGTTCCTTGCCGCCTACGCGAAAACCGGTTGTCGCCGGTCGTTTCCGTGTCATTTACTACACATATTTGCTACACGAGCTTTTCCTTCGCTCGCGGTCGTCGTTCTGCAAGTCCTTTATACCACATCGGTTATAGCAGAGTCAAGTAGCCGACCCAACATTGTCTTAATACTGGCCGACGACCTCGGCTACGGCGATTTGGGCTGCTATGGCCAGCGGCGGATCAAGACGCCGGTGCTCGACCGGATGGCCGCCGAGGGCCTGCGTTTTACCGATCACTACGCCGGCAGCACCGTCTGTGCCCCGTCGCGATGCGTGCTGCTGACCGGACACCACACGGGCCACGCCCGGATCCGCGGCAACACGCCCGGCTTGCTGCAGCCGGAAGACGTCACCGTGGCCGAGTTGCTCAAGAAAGGCGGATACGCCACCGGCTGTATCGGCAAGTGGGGCGTGGGCCATCCGCCACCGCCGGGCGACCCGGCCGCCAACGGCTTCGACGAGTTTTTCGGCTATCTGAACATGTGGCACGCCCACAACTTCTATCCGGAGTATCTCTTTCACAACGGCCGGCGCGTGCCGCTGCGCAACAAGGTGGCCCAACCTCGCCCCAACGGCGCCGGGGTGGCGATCGAGCGGGTCGATTACGCCCACGACCTGTTTGCCGACGCGGCGCTGAAGTTTGTCGAGCGCCACCGCCGCCGGCCGTTCTTTCTCTACCTGCCGTTTAACATCCCCCATGCCAACAACGAAGCCGGCCGCAAGGGCATGGAGGTGCCTTCCTTCGGCCCGTACGCCGAGACCGACTGGCCCGAGCCGCAAAAGGGCCACGCGGCAATGATCACCCGGATGGATCGCGACGTCGGCCGGCTGCTGGCGAAGCTGCGCGAATTGGAGCTAGACGAAAAGACGCTGGTGCTGTTTACCAGCGACAACGGTCCCCACGCCGAGGGCGGGGCTACGCCCGAGTTCAACCACAGCAGCGGCCGGCTGCGCGGCAAGAAGCGCGACCTCTACGAAGGCGGCATCCGCGTGCCGCTGATCGCCCGCTGGCCCGGCCGCATCGAGCCGGGCACGGTGACCGATCACGTTTCGGCCTTCTGGGACTTTCTGCCCACCGCCTGCGAGTTGGCCGGTGTGGACGTGCCGGAAGAGACCGACGGTGTCAGCTATCGCCGCACCCTGTTGGGGCTCGAGGGCCAGCCGAAGCACGAGTTTCTCTATTGGGAATTCTACGAGCAGGGCGGCAAACGGGCCGTCCGCGCCGGCCGCTTCAAGGCCGTGCGGCTGAACGTCAACCGCGATCCCGACGGCCCAAATCCCGACGGCCCAAGCCCCGACAGCCCGATCGAACTCTACGACCTCAGCCGCGACCCGGGTGAGCGGAAGAACGTAGCGTCGGAGCACCTTGACGTCGTCCGCCGAATGCAGCAGCGGATGGCGGCGGCCCATCGGCCGGTGGTGAAGTAACGCGGTCGGTGGTTAGGCAGGCGCGTGATTGGGGCTGATGGGATGGGTGGGTGGCTAGGGTCGGGAGCACGAGGAACGAGTGCTCCGCCCCCCGGATAATGCAAGGCTCTCTGGGGGCTCGGTGCTCGTCCCTCACACCTCGACCCCAGCCACCCGCTGCCCGATCGACAGCCCATTGATCAGTTGTGCAGTAACGATTGTGCCGATCTCGCGCGATCTACTGACGATTCTCCCCAGACTGGCGGTGGTCCGCCGCCGCGGCGATACATCAGGGAGAGCACTCCCCCGAATTGATGAGAGACTCGGTATGATATTCCGCCTTTCCGCGCTTCTGTTGACGCTCGGCTGTGCCGTCTTCGCCACGCCCGCGAGCCGGACCTGCACGGCCGACGAGCCGTCGGTGATCATGACCGGCCGGTTTACCGGCGTCGGCGTGACGTTTTTCGTCGACCGGGACCTGGTGCAATCGTGGTTGCCGCGAGGGCTGGTGGTGGCCGACGACTGCCCCTTCGAGAAGCATCCGATGGTGATTCTCTACGGCACCCAACGCGAGTTGGCCCGGCACAAACGCACCACGTGGTATCCGCGCTACGGGGACTACTACCTCGAGACATTCGTGGCGATCCCTTACTTGAGGATCCGCAACTCGAGGATCGACGAGCACGTGTTTCATTTCGTCCGCGTCTACCTCAACAGCCGCGGCGCCACCAACCAGGGAATCCGCCTGTTCGGTTGGCCGAAGATCTTCTCGGAGATTGCCAAAGGCGGCGGCCGCTACCAGATCGAACGCACCAACGGCGGGCGCCTGTTCAATGCCTGGACCGACTACTCCGAGCTCGAACCACCCGATCCGGCTAACCAATCGCTGGCCGAGATTCGCGAGATGTTCTCGCAGACTTTGGTGCTGAAATACGAAGGCAAGTTCGACCGCTACAGCTTCGATCTGAACCTTGACGGGGCCGTGATCCGCTCGGTGCCGGCGACGGTCCAGGTGCATCGCGGGTTCATGCCCAACTGGGGTGCGATTCGTCACGAGAGTCCCGGCGTGAATCACGCCGAGTTCGGCAGCTTCCGCATCGACTGCCGCTTCCGCAAGGCGCCGAAGTAGGTGGAATTCGGCGCTGGGAATTCGGCGCTGGGGATTCGGCGCTGGGGATTCGGGTTTGAGGGGTGGCTGGGGCAAAGCGCAGCGGTGCCCCAGGGAATCCACGGTGCCAACCGGCAACTCTCACAAGTCAGGCTCCAAGTGGGCCCGTCCAGGTGGCCCCGTTACGCCTTAGTCCGGCCGCCCGCAGCGCCGCGGAGTCAACGCCGTCGATGGCCTCGACGTCGGCCTCCAACCGATCCGCTCTGGCCGCGTATTCCTGTTTGAGCCGGCCCAACAGCAGCGGAAACGCATCGGCCGCGGAAACTCCGTGGCCGACGAAAAGGCACACCATCCGCACCACGCGCCCCTCAATCGCGGCGTGAACGAACGCCGTCGGCCGCTCGTTCGATTCAACCACCCACAGCCCTTCGTCCTCCAGCGCGATCGCCGCCAGCATCGCCTCGAGCCGGCCCTCGTCGTTGGTCGCAGAGCGGAACAACTCCAGATCGTAGCTCCAGGTGGCGGGTCGAACGAAGACGGCCACGGCGTTGCTCCTAGATAAGCCCCCGATACAACCGGCCCAACCGTTATACCCGGCAGCCCGGCGGCCGACCATCGTCGGTGTGAGGGAATCCCGACCGTCACCAACGCCGCCGCGGCAGGGCGTAGCGTTCGATCGTAAGCTAACCTGAGAATAGCAGATCTCGTTCTCAATTGGCGGCGCGGAGAGAAGACAATGACCGATAACGACCGCAAGTCGTTGCGTAAGCAACTGTTTGTCGACCCGAAGGTCCAAGGGGCCTTGGTTCTCCGCGTGGTGCTCTATTGGGTAGTCTGTGTAATCACGATCACGCTGATGTTGCTCTGCTGGCGGATTCTGACCGGTCCGGCGCGGATGTTCTACACGCACTTCGGCGAGATGTGGTTTTACTACGGTCCGGCGGTGGTGGCCTCGTCGCTGCTGCTGCCGCTGGTGATCGTCGACATCGTGCGGATGAGCAATCGTTTCACCGGCCCACTGCTGCGGCTGCGGCGTGGCATGCGGGCGTTGGCGCGCGGCGAGGCGGTCGAACCGATCCGATTCCGCGATGAAGACTACTGGCAGGAATTCGCCCAGGAATTCAACACCCTGGCCGCCAAGCTCCGAGGGACCGGCGACGACTTGGAATTGCCGGAGATCGACGAGTTCCAGGTGGACGAAGCCGACGCGGAGCCGGCACTCAGCGGCGTCGAGTGAGCCGGGCACACCCTGCTGAATCGGGGCCACACCTCGCCGAATCTCTCGGCATTCTCCGGCCACAAAAAAAACCCCGCCGTTCGCATCAATTGCGAAACGGCGGGGCCGGAACAGAGAAGAGGCCAAAGGATACTATGAATGTTCCGTTATAACACCGTGTAGGTAAGGCCGGCCGGGCGCAAAGACCCACCGGCCGCTCACCTTTCCACCTATCTATTGATGATACCAATTATTTGAATTGTGTCTAGCCCCCCTGTCGAAGAAAATTCGATTCTTCAAACACTTTTCATACATGAACCAACCCCGCAGAGGGGAGTGGCTCACATTTCCCCTCGCGGCCGGCTCCTGATATAATCCACGCGGCGATCACGATTGGCCCGTCAAGGATGAGTGTAATGTGTGACTACGAAACGATTTGTGAAAAAGCCGCCCGAGCCGGTGGGGCCGTCGTGCAGGATTGGGTCGAGCGATTCGAGGTCCAAGAAAAAGCCCCCGCCGATCTGGTCACCCAGGCCGATCTGGCTTCGCAGGAGGCGATTCGCGACACCGTTTTGACCGCTTTTCCCAATCATTGCCTGCTCGGCGAGGAAGATCGGCCGACCGAGCAGCCCGCCGAACGGGCCGAATATCGCTGGATCGCCGACCCGTTGGACGGGACCACGAACTTCGTCCACGGCGTGCCGCACTATAGCGTTTCGCTGGCGCTGGAGCGCAACGGCGAGCTGCTCACCGGCGTGGTCTACGATCCGGTACACGACGATTGCTTCTCGGCCACCGCCGGAAAGGGCGCTACGCTCAACGGTCAACCGATCCACGCCAGCGCCGTCGAACAACTCTCCGGAGCGTTGGCGTGCGTCGGCTTTCCGCCCCGCGCGCCGAAGGACGCGCCCGATGCACTCGCGTTCATCGAGGCACTGGGAAGCTGCCAGGCGATCCGCCGCACCGGCTCGGCGGCGTTGAATCTCTGCTACGTAGCCGCCGGCCGCTTCGACGTCTATTGGTCGTATTCCACGAAGGTCTGGGACATCGCCGCCGGCGTGTTGATCGTCCGCGAGGCGGGCGGTACGGTGACGGCGCCCGACGGAGGGCCGCTGGTGCTCGAGAGCGGCCACTTTCTGGCCGCCGCCAACGACCCGCTACACACCGAACTCCGTGCTATGGTCGCCCGCGCGGGGCTGTAGCGAGTCGCGTTTTCTCAACGCCGTCTGCGCCGTAGCCGAACTCGCCAGAGTTTGGCTTTCTCCCCAAAGCAGAGTTGGCTCCCGAGAGTTGGCCCTCCAGAGTTGGCCCTCCAGAGTTAGCTAGAGCGAGCCCGCGGGCCAAAGTCTGGCGACTTCGGCTACCAAACGAAAAGGGCGTAACCGGCGTTCCTCGCTGCTGCAAGGTGTTTCGATATGGGATGTTGCG
>CAYYNP010000262.1:0-14378 GCA_964472545.1 uncultured Planctomycetaceae bacterium | reverse complement strand
TCGACGGAGCCAGTCCCCTTTTTCGGGCTCCCGCACACTTTGCAGTTCTCCTGGGGTAGGTGGTTCGCTAATGGCTGGATGGCCCGGGCAAAGCGCAGCAATGCTCCAGGTTTCCGAGAGACCCGGGGCATCGGCCGCGTCTATAGTGACTTGACCTGCCGCCGAATACGATTACTGACCCTCGCCCGACGGCGAGTCCGTTTCATCTTGTGGCGACTTGGCAGCCGTGTCCGGCAACGGCGGAAGCTCGGCGGGTCTCGACAAGGCATGCGTTTCAGGGCTGCCCGCATCAAGGTGCACGTGCGTGCCCGCGGCGCCGCGCATCTCGATCACGCGGTCGGCCCGCGACTGCGTGAGGTAGGCGGTCAGGTCGACGCCCAACGTGGCCAGTGCGGCCAGGTGTTCTCGTTGGCAGGCGTCGTGTTGTTGCGTGGTCTCGAGTTGCAGCCGGGCTGCCAATTCCTGCTGGCGTCGGGTGAACGTCTGCTCGGCCTCGCGGCGCTGCAACGCGGCCTCTTGACGTCGGCCGTCCAACTCGAGGCCGTGCTCCACTTCCAGCCCTTGTTCGTCGCGGCGTTTGCCCGCTCGGGCCAATTGGCAGTCGAGCCGGTAGTTCTCCAAGTCCTGGGCCTGGGTCTCCGTGGCGCGATCGAGCTGCAATCGCGTGCGGGCTTCGATTGCCTGATCGTGCATCTGCTGCAGCGACTCGGCCGCTCCGTAGCCGCGGTAGACCACCTTGTTGATGCGATAGCCGCACTGCTGTGCGCGGACGGTGAGTTGCGGATAGGCACTCAACTCGTTGAGCTTCTCGGTATTCTGCTTGAACGATTCGAAGGCGTGCTTGCCGGTGAATTCGACCACGTCGGAGGTGGCCGCGTTGACCAGGTCGCCGATCGGATCGTGCGTCGTGTCGAGCATCTGCTCGATGTTCGCAAGCTCGAAGAAGATCATCAGCCGGATCGTCAGCACGGCGTCGTCGGCGGTCCGCACGTCGTGGACGTCGTGGTACATCTGGTCCGGCATCAGCCAGAGCTTCTGGAAGACCAGTGCGTTGGCCACCTTCTCGGCGCCCTTCGATCCGCCCTTGGAAGCATGCCACGAAAAGGTGTGCAGCCATTCGCCAGGCGCCGGCACAAACAGCGCCGGGCCGTATTCGATCCGCCGGCTGATGGCGCCGGCCCCGGCGTCCTTGGCATAGACGACCACGGCCTCCTTGGCCGCAATCTGCAGGGCGTCTTCCTTGGTGATCTCCAGGTGCTCGCGGGGATCGAACCAGACGTCGACCGGGCCGATGCAGTGTTCCTGGCGCCCGTCGCGAAAGCGGAGGATGAGGAACTCGCCGGGATGGGCGACGAAGTGCTGCATCGGCTGGAAGACTTTTCGCCATCGCCAAACCCGTCTGGGGCCGACGATCACCTGCGCCGTCCCGTCGGGCCGCCGCATGAGCACTTGTTGGCCTTCTTCGACAACGTAGAAGAACATGCCCGTTCCTCCCATTGTTGAGGTTACGTCCGTTAAGTCCAACGCGGAAGACCCGTCGTAGGCCGCAACGCGCGGCGGGGTCGCGCGCGAACGTTTCAGCATGCCGGTCCGCTTGTGTAGGCCATGCAGTCTGCCCCGTGCGGCGATCTCCGCGTCCTCGCGACTCGACTCCGCCAGCAAGTCGCGTCCCTCGGCGGAAGCGAGGTCTTCCTCCGCAAAGGCCATCAGGGTCTCGACCGATTCCCGGTGCGTCGGATAGGTCGGGTAGAACCGCTTGATCACGTGCCGAATCAGCCCCGCCGGCGCGCGAACCAGATGCACGTCCTTCGCCAATGTGAAACGCAGCAGGTCGGCCAGGGCGATGTCGTCGGGATCCTCGACGGCAACCGTGATCGTCTCGCCGTCGAACGCCAGCGGCATCGCCTGATGCTCGTGGACGACATGATCGGGCACCAAGGCAAGCACGTCGGCCGGCACCGTCATGTTGGCAATCCGCCGCGGCGACCAGTCCTCGTTGGAACGGCGCTCACGCGTCGCCGCGTCGCGGCGGTCGTGGTGCAAGGCACCACGCGTGGAGAGGTACTTGTACTTCATCGGATTCGGCGATTGCCGTCGGCCGTGGACCGGGAGCGTTCTGTCTCTCTTCGGTCATTATCCTCCGGAACGTCACCCGATGCAAATCGGCGCGACGTCGACCGCGTCTACCGTATCGCAGCCGTAGTATCTCGCCCGGCGCAACCGTCACCCGGCTTACCGGACGCTTCTTCATGGCGCTGCGGCCGAACGATCAGCGGCGCAGGTCCTCAGGCCGGGCCGGAGCGACGCTCTTCCGTTCGGGCACCTCAAGCAGCGGCAGCTTCCGCTCGCGCCGCCAGACGTTGATCGCGGCGATCCGCTGCCGGTCGCGCTCGTGCAGGTCTGCTTCCAGATCAAACGTGTACTTCTCGGGCAGCCCCTGCGAAAGTACATGGCCGGCGATATCGCAGATCCTCGGGTCACGAAACGGCTCTCCGCCCCACGAGCCGGACATGCCCAACTGCTGCCCGGTGTCTTCCAGCGCGGCGACCAGGAACGTCTCGACGGCGTCGGCCAGTTCGCGCCTGTCGGCGCTGCCGTGCAGTTCAGGGTCGAGCAGATGGCCAACGATGAACTCCGCTCCGAGATGCCCGTACCCCCCAATCGCCTCCACGGCGTTCATGCGGAGATCGATCGGATGACACGAGAAGTTGTCGGTCAGCGCCCGGATCGCCGACGCGTCATCGCAATAGGCGAGGAAGCCGATCAACTCCACTTTACCGTCTTCACGGGGGAGTAGCATACCGCGGACCGGTCCGCGGGGGGCGGGACGGGCGCGGGCAGCCTTCGTGATCCGTTGCCACTCGGCAATCATGGCCGGCACCGCTTCGGGCCGCTGCCGCTGATGCAGGCAGTCAGCCGCCGCCACCCGGCTCGAGAGGTGTGGCCCTTTCTCGAGTTCCTCCAGCAGAAACGGCACGGGCCCGTCGCCGGTGATCTGCCCCAACGCTTCGACCAGCCACCGGCGAATGCCGGGCTCCGCGGCCGCGCGGGCGGCCCGGACGATCGGCTCCAGGGCGTCGTCGGGGTACTTGTCCAACAGCCGGTTGGCCTGGGAAAGGGCGTTGCGGTCGGCCGCCGCGACGCCTTCGATGAGCACCTGCTTCTCGCCCTTGCGCTGCACGTCGGCCCACCATGCTTTGATCTGTCTCTTCTTCGCGCTTTCTCTGCCGTTTTCGACCCGCGCGGCGTGGGCGTAGCCGCCGACGTCGAACTTGCGGCCGGCAATCCGAGCGAGGATCCGCGCAGCGCAGTCTCCCACGCGCAGCGCGTGATGGGAGAAGAAGAAGTAATCGCGGCCGTCTACCGAGCGCGTGAAACGGCGGTCGTCGACGGCCTCGATCAACTGCGGTACGGCGTCGAAGCCGATATCCACCAAGTCGTGGGCGGGGCTCCGTTCGTCGGGATAAACGTTGAAGATGTCGCACGTACCGTGATACGACGGCTGGCCGTTCTGGTCGCGAAGCTGAAAGATCAACTCGGCCACCCGCTCGTCGATGGTCATCTCCTCGAGCGGCTTGCGATTCTCGCGGGCGTGCACCCGGTCTTCCTCGATCATCTGCGCGAGTAGTTCGGTCGTCCTTCTTGCCCGATCGGAGTATTCGCTCCGGGGGAAGTGCTCGACGATGAACTGAAACCGCAGCAGCAATTCCTCCCGGCCGATCGACGCATCGCCGAACGCCTCGACCGCCTGCCACATGCGACTGTGTGCGACGTCGGCGGAGAGTTT
The DNA here is from genome assembly GCA_964472545.1 of uncultured Planctomycetaceae bacterium. Lineage (GTDB taxonomy): Bacteria > Planctomycetota > Planctomycetia > Pirellulales > Thermoguttaceae > CAYYNP01. The sequence goes on along the minus strand of CAYYNP010000262.1, from coordinate 10,591 downwards.
CTCGACGAGCCCCTTGGCTTGGCGTGCTTCGTCCGGCCCCCAATGAACGGACAACTTCGCCGCTTCGGCGATCAGCTCGTGGGCCACGCCGTCGTGGCCGTTGGCCGCACATGCTCGGGCAAGGACGAACACCTCCGGACGGTGGGAAATCCGCTCACTGTATTGCTGGAAGTAGTTGTCCGCGTCGTCCGACCCCCGCAGCGAAGCCAACTGGGCGGTGGCAAACTGCTTCAGGTCGAGCACTTCGTAGCCGACGCGATACGCTTCGGCGGTCTCGGCCGGGGTCTTCGTGTATATCTTGGTAGACAGATCGAACGCGAAGACCGTGAAGCTCTCGCCGTGTTCCTCCAACAGGAACGCGACGCGGTAGGAGTTTTGCCACGGGGCGTCGCCGATCCGCATGGCTTTCCCCGTAGCCACGCGGACGCATTTCTTGCCGGCCAGATCCGGAAACCCCAGCGAATCGAACCAGGCGATCGCCTTTCGGTCGGCCGGGGTCAACGCGCTCGCGTAGGCTACTTCACCAGCTAGTGACTCGGTCTGAAAGGCGCCTATGCCCGCCAAACCCGTGACCGCCAAGACCGTCAGAAGCCCCACCCCCCCCAACCATCGGAAGCGCCGTGAATCCATCGTTCCCCTCCCTCGCCAAAGCGAGCCGTAGAACCGTGTTTCCGCTACGCCGCATGATAGCCCGGATTGCCCGGCGGGTGTAGCCGAATTCGCGGGAATCCTGGCTCTATCGGAGAACTTGCCGATGGTAGGCGTCTCGCTCCGCGAAACGTTGTGACATCTCGCGGAGCGAGATGACTACAATGGCGTAACGCGGCAGCAGGGGCGTCGTCGGTGAGCCGGGTGCGTTCTGTCTCTCTTCGGTCATTATCCTCCGGAACGCCACCCGATGCAAATCGGCGCGACCGTGACGGTACCTACGGCCGTTCGGCGGAATGCTGTGCGAGCTTCAAGTATTCCGCGTACGCCGCCACACAATCCGCTTCGGCGTCGGTGTCGCCGCCGTGGATCCAGACTCCGTATCGAAGCCGCAGTCGATCGCCCGGCTCGACGACCACGCGGCTTGGCGGGCCCTTCTTCATCGCGGCACGGCCGAAAGGGTTGGCGGCGACGAATCCGTAATCCCGGGCGTGCATCCAACTCTCGCGGAAGTTGGCCGGATGGCACAGGAGCGTCAGCCCCAGGCGTCGGCCGTCGACCACGCCGCTGTAGTCGCACCAGGCGGCCGCGTGGCTCCAGATCTCGGCGGCACCGCTACGGCGCTGGGCATCCCGCAGCCGGCCGCCGGCGACTTCGGCGATTGGCGTGGCCACTCGGAGCCCCAGGCCCATCTCCTCCTGGTCGCCGAACGCGAACGCCCCGTCGCCGCGAAACGTCGAGTCCCACGTGAGCAGGTAGCCGCCGCGGCAGACGTGGATCGAACAGCGAAACAGTTCCTTGCAGACCAACGAGCCGTCGGCGCGCAGGTAGTGCTTTTCCTCTACGAAGCTTCCGCTACCGGGGCCGCCGTTGGGTTGGCCGAGGAAGGAAGCGTGGACGATCCGCGCCTTGTTGCGCCAGAAGTCGGCACCGCCGAGATCGCCGAACGCCATCCAGATGCCCGGGTGCATCGTGTCGTGGTCGGTGCGGTCTTTGCCCTCGATCGGCGGATGGTTGCGCGTGACCTGACGTCCGTCGGGCGCCCTGACGTGGGCGAAGTAAGGGCGGGGGATGTTCGCGTCGGCGTAGACGTACGTGGCCATCGGTCGATCGTCGACGGTAACGATCAGCTTGCCGGGGGCTTGGCGGAAGGCGACCTGTGGCGGGGAATCTTCCGCCGCGACCGCGCCGGCGATCGGCAGCCACAGGCAAGAAACGAGGCCAAGGAAACGGTTCATGGCACTCTCTCATCGATCTGACGCGGCTCCGGCCAACGGACGCTCACCGCTAGGATATTATCCAGACAAACCCCGCGATCATCCCCCCGACGCACAACCCGGAAACGGCAAACCCGATCGCCGACGTTTTCGACGGTTCGAGACGATCTCTCTTCGCACCCGCGGGTCGTGGTGTCGTGGTGCAGGGGGGTGGTGCAGGCCATTGTATCACGGCCGCGGCGTCGCCGCATGATCCTCAATTCGCCGATACGCCGTTGTTTCGGCGACTTGCGTGAGGGCGGGCCGATGGGATCGGCCGTGACGCGATCTGGCCACGGCCGGTTGCTTCGGCGCGTCGAACTTCTGCGTTGCCAACCCGCCAAAGTCCAAAATCCCCTTGCTTCCAGGCTCAATGTGCGTATACTGAGCGTTGGGTAACTGACACTGGGTCGGTTCGATACGTGGTTCGACCGCGGCCGGCCCTCGTGACGGCGACGTCATCCGCGTGATGAGAAACCAGATACCGAAAGGAAAGGCGATCATGGCGACACAATTCAACCGGCGAGAGTTCATGCGTACTTCGGCAGTGGCGGCGGGCGGGCTGGCGGCCGGGCTGGGTGGCAACTTCTTGGCCAGGGCCGAGGACGCCAAGGACGTCGAAAAGACGCGCAGCTACAACAAGGACATGGAATACCGGCGGCTGGGCAGCACGGGCCTCTGGGTCTCGGCCGTTTGCCTCGGCGGCCACTGGAAGCGAGTGCCGAAGGTCATCGGCCACAGCATCTCGGAAGTGAGCATGCCCGCGCCGGGCCCGGCCCGCGATGCCTTGATGAAGAACCGGCACGAGGTGGTCACCCGCTGCCTGGAGCGCGGCATCAACTACGTCGACGCCTGCACGGAAGGCGAGATCGCCGCCTACGGTCCGGCGCTGAAGGGCCGCCGCGACGAGATGTACATGGGCTTCGCCATGTGGCCGAAGTGCCCGCGCAACAAGACCTACTGCAACGCCGAGGTGTTGCTGAAGACGCTCGACGACGGGCTGAAGGCGGCCACGGTCGATTACGTCGACGTTTGGCGGCTGGTGGCCAGCACGCCGGGCGCCCACAGCGAGGCCGACGAGCAAGAGTTCATGAAGGCCTTCGAGACGGCCAAGAAGCAGGGCAAGGTCCGCTTCACCGGCGTCTCGTCGCACGGCCGCCCCTGGCTGAAGCGGCTGGCGGAGACCTACCCCGAGCAATTCCAGGTGCTCATATTCCCCTACACCGCCAGCACAAAGGAGTTGCCCACCGACAGCCTCTTCGAGGCCGTCCGCAAGCACGACATCGGCACCTTCGGCATCAAGCCGTTCGCCAGCGGGTCGCTGTTCGGCGGCGCCGGCGACGACGAAGAGAAGAACCGCCGCGCACGGCTGACGATTCGCTACATCCTCGGCAACCCGGCCATGACCGCGCCGATCCCCGGCCTGGCCACCGTCGACGAGGTCGACAACATGGCCCTGGCCGTGATGGAGCGCCGCGAGTTGGACCAGGCCGAAGCCCGCGAGCTGCGCGGCCTGAACGAGCAGATGTGGGCCAACCTGCCGCGGAATTATCAGTGGCTGAAGGAATGGGAGTACGTGTAGTCGGGGTTGCCGGCGCGGTGGCGTCGTCTGGTCTGTTCGACGGGGTAAAGGGGCAGAGTATGTGATCCGGCGATTCAGGGAGCGCCGCCTTGATCCGCCGAGACTTCGTTGGACAGCCGTTCGACTTCGCGCCAGCATTTGTCGAATGAGGGGGAACGCTCGCGGGCGGTCTGCATGTCGAACAAGGCGGTCATTGCCGGTTGGTCCGCTCTCTCGGAGTACGTCCGAGAGCCTACCATGTGGCTTCTCAAGAACTCCTTGGCACCGCGTATGGCCTCTGGATCGTCCACCTGCGGCGTGTCTGTCGCCAGGCCACGTTTCCCTCTGAGCGACTCGATGGCGGCCAGGAACCACGCCTCGTACTCGAACTTCGCCAATACCACTCCGAAGGGAACATTCGATTGGGCACGCTGGGCGCGAGCCAGAATATGCGGTGCCAGTTCGGCGGGGCAGTCTATTTCGGCATCGATCAGGATCAGAATTGCCCGCGGCGGCGAGAGTTGCCTTGCGAGCCGTTCTACCTGGCGTTCGACCTCTCCCTCCTTGACGAGTTGGTACCTTCCGGCGCGAGTCGGCGGCCGAATCTCAAGCCCGACGCCCGGGTCCAACACTTGCTGAAACCGTCGCACCAACTCCGGCACGGCTGCCACGTCGCCGTGCCCCTCAACAATGCAGCCTAAGTTCAGAATCATTGGTGCCCTGCCAGAAGGAGAATCAGCCACCGTCGGTTTCAACGCCGACGGGGCGAGATGGGTGAGTTGCGGCCCGCAGTTGACGGTCCCTCAGCAGTTCTCCCGCAGTGGCCAACCGATCCCGCATGATCGATCTTGTCGTCTCATCGGCTGGGCCAATGACGGTTTCGCCCTCAGCCAAGTCCACGATCAAGAGCGAGTCGGGGTCCACGTGCTTGATGTCTAGCAGCTCGGCACTGTGCGTCGTCGCCACGACCTGGACGAAGTGAGAGGCTTCGTGCAGTGCATCGAACAGCACACCGGCGGCAGCCGGATGCACGGTTGCCTCGGGTTCTTCGATGCCCACAAGGGAGAACGTATAGCCGTTAGGCTGATCCGCACACTGGAACAGCGCAACCAGAACACCCAACGCATGAAGCGTCCCGTCTGACATATTCCGAGCTTCGAAGTAGATTTCTCGATTGCCCGCGCGAATGACAAACCACAGGAACTGCTTCTCCATGTCCTTCGTCACGATTGCATCGCTTCCGCCATGCCGATGCACGAACTCGCTCAGTGACTCGACGGATATCCGATCAAGATAGGGAAGGATCGCACGGGTGTACTCTTCAATTCGATCCCTCAACTCCGGACGGCTGTCGGCGAGTCGACGCAGCACGCGGCCGATGCCGCCGCCATCTGACCACAGCGCGCCTCGCCCCGAGAACGGTCTTGCCCTAATTCGCGCCGGATTGATCTTGTAGAAGAGGATGCCCGTGAGCAGGTCGAACAATCCGCGGAATTCGGGGAAGTTGGAGGCGCTTGTCAGGTAGAGCCGATCGCTCGAAACGGGCGGTCGCAGATCGAAAGTGGCATGTGTCACTTTTCCCCGTCGAACTGCGTACTCGGCCGTTGTGCCGTCTTCCGAGGGAACGGCACAGTCCTCTTCCACGACGACAAACCCCATGGATTCATCCGGCAAGAGGACGAATCTGAACGACGCCGTCTGGCCATCTGGCAAGCCCAATTGCAGACTGATCTCAAGCTCGGCCGGATCGGTGTCTAGTCGAGAGAAGACGTGTTCTGGTCCGTCGCGGTTATCGAACGCTTGCTGTACTGACGTGCGCACCGCCTCCATGGTAAACCGCAACGCATCCAGAAAGTTGCTCTTCCCCGACCCGTTTGGCCCCACCAAGAGCGTCAACGGTCCAAGCGACACGTCGCACTCGCGAATGCTCTTGTAGTTGCGCAGGACGACCCGCTGCACAAACGGAGTAACCGGTTCGCCCATTGTCACACCTCCATCCCACCAGGGGGGGAATCCTCAAACGTCAAGTCAAAGATAGCAGGAAACTCCCCATGTACACAATGGGAAAAGCGGTTTGCACCGGCACCTCGACCCCCGCCCGCCCATCAGACAGCAACTCCGATTTCTTCAACTCCTACGAGAACTGCGAAGCCCAGGCCAAAGGCGAGGTGGTTCAACCGACGTTGGAGTAGCGTGTTTCTTCGGCTACCGCGAATGAACCGTTTTGGAGCATCTGCCGTCCGTCTGCCGGTGTCGATATCGGTCGTGTTCCCTTTTCGTCGCGGGAAACGCCGGGATTTCGCTGGAAACGACGCTTTGGTCTGGTAAGCTGACCTCGGCGTTGTGACTGCGTTGGCGGACAACCGAGAGAAGAACAAGGGAGCGAGAATGAACGTGCCGCGATATCTGTACCAGTACGTTGCCGTCGGTTGTGCGATAGCCGGGAGTGCTCTTTTCACAACCACCTCCCGTGCTGCCGAGGAGCCGGCGGTAGCGAAGCCTGCGCTGGCGTTCGTCAACTGGGGATTCGAGAACGCCTCGCCGCTGCAGTGGGAGACCGACGCCGACGGGACGGTTCACGTGCGACTGCTCTACGACTACGAGCGAAACTCCCCCAACCGCGCGGCCGGACACTGGCATTTCCAACTCCAGGGAAAACCCGGCACCGATGTGACGCTGGTGCTGCATAACTTCGACAACATCTACAACGGCCGGCCGGGTGCCGCCGTGTCGGACAAGAGCATCTGCTACGTATCGCCGGACGGCGAACGCTGGCGCGTGGTGCCGACGGAGTTGTTGGAAGGCAACTCGTTGCGGGTTCAGATTCGTCTCGACGGCCCGTCGCTCTACCTGGCACGATTGGAGCCGTATAGGCTGACGGACCTCGAACGGCTGCTCGACGAGATCCGCCCGCATCGGCTGGTCGAGATCGAGACGATTGGCAAGACCGTCGAAGGCCGCCCGCTGGAGATCGTTCGCGTGGGCGATCCGCAGGCGCCTCATCGCGTGTTGCTCCGGGCGCGGGCGCATGCCTGGGAGCCGGGCGGAAACTGGATGGCGCAGGGCTTGCTCCGTGCGCTGCTCGAAGACGACGAAACCTCGCGCGCGTGTCTCGAGTGGTGTTCTGTCTACGTGATGCCGATGGCCAACAAAGACGGCGTCGCACGGGGGCTGACCCGCTTCAACGTGCTCGGCCGCGACCTGAACCGCAACTGGGACCGCCCGGCCGATCCGAAGTTGGCGCCGGAGAATCACGCCCTGGAATCGTGGATCCGGCGGATGATCGAACAGGACAAACCGCTGCACCTGGCGATCGACATGCACAACGACGAGAGCGGCGGGCTGCACATCTCTCGGCCGCCCATCGAGGCTCTGCCGCGGTATCTCGAGCGGATGCGGCGGTTCGAGCAGTTGCTGCGCAAGCATACCTGGTTTACCGAGGGCAGTTCCGGGCCCGGCCACCGCAACCCGGGCACGCTGGGCGAAGGCCTGTTCGAGCGGTACGGGATCGACGCCTGTATCATGGAGTTCAACTGCAACTGGATCGCCGGGCTGAAGCGGCATCCTTCCGGGGCGGCGTGGGAACAATTCGGCAGGGATTTTCGTGCCGTGTTGGCCGATTATTTCGAGGCGGCGGACGCGCCGGAAGGGAACTCGCGATGATTCGGCCGATAGCGTGGTGTGCGCTCGCTGTGCTGTGGTCTATGCCGGGCCCGATGGCGCGAGCCGCCAACGAAAACCCGTTCGAGGCCCGCGTGCTCAATGTGCGGCCGCGGATCTTCCTCCGCCGAGACGCGTTCGAGGGTCTTACGATCGAGAAGCTGCGCACCCGTCTTCAGCAGCCCGAGTTCGCCGGGGCGAGAGCAAAGTGGCAGGCTCGGCCCACAGGACGCGGCCTATTGTGGATGCTCGACGGGAGGCGGGAAGACCTGGACGCCGCGATCGCGGGGCTAAAGCGAATGGACGCCGACGGCGGGACGTGGAGCGACCGCGGCGTGAAGCTCGTCCGATTGGCGGCGCTGTTCGATTGGCTGTACGACGACCTCGACGAATCGACGCGTCGGGCCACGATCGCAAAGATCGAACGGGCGGCCGACGCGGCCGTGGCCCACGTGCGCGGCGGGCATGCCCCCTTCTTCTACAGCCGTACGCCGGGTGCCCTGGCGGGTCTGTGTGTGGCGGGGCTGGCGCTTCAGGGCGTCAGCAGCAAGGCCGAGGGTTACTTGCAAACGTTCCGTGAATTCGGCGTCGACGAATACTTCAAGGCGTACGAGTGGGTCGACGGGGCGGCCACCGGGGCGACCTATACGCTCTACTACACCTACGTCGACCTGCCCAGCCTCTGCGCCGCCTGGTGGTCGGCCACCGATCGTAATCCGGCCGATTGGATCCGCACGCAGCAGGGAGATTGGCTCGACGGCATCGTGCGGTTCTATCTCTGGTACATGCGGCCCGGTTTCGCCTTCACCGAAATCAACGACCAGTTTCGAGGCAACTGGCAGACGCACGATCAGTTTTGCCAGGGTTTGGACATCGCCAGTTACGTCACCCGCAACGGCTACGGCCGGGCATGGTCGCGGCGCTGGGCCTGCCGGTTCGGGCCGGCGCTCTACCATCCCGAATATCGCCACCATCTGATCTTCCGCGATCCAACGCTCATCGCCAAGCCGCTTGTCGATCTTCCCCGCGCCGAACTGTTCGGCCGTGAGAGTTGCGGCTACGGGTTCTTTCGAAGTGCGTGGCCCGATGAGGGCCAGCCCGACGAGGCGACGCACGTCTTCTTCCGTTGCGGCGATCCGATGAACGTACACGGAGGCGTGGCGGCGGGGGAGTTTCAGATCTTCAAGCACGCGCCGCTTGCCGCCCGCAGCGGCCGATACGCGCACTATGACTCGCCGGCCGACCAATACCATCGCAACGCCATTTCGGCCAACGTGGTGCTGTTTACCGATCCCGCCGTTTCCGAAGACCGTGGCGACCAGCACAGCCGGCGAGGCCTGAAGACCGACCACGCGACTTGGGCCCAGTGGCTGGCGATCCGCCGGCGGAACGAGTTGGACGTGGCTCGCATCACCGACTGGCAGGTCCGCCGCGGCGAGGCCCGCTGCCGTGCCGACCTGACCAGGACGAACCCGGAAGCCAAGTGCAAGCGATGGATTCGGGAATTCGTCTGGCTGGCCGAGAAGCACCTCGTCGTGTTGGATATTATCGAAACCGCGAAGCCGGGAATCCGCCGGCAGTGGCAGCTTCACGCCGTGAACCGCCCCGAGATCGGCGACCGCACGTTGACCCTTGCCAACACGGCGCCGGAGATGGGCTGGGCCGATCCGGCGCTAAAGCCCAAGCACGACGAAGGCCGGCTGTTCTGTCAAACGCTCCTGCCCCGCAACTATCGACTCGTACTCCACGGCGACGGAAAAGCGGCGGCGTACGACCCGTCAGGCACGCCGCAAGGACCGGTCGCCGGAAACGCCTTCCACTGCGAGTACGGCCGGCACGTCGTGCAGATCGATCCGGGAAACGGCACCGCAAGAACCGTCTTCCTGCACGTGCTGACCGCCACGAACGCCGGCGAAACAACCCCGCCGAAGGCATCGTATCGGATCAGCGGACCGCAGCAGATCGAAGTGAAGGTGGACGGCGCGAAGACGCAATTGACGGTGCCCGCGTGGTTCACGCAATCTCCGTGATGGTTCCTTCCGGCCCGTGCTCGCGTCGCGTTAGGCCCTCAGGTCGAAGTTCACGGATACGCGGCCAAACTTGCTCTCGTCGATCGCCAGCCCAAACCCGGGGGCTTCCGGGACCGAACAGACCCCGTCGTCGATCTTGTAGCCGTCGGCGATCAAGACGTCGCTGTTAAGCGGGTCGTGCTCGGCACGGTAGAAATTGGGCACCACCAGACCGACGTGGACTTGCATGAATAACGACAACAGGGAACTCCAGTTGTGCGGTGCCACGAGAATCCCCTGGGGCTGGGCCATCGCTGCCTCGGCGAGGATGCCTTCGATGCCGAGTACGTACATGTCGCCTTGCAGCACGTCGAGCGCTTTGGCCTCGACGAACGGCCGATAGAATTCCACGTCGTCCCGGCCTTCGCCGTCGGCCAGCAGCGTCTTGTAGCCCCGTTCGGCAATGTACTGCTTCAGTTCCAGGCACTGCGGCACCTGCTCGGGGAACGGCTCTTCGATGAAGCCGATTTCCAGGCCGGCGGTGCGGTCGAGAAACTGCTTGGCGCCGTTCAGGTCGTATCCGTTGTTGGCGTCGACCACCAGCAGGACGTCGTCGCCGGCGTGCTCGCGGATCGTTTTGACGACTTCCACGTCTCGGGCGTCACCCGCCTTGCGGTCCATCCATTTCTTCCCTCGGCCGATCTTGATCTTGAAGGCGCGGTGGCCGGCCCGCATCCCCATGTCGATCTCCTCTTTGAAGCGATCTTGCCACCGTGCGGCGTGCTGCGGCATCAGGTCGGCGAAGTAGATCGAGCCGTCGTAGACCGGCACGTTGCCGGCTTGCTGGCCCGGTTTCTCGCCGCCCAACAGCCGGTAGACGGGCTTCTTCAAGACCTTGCCGGCCAGGTCCCAGAGCACCATGGTTCGGCTGCCCAACGGGCCGGGCATCTTTCGCGAGGCAAGCTCGAAGTCCTCAAAGGGGTTCTTGCCCAACAACTGCGCGAGTGCCTCCTTCTCCTTCCAGCAGCGGCCCACGGCTTCGATGCCCAGATTGGTGTAGAGCCGTGCCATGCGATCGCGCGAGCTTTGGCCGTGATCGCCGCGCACGGCGTTCTTGCCCACGTATTTCGCCCGCCGCGTGTGCAGGTCGAAGCTGACGATCCTGGTGATCTTCAGATCCGAGGGAAGCGACTCCGCCCGTGCGACCCGACCCAAGAGCGTCGACGCCGCCACGGACTGAAGGAATTGACGTCGGTGCATGATCTTCTCCCAAGGGAACGTTCCGGCGTGGCCCTATTGCATTGCTCGAGAGTATATCACATGACGCGGTCGAAAGCTCGGCGAAGGCGCGTGGCCGACGTGTCCGGACGGTCGTTGCCGCCGCCCGCATCGCCGGCAAGTGGCCAGGAGAACTGCAAAGTCGATTCGCGGGAGTGGAAAAAGGGGACTGGCTCCGA
>CAYYNP010000261.1:0-14475 GCA_964472545.1 uncultured Planctomycetaceae bacterium | reverse complement strand
TCGGAGCCAGTCCCCTTTTTCCACTCCCGCGAATCGACTTTGCAGTTCTCCTGCCCGGTCGCCTCGTGCAGGAACCGAAATCCCCCTAGCGCAGGCGTCAGCGTGGAATGGTCAACCGACTTCTCGGTAGCGTCGTCGCATGCACCACGTTCCCGTCGATGTTGACGATCCGGTAGGTCACGCTGGGATCGTCACTCCGCGTGTCGAACGTCAATGAGCCGAAGGAGCACTTCTCGTTGTAGCCGAACAGGCAACCCTTGATTAGCGGGTGGCTCATGGCGTTGGTGAGCTTCGAACTGCTGAACTCATAGAGGTCGCAACCGTCCGGCCGTGCGATCTGCCAGGCGTCGCTGCGGTGGCGATCGGCCGAGATCAGCACGACGCCCTCGATGCCGTGCTCTTCGAGAAACGAGAGGATCTCCTCGCGCTCGTCGGGAAATCCGTCCCACGTATCCCGGCTGCCGGGTTTCGTGCCGGTGGCCCAGGGCACGGAACTGCCGATCACGCGAAAGGTGGCGGTCGATTCCTTCAGCTTCTTCAGCAGCCACGCCTTCTGGCCCGGCCCGAGCATGCTCGGCTTTTCGGTCGTTTTGGGGTCCTGCCGGTAGAAGCGGCAGTCGAGCATGATGAAGTCGACGTCGCCGATGGAGAAGTCGAAATAGCAGCCAGGACGTTGGGCGTCTTCACCGTACGACGGGTTGACGAAGTTCTCGGTGAAGACCTTCAGCACGTCGCGTTTCCACGGGGGATCGTCTAGCGATAGCGAACTGACGCAGTCGTCGGTGCCGAAGTCGTGATCGTCCCAGATGGCGTAGATCGGCACGTGCGCGGCGAAGCGGCGATACTCGGGCCTCGACTGGCGGCGGTAGTAGCAGTATCGCTGTGTCTGCGGCACCTCGGGCGTGTCGATGTAGACGTTGTCGCCCAACAGCAGCGCGGCGGCCGGACGGCGTGCGTCGAGCGTGGTCCACATCCGCTCGTTCCACGGGATGAACCCGGCCCCGCCGCCGAAGACGACCTCGAAACTTGTGGCCGTCCCCCTTGGTGGATACGTCGTGAAGGTCGGTGCCGGCGCAATGGGAACCGGCCGGCCGTCGATCGCGAGGAAGTAGGCGTACTCGGTGTCCGGTTCCAGGCCCGATACCTCGACGACGGCGGTGAAGTCGTTCTTGGCGGCCGTCGTTGCCGTGCCGGTGGCGACCTCCGTGCCGACGATTCCCCGCTGTCGCACGATGGTCCGTGAATGGACGCGCACGGTGGCCGTCGATTCGCCGGCGGTGCGCACCCAGAAACGAGCGCTGCGATCGGTGACGCTGCCGAGCACGGGACCGTGTACCAGTTGCACGTCGTGGCGCGCGGCCAGTTGGGCGAAGTCGCGGTGTCGGCAGAGCGGCGCCAGCAGGTCCCGCGGCCCGGCCACGTAACGATCGAGCGTCAGCCCCTTGTCCAACGAGCGCCGGACGGTTTCGACGGCTGCGTCGAGTTGCCCGAGGTTGGCCTGGGCCATCGCCATGATGTAGTAGGCTTCGAGATCGTCGGGGTGTTCGGCGATGTACTCCGCGGCGTAGTCCAGCGCCAACCGGAAGTCGCCCCGGGCACAGAGCGTTACGTGGTACCGATTCTGCTGGCCATATTGAAGCCGATCGAGGTTGGCGGCCTGTGACGTATCACAGATGCCGCCCGCCAACCAGGCAAGACCGACGGCCAGGCCCACGACCCGGCCGACAATTCGCAAGGAAGTAGCGAGCACAGTGTTCCTCGTTTCTGGAGATACGATCACGTCCGAGACGAAGCGGGTTGTCGGTCATTCTAACGACCGTGGAGCCACGAGGCCATGCGTCACGCACGACTTGCACACGGCCTCTGCGGGCAATATGCTAGGCGGGAGAGTATAGTAGCCATCTCGCTCCGCGAGATGGGGCTCCGCGAGATGTGGCTGTCTCGCGGAGCGAGACGCCTACTATGCACGATGCAAACGTGCCACGCGTCGCACTCGGCCTCTTCGCGCAAGGCCCAAATTCAACCGACGTCCTCTTGGAGAACGCAGCATGATACGGTCTATCTCTCATACGGCGATACGCGGCCTGCTGGCTGTTACGGCGGCGATGTGGTGTGCCGGTCTCGCGGCGGCGGAGTTGGAGGAGGGCTTCACCAGCCTCTTCAACGGTCGCGACCTGACCGGATGGAAGGGCGACGCGTCGATCTGGTCGGTCGAAGACGGGGCGATCACCGGACAGACCACCTCGCCCACGCAACTGAAGGCCAACGACTTCTTGGTCTGGCAAGACGGCCAGCCGGCCGATTTCGAGTTGCGGCTGGCGTTTAGGCTCGTCGGCGGGAATTCGGGCATCTATTTCCACGGCGAAGAAAGCACCGAAGGCGACGCGCTGATCGGCCCGCAGGCCGATTTTTCGGCCGATCATCGCTGGACCGGCGTGTTGATGGAGTGGCGAAAGCGCAACGTGTTGGCCGAACGCGGCCAGAAAGTGGAAATCGACCGCGACGGCAAACGGACCGTGACCGGCTCGCTCGGCGACCCGAAGGAGTTGCTGTCAAAGGTCCGCAACGAGGAGTGGAACGAGTACGTGCTGATCACGCGCGGCACGCAAACCGTATTGAAGATCAACGGCGTGACGATGTGCGAGGTCGTCGACCGCGACCCGCGGCGCACGCCGAAGGGGTATCTGGCCGTGCAAGTCCATCGAGGCCCGCCCATGAAAGTGCAGTTCCGCAACATTCGCATGCGGCAATTCTAGCCGGGAATGCGCCCTGACCTGAAACACCCGGCGAATGCTATATTGATGATGAATGGCGAGGCGGTGTCGCCTCGCAACTGTATCCGACCACGATTGACCGAAAACGAGACGACCATGACCTTACCGAAGGCACCAAAACTTTCCCTTACCGCAGGGCTTCTGCTGGTACTCTGCCTGACTTGTACCGCAGCCGTGGCGGCCGATTGGCCTGGCTTCTTGGGCCCAAATCGCGACGGCCACTCGCCGGACGCGGGGTTGCTGAAGCAGTGGCCGGAGGGCGGCCCGAGGTTGCTTTGGAAGCTGGACGACGTGGGACCCGGCTGGTCGTCGATGGCTGTAGCCGGCGAACGCATCTACACGACCGGCAACGCCGGCGGTAAGCAGATGCTGATCTGTCTCGATCTGAACGGCCAGACGATCTGGCGCGTGGCGCAAGGCCCCCAATGTAGCCACGGCAAGTACAGCGGCGCCCGGTCGACTCCCACCGTCGACGGCGAGCGGATCTACGTCACCGGTGGCGACGGGCTGGTCACCTGCCACGCTGCGGCCAACGGCCAAACCCTCTGGCGGCGAGACATGAAATCGGAGATGGGCGGCCGGGTCGGCGGCTGGAAGTATGCCGAGAGCGTGTTGATCCTGGGCGATCGTGCGATCGTCACACCGGGGGGCGAAAACGCCATCGTGGCCCTCGACAAGACCACCGGCAAGGACGTCTGGCGCTCCGATGCCTCTGCCATGGCCGGCTACAGTTCGTGCATGACGATCACCGAGGGCGGCAAGACCGCGATCGTCAACGGTTCGCAGAGCGGACTACTGGTGGTGGACGCCGAGGCCGGCAAGTCGATCTACAAGCACGAGTTCGCCGTCCGCAATACGGCCAACGTCCCTACGCCGGCCTACGCCGACGGGCTGCTCTTCTGGGCCGTCGGCTACGGCAAGGGCAGCGTGTGTCTCGATGTCGAGCAAGATGCCGGAACCTGGTCGTTCAAGGAGATCTGGCGCAACCGCGAGCTAAACTGCCACCCGGGCAACTACGTTGTCGCCAATGGCCAGGTGTACGGCAAAGGCCGAGGCGGACTGGTGTGCGTCGATCTGAAGACCGGCCGGACGTTGTGGCAAGAGGGCATTGGCGCAGGCCAGGTCTGCTACGGCGACGGCATGCTCTACGTCTTCGCCGACACCGGCGGCCGCGCCTCGCTGGTCGATCCGGCCGCCGAACACTCGAAGACCAAGGGCAGCTTCAGCGTCGAGGGCACCGGTAAGAGTTGGGCCCACCCGGTCGTGATCGACGGCAGGCTGCTGCTCCGCTACGATACGAATCTCTACTGTTTCGACGTCCGCGCCAATTAGAAGGCCGCCGCATGAGAATCTCCCGACGCCGTTGGATGGCGGCTGCCGCGCTCGGCACGCTGGGGCTCTCCCGTGCGATTTGGGCCGACGAGCCGGCTTCGGAGTTCTTTCGGCTTCAGCGCTTCGGCCGGCGCTGGTGGTTGGTAACGCCCGAAGGAAAGCGCTTCTTCTCCGTCGGCCTGAACCACATCGACCCGGCAACGTTGCGCTACGCCGAGAATATCGCCATCTGGCGGGAGAAGTACGGCGGCAGCATGCAGCGCTGGCTACAAGAGGCCGTGCGGACGGACCTTCAGGACTGGGGCTTCAATTCGGTCGGCTGGGTACAGGAGGTCGTCACCCGAGGGCAGACCAATCACCGCCATTCGAGGAACTTCACGTTCGAGGAGTACCAATGGCTGGGCATGCCGTATTGTCATATGCTGCCGTTTGCCGATTTCCATCAGTGGGAGGCGGAAACGCGGCATCCCGACCTGATGAGCAAGGACTTCGAGGACTGGTGTGACTACGTCGCTCGGGCGCACTGCACGCGATTCGTTGCCGACTCGAAGTTGATCGGCTACTTCTACATCGACTGCCCCACGTGGGTGCATACGCGAGCGGAAAGTAAGTGGAAGGGGCCGCTGTTCGATCCGGCCGGATTGGAGACCGCATCGGGGCGGCGCCGGCTGTTCGAGTTGGCTAGCCGTTACTACCAGGTGACGCACGACGCGATTTGCCGCTACGACAAGAACCACTTGATTCTCGGCGACCGCTACGAAGCCCGGGCGGCGCTGCCGGAAGAAGTCGTCAGGGCGGCCGCGCCGTACGTCGACATACTCAGCTTCCAGCACTTCGCCGCCACGGAGCAGATTCGCGAAGACCTGGCGCATTGGCAAACGCTCGTCGACAAGCCGGTCCTGTTGGCAGACTCGTCGCGCCGCTCCGCTCGTCCGGACGGCAGCCGAGGGCAGGACCCGACGTGGTATTGCGAAACGATCACCGCGATGCGCGAGCTCTCCGGCTGCGTCGGTTTCCACCTCTGCGGCGCCTATCTCCGCAACCGCTGCCGCAAGTGTGGCCTACGCAACGAGCAGGAAGAGCCCGACGAGACTGCGATTGCGGCGATCCGCCGCGCCAATCGCGAGACGGCCGAGTGGGTGCGAGGGCGGCGCACACGGGAGGACGGGTAGCGGCAGAGTTGGAAGCGGCTGCCAGTGGATCGCGACTCATCCGAGTCGATGCGGGCAATTCGGAGGGCTCTTATTTGGACCCGGGTTGCGGACGATTTGGCTAGCGATGCCAGGAGCAATTGACGCCGCCCGTCTGTCGGGCAGAATGTGCAGGAGCGACGGTCCCTTGGCATTTGACGCCAAGGTGCGTCTCACGCACCCTACGATGGGAGATTGACGTGGCCAGCTACGCAACGCACTTCGCACAGGCCAGCCAGGTGATGCCCGGCGGGGTAAATTCCTCGACCCGGCTGAATAAGGCCTTGGGCACGCCGTTTTACGTTTCCCGCGGCCGCGGCAGCCGCGTGTGGGACATCGAGGGGCGCGAGTATATCGACTTCTCCTGCGGCCACGGGGCCGGCCTGCTGGGCAACGCGCATCCCGCGATCGACGCGGCGTTGCGCGAGGCGGCCGAGTTGGGCTACGTCAACGCCCTGGAAACGCCACACCACGAACAACTCGCCCGGCTGGTCTGCGAGTGCATTCCTTGCGCCGATCGCGTGCGGTTCTGCTCGGCCGGGTCCGAGGCCACGCTGCACCTGATCCGTGTCTGCCGGGCGTTCACCGGCCGCGACAAGATCCTGCGCGCCGAAGGCCACTTCCACGGCTACCACGAGTTGATCTTCATCGGAGGACATCCCCCGCAGTCGGCCTTTGCCGAGAATCGCCGTTTTCCGTACGTCGAATCGCCGGGCATCCCCGAGCAACTGGCGGAGCTGATCGTGCCGATTCCGTTCAACGATCGCGATGCCCTTCAGGCCGCCGTCGAACGCCACGGCCACGAGACGGCGATGTTGATCCTCGAACCGGTCAACTACAACTGCGCATGCATCCAGCCGGATCCGGGATACCTCGAATTCGCCCGTGAGATCACTCGCGATGCGGGCATCGTCCTCTTTTTCGACGAGATCCAATCGGTATTCAAGCGATCGCTCGGCGGAGCGCAGGAGGATTTTGGCGTCGTTCCGGACGTCTGCACGATCGGCAAATCGCTCGGCGGCGGGCTGCCGCTGTCGGCCTTCTGCGGCAAGGCCGAGATCATGGATATGTATCAGCCCGTCGGCCCGGTGGCACACAGCGGCACGTTCAACGCCCACCTGGTGCCGATCCTGGCCGGATTGGCCTTTCTGCGGGAGGCGATGAAGCCGGAGTTCTTTGCAACACTGCGGCACCTCGAATCGCAATTCCACGAGCGTATGGACCGGATCATCCAAACGCACCGACTGAACATGGTGGTGCCGCATCACGGGGCCAGGTTCAATATGCTGCTCGGCCGCACGACGCCCGCCCGGCGGTATGAGGACACGTTCAGCCACAACAACGCGGCGTTTCTGAAGATTCTGCGGGCTTGCTGGCAACGGGGCGTCTACTTCCACGATTACGGCGGCGGCCCGTTCCATCACGGCTACAGCGTCCAGCACACGGCCGAAGAGATCGACCGGGCACTGGACGTACTCGAAGAGGTCTTGGTATCCTGTCGAGACGAGTTTAGGGCGACAGTGTCGGAGAGCAGTTGAGGAACGCGCGCATGGACCTACGATTTGACGACAAACACGTACTGGTGACCGGCGGCGCCCGCGGGATCGGCCTGGAGATCGTTCGCCACTTCTGCCAGGCCGGAGCCATGGTGACCGTGTTCGACTACAACGGCGACGCGCTGGATCAGGCCGTTGCCCAATGGCGCGACGCCGACTTGCCGGTGAACCCGCTCCTTGTCGACGTCTCGGTTCGCACGCAGGTCGTCTCGGCGGTCGATCGCGTCGAGACAATCGCGCCGATCGATGTCTTGGTAAACAACGCCGGCATCTGCGAAATCACGGCGTTTCTGAAGATTCCAGCGGAGGAGTGGCAGAAGACGCTCGATATCAACCTCACCGGCGCGTTCCACGTGGCCCAAAGCGTATGCCGATACATGGCACGGCGGCGAAAGGGCGTCGTGCTGAACATGTCGAGCAAGAACGGCCTCGACGCGGAGCTCGGGCACGCCCATTACAACGCCAGCAAGGCCGGGCTGATTATGTTGACCAAGACGATCGCCATCGAGTTGGCCCATTTGGGTATCCGCGCCAATGCCGTCTGTCCCGGCTACGTCCGCAGCCCGATCAACGACGACGTCGACAGCGACGAGTTCGTCGCCGAGTTTGCCGATCGCTACGTCCCCATCGGCCGTGTAGGCAACGTCTCCGAGATCCCCCCGCTCTTTCTCTTCCTCGCCAGCGACGCCGCCTCCTACATCACCGGCCAAACGTTCGTCCTCGACGGCGGCCAACTCGCCGGGCAGAAACCGTGGCGGTCGCTGTTGGAGGAGTTCATGCGGGATTTGCCGGAAGCGGGGGGCAAAGGTTGATGAACGCAGGCCAGCGGCCGGCGATGACAACGAGGTTTGCCGAGCGATTCGATCATCCCACCACGGAGCGATCCCGCCCGCCGTGTTTCGCTTGACGAAGTGCCGCGGCCGCATCGGAGTACGCTCCGTCGGGCGAACGCGACGATTCGCCGTGCGGTGCTCGGTCGATCAGGCAGTATCCCACACTCGCCGTTACCACGTGCGTCCCTGCCTGAGCCAGCCGCTTCGGCAGGCCGTTGCGAACCCGCTCGACGACCATCGCGGCCGTGGCTTCGTCGGGGACCCAAAGCAGCAGGGCAAATTCATCGCCGCCGATGCGGGCGACGAAGTCGTTTTCGCGGAGCCCGTCGCGGATGGCCCGACCGCTGGCCCGCAACACCGCGTCGCCGGCCGCGTGGCCGTGGTTGTCGTTGATCCGCTTGAAGTGATCGAGATCGGCGACGGCCACGCAGAGCCGCCGCGACACGGTGGGCGACGGCGCATCGCCCGGCATATCGGCAACCTCCGCCATCCGCGACTGAAGGGTCTGCTGCCACGCCCGGCGGTTGGGCAGTCCGGTCAGCGGGTCGGTCAACGCCTCCTCGCTCAGGCGGCGGCGCACTTCGGCGCCGTCTTGCTGCTGGCGGCGCAGCCGAACGATCTCGCCCAGCAGGCGGCAGGCAAGTCGGACCTCACGGGGTGTCGCGTCGGCCGACAGCCGCACATCGGCTGGCCCAGAATCCCCGATTCGGATGACACCCGGCCGATGGGGGCCGGGTTCGATCAAGGGGCGCTCAGTCGTGGGCCGCTCCGCCGATGCGTCGCACATCGCGCCGCCGTCAGCGACAATCACATCCGGATATGCCTCGGAAGGCACCTCGCCCCAGCCTTCCCAAATCACCGCACTCTCACCGCCCGGCGACGATTCCGCCTCGAGCATTTCTCGCCAGCTTCTTCGCGTGGCGTCGTTGTCGATCAGCAGCAGAACGTGCGATGGTGGGATCATACGCTCGATTATATCAGCTAATGCCAACTTCGTGTCGCTCAACCTCCTTGCAACATTTGCCGCCGGTGTTAGAATCGTCCGGGGTCGAGTGCGGTTTAGCGCCGTCCGGCCCTATGCGACGAACCGAACGACTTGGGCCGAAAGGGATTGCGGCGTGATGACCAGCCAAACCGACCAGTTCGATTGCGTCCCGGCCGCTTGGACCCGAGAGCATCTGCTGAGCCTTGAGGAGCTGTCGGCCGACGAGATCACCCTGATTCTCGACACGGCGATGGGTTTCAAGCAGGCGATGGCCGCCGGCCGCAAGAAACACGCCCTGCTGACCGACAAGACCTGTGTGAACCTCTTCTTCGAGAACTCCACACGCACCCGAACCAGCTTCTCGCTGGCCGCCCGGCGTTTGGGGGCCGATACGGTCGATTTCTCGTCGGCCACCAGCAGTCTCTCGAAGGGCGAGACTTTCATCGACACGGCCAAGAACATTGAGGCCATGGGCGTCGATCTGGTAGTCGTGCGCCATCGCACCCCCGGCACGCCTCGGCTGCTGGCCCAGAACCTCGACGTAGGCGTGATCAACGCCGGCGACGGCCCGCACGAACACCCCACGCAAGGGCTGCTGGACATCATGACCATCCGCGAACGGCGCGGCTCGCTCGCAGGCCTCACCGTGGCCATGGTCGGCGACATTGCCCACAGCCGCACGGCCCGGTCGAATATCTGGGGCCTGAAGAAGCTCGGGGCGAACGTGATCGTCTGCGGCCCGTCGACGCTGGTTTCGCCCCGCTGGGAAGAGATCGGCGTCGAGTATTCGTACAGCCTCGACGACATCCTACCCCGGGTCGACGTGCTGAACCTGTTGCGGATCCAGTTCGAGCGGCAGTTCAGCCGGCCGTTCCCGTCGGTCCGCGAATACGCCCACCTCTACGCCATGGACCGCGAGCGGATGGCCAGGACCAAGGACGATATCCTGATCATGGCCCCCGGGCCGATCAACCGCGGCGTCGAGGTGACGCCCGACGTAGCCGACGGTTCGCATTCGGCCATTTTGGAGCAGGTGACCAACGGCGTGGCCGTGCGGATGGCCGTGTTGTGGCTGCTGGGCGGCAGAAGAAATTGAAAATCGCGAATTGCAAATTGCAAATTGCAAATTGGAGAATCCACGAGCGTGCAAGAGCCCAATTGAGACCGAATCGACTCATGTCCAGCATCCTTATCCAAAACGGCCGTGTGATCGATCCTTCTCAGGCGATGGATCGGGTAACCAACCTGTTGATTCGCGACGGACGGATCGCCGCGTATGATGCCGAGCCCAACGGGCAGGACATCGTGATCGACGCGTCCGAGAAGATCGTCTCGCCGGGGCTGATCGATATGCACGTGCACCTCCGCGAGCCGGGCCGCGAAGAGGACGAGACGATCGAGACCGGCACGGCCGCCGCGCTGGCCGGGGGCTTCACGTCGATCGCCTGCGTGCCGAACACCGAACCGCCCATCGACACCCAGGGCACCGTCGAGTTCGTCAGCGGTCAGGCTGCCCGGGCCGATAACTGCAACGTCTTCGTGATCGCCTGCGTGAGCAAGAACCGCGAGGGCAAGGAGTTGGCCGAAATCGGCCAGTTGGTCGAGGCCGGGGCGGTCGCCTTCAGCGACGACGGCTCCCCGATCCACGACCCCGAGTTGATGCGCCGGGCGTTCGAATACTGCCTGATGTTCGACAAGCCGGTGCTGAACCACGCCGAGGTCCCCGAACTGACCGAACACGGCGTGATGCACGAAGGGCTCACCTCGCTGATCCTGGGCCTTTCCGGGTTTCCCCCGGCGGCCGAGCACGTGATGGCCAGCCGCGACATCGCCCTGGCCGAAGAGACCGGCGGGCGCTACCACCTGATGCACGTTTCGACCGGCGGCGGCGTCGACGCCGTGCGCCGTGCCAAGCAACGCGGGGTCCGGGTGACGACCGAAGTCTGCCCCCATCACTTCACGCTCACCGACGAATCGCTCCGTTCGTTCGACTCCAACTACAAGATGAACCCGCCGCTGAGGGCGAAGGGCCACGTCAAAGGCTGCCTCGACGGCCTGATCGACGGCACGATCGACGCCATCGTCACCGACCACGCCCCGCACGCCCGCGAGAAGAAGATGCAGGAACTCGATCGGGCCCCGTTCGGCATCGTGGGGCTGGAAACCGCGTTGGGCCTGGTAATCACCAAGCTGATCGAGCCGGGTCATCTCAGTTGGCCCGACGCCCTGGCCAAGATGACGTGCAACCCGGCCCGCATCTTGCACCTGTCCAAGGGAACGCTGCAAATCGGCGCCGACGCCGACGTCACCGTCATCGACCCCAACGCCCGCTGGACGGTCGACCCGGCGGAGTTCCGTTCCAAGAGCGCCAACACCCCGTTCGCCGGCTGGGAACTCACCGGCCGAGCCGACGTGGTGATCGTCGGCGGCCGAGTCAAGTTCCAGCGGTAGGCCTTCCCTCTGCCGAAGCTCATCCGGTCGATCCCGCAATCCGGTCTGTCTTCGCAGGCGGATCGCCCCACTGGGAAGTTACCCTGGATACGCACCGCCGCCGAATCCCGCCGGCCGCTCGGGTTCTTTACAACTTGTTTTAAGACAACGACTTACGTTGCTCCAAGCGATATCGGCATCGCCCCCCCGCACAACCCGACGTTCAACAACGGACGATCGGCGTGCGTAAACCGCTGAATGCCAGAAGGTTACGTCGACTATCGCGATTTCCTCGCCGGTCAACAATTCGACGGCAGACTTACGTCGACACCACGAAGCACTCGTACGACGGAACCTTCTTGCCGCCAATGTGTTGCGACGTCGCGGCGCCCTCGCCGATCGTCGTAAGTCAACTCACAGATGGGTTGACTTGCCGGTAGATTCGTGTAATTGCGCCCGGGAGACACCCCCGGCAAACAAATCGCCACGCTCTTATGTGTGCCGCCTCGGACGATTCTCCGAACGAGCGAATTCGAGACGAAGACCGCATGATCGGTCTGATCGGCAACCCGGAAATCAAAGAGGAGGCGATCGAATACCCCGAGGTCGTGCTGGACTACATGATCCAGGGAAGCGGAACCTACGGATTCCTCAGCACTCCCGCCTATCCGAAGAACCCGAAGCACGGCGACAAGCACCCGATTAAGCTGTGTCGAAAAGGCTCGCTGTTGCGCGAAGCCACGATCGAGACGGTCTTTCAAGACGGCAAATGGTATTTCTGGAACAACGAGGTTGCCTGGACGTCGAACGAAGAGTAGAGGCCATGTCTACCCTGAATGCGACCCGGGGATTGGCCGACTAACGACGTCAATAGCTCGTTTGGCAATCCGAGCGTGCCTTGTCCGATTCGGCGTCCGATTCGGCGGTTCATGTCTTGAAGCGGCCGACCAGTTCGCGGAGCCTCGCGGACCGGGTTCCGAGTTGGGTGCTGCCGGCGACCATCTCTTCGCTGCGGCCGGCCGTCTCCTCGGCAACCTCGGCGACCCCTTGAATGGCCGCGGCGACCTCCTGAGAGTTGGAGGTTTGTTCGATCGTCGAGGCCGCAATTTCGGTGATCAGCGCTGCCGTGTCTTTGACGCCCTCGATGATCTGCTCGAGCGAATGGCCCGTCGCCTCGCTCAACTCAGCGCCGTGCTCTATTCGTTCGGTCGATTCTCGAATTAACGTCGAGATTCTCCCGGCGGCTTGGTTCGATCGTTCGGCCAGTTTCCGGACCTCGTCCGCCACGACGGCGAACCCCATGCCGTGTTCGCCTGCCCGGGCGGCCTCAATGGCAGCGTTCAGCGCCAGCAGGTTCGTTTGTCCGGCGATCTCGCCGATCACCTGGCTGATCTCGCCGATCTCGGCCGAACTATCTCGGATCAGGCCCATCGCCTCGATCGATTGCTTGACCGCCTGATCCCCTTCGGCTGCCAATCGATTGGTGCGGCCAGCCAAGGCATCGGCCTCTTCGGCGCGGCGGCTGACGGTCTCGATCGAGCCGGTGAGTTCTTCGACCGACGCGCTCATCTGCTCGATGCCGGCGCTTTGGTTCTGCGCGCCGACGGCCAGCGAGTTCGAGTTATCGGTGATCATCCGCGAGGCGTCGGCGAACCGCTCGGCCCCCGTGGCGACCTCGGCGATGATCTCCCCCAGGTCGCGGAACAAGGTGCTCAGTCCGGCGGCCAGTTCGTCGATCGCTCCGTCGCCGTCGACGTGTACGTCTCGCGTGAGATCGCCTTCCGCCGCGGCGTTCACGGCCTCCAGCAAGACGTCGACCTTGTCGCGGAGGACTTGGGCACTTCGGCGTTCCTCTTCCGCCCGCCGCCGTTGCGATTCAGCCTCCTCCTCACGTCGGCGCGTTTCCGCCTCCTGCTGCTGCCGCTGGCGCTGCGCGTCTTCCTCTTGCCGTTTTCGTTCGGCCTCGGCCTGCTCGCGCTGCTGTTGCATCCGTTGCGATTGCGCCTCTTGCTCCCGTCGATTGGCCGCGGTAATGTCGTCGAACGCCTTGCGAGTATTCTCGATCGATTGGTTGACGGCCCGGGCCATTCGGCCGATTTCATCCTTGCTTTGCACGTCACACGGCCTGGAGAAGTCCTGGTCGGCCAGGGCCGTCACGCTGGCGAGGATGCGGTTGACCGGATCTGCGATTCGTTTGGCGGTGACGATCGAGGTGATGCAGAACGCCAGCAGGGCCACCGCACCGATCCCCCAGACCCACCAGGCCAGCTCCGTCTTCGTACGCTGACCGTGGGCCACGGCCGCTTGTTGCGACTGGAGGATCTTGCGCTGCGGCACGCCTACGGCGAACGCCCCGACGACTGGGCCGTCGGGCAGCCGGATCGGCGAGCAAGTGAGAAGGAAGTCCTCGCCGGCCAGCGGTAGATTCAACTCGACCGGGTATTCGGCCGCCTCGCAAATGCGCTGCCAACTCTCCGTCGGCAGGTCGGCCTCGTTGCCGGGAGATTCGTCGCCGGGAGATTTCACGTCCTGCGGCGGGAGAATTCCCGACGACGCGACGGCCTTCTCCTCCAGGTAGATCGCACAACACGACCCGGTCACCTGTCGGGTTTGCTGCAGCGCCTCGTCGCTATGATTGAGGAATTGCCCGGCCACGCAGGTCGCGATCACGTCGCCGAAGTCGTCTCGCACCAACGCGGCAGACTCGAACGCCAAGGCACCGCGTCCGGCGGCGTCGAATAGTTCGAGACCTCGTTCCACCAGCAGGGGGCTGGTGTATCGGACCATGACGGCGGCGTTGCGGGGCCCTTCTTCGTCGGCTTGTTCGGTCAGCCCTTGCCAGCGCGGCGGCAATGCGCCACCCTCGGACGATTGCCCGCCTGGCCGCTTCGCCGCTTTGGGAAACGTGGCAAGGACCTCCCCATCGGGCGTGAAAAGCGTCGCGTAATCCGCGCCGCCTTGGAAAGCAAGCGAATCGAGCAGCGCTGCAATCTCGTCCGCCTGCTCGGTCTCGACGGCGGTTCGGACAGACTGGTTATTGGAGACCGTGTCTACCGCCAGTTGGACATCCTGTGCCGAATCGCCAACCAGGCGTTCCAGCAGGAGCAGATGGCCCTCCAGAGCCGACTTCGCCCCCGCGCGGGTCTCCTGCGACATCTGGTCGGAGAGCTCTGCAAGCCGCCGGCTCGACGTCCAGGAGACCGTCACGCCCAGGACCAGCACGACGATCAACGCCGTCGCGCAGGAACTGGCGATCATTCGGTACTTGATGCTCTTCACGTTCGCATTCTCCTAGTGCTTCGTCAACCTTAGGAATTGGGGTGGGCCCGCCGGGGGGTGGGGGGCGGGGGTGGGGGCCCGCGGGGGGCGGGGCCG
>CAYYNP010000260.1:0-14490 GCA_964472545.1 uncultured Planctomycetaceae bacterium | reverse complement strand
TTCTTGCCGTCCCACATCAGGCAGTTGATAAACTTGCTGGCCAACAACGACCCGTGCTTCGGGTCCGGGACGAGTTGCTTCTTGCTGGCGGTAATCCGACCCATAATGGTTCCTCGACGAGGGGTTTACTACGACTTCTTGGCACCGTAACGGCTGCGCGATTGCTTACGGTCCTCGACCCCGAGCGTGTCCATCGCTCCGCGGATCACCTGATAACGAACGCCCGGCAGGTCGCGCACCCGGCCGCCGCGCACCAACACGATCGAGTGCTCTTGCAGGCTGTGGCCTTCGCCGGGGATGTAGACGGTGACCTCTTTGCCGTTGGAAAGCCTCACCCGCGTGATCTTGCGCATCGCGGAGTTGGGCTTCTTGGGGGTCATCGTCTTGACCTGCAAACAAACCCCCCGTTTTTGCGGGCAGCGATCCAGCACCGGGGCCTTGCTGAACTTCCGAGGTGTCTTGCGGCGCTTGCGCACCAGTTGATTGATCGTGGGCATGGATGTTCCCAATTGGTAGGAAACGGTCGGTTGGCCGTTGGGGAAACCTTCTATTTTGACGTGCTACGGCGGGCTGTCAATGGCCGGCAGGGCCGCAAACCGCAAAGCCGGGAGCCGACGTCCGGCAAGCAGGTGAGTGCTTGGCCGAGAATCGACCGCCTATCAGCACATACTTACGGTAAATAACTACTCTTCAGGTGGGCTCGGTTCGCTGGGCGTGCCGAACAGCTCCTCTAATTGGCTCATGGTTGAATCCGCCGCAGCGGGGGCTTCGGCCGGTGGTGGCGTGGCTTCGGTGCCGGGTTCCGCGGCCTCGGGGGCCTCCGGGGTGGGGCCGTCCAGCAGCGGGAAGTGACGCGTGAGCACGGTCTTCTTCTCCTCGGCCATCTGCTCCAACGCCTGCGGCCGAATTCGTACTTCCGACTCCTGGTAGGTGCGGAAGCCGGTGCCGGCAGGCACCAAGTGCCCTAGAATCACGTTCTCCTTCAGGCCCACCAGCGAGTCGACCTTGCCGGCCAGAGCAGCCTCGGTGAGCACCTTGGTGGTTTCCTGGAAGCTGGCCGCCGAGATAAAGCTGGAGCTTTGCACGGCCGCCTTGGTGATCCCCAGCAATTGCGTGGCCGCGGTCGCCGACTTGGGCTTGGCACCCTGGGCCGGCTCGCCGCCGATGGCCTCGATCCGCGCGTTCTCCTGCTCGAGCACTTCGGTCGGAACGATATCGCCCTCCTCGAACGTGCTCTCGCCCTTCTCGGAGATCTTCACACATTTGCCCAGGTCCACGTTGGCCCCGCGGAACTCGAATTTGTCCATCAGGCTGCCCGGCAGCAATCCGGTGTCGCCGATCGTCTCGACCAGCACTTTCCGCAGCATCTGGGCGACGATGATCTCGATGTGCTTGTCGTTGATCTCGACGCGTTGGCTGCGGTAGACGTTCTGGATTTCGCGGACCAGATACTGCTGCACGGCCTCTTCACCGGAGATGCGGAGGATGTCGTGCGGCACCAGCGGCCCGTCGACCAAGGCCTCGCCGGCGCGGACGAAGTTGCCCGCATGGACCCGCAAGTGCTTTCCGTGAGAAACCAGATGCTCGCGTTCGATGCCGCTTTCGCTGCGGACGATGATCGTCCGTTTTCCGCGCCGCTTCTCGCCGAGCAGTTCCACGACGCCGTCGATTTCGGCGATCACCGCCGGCTCCTTGGGCTTGCGGGCCTCGAAGATTTCGGTGACTCGCGGCAGGCCGCCGGTGATGTCCTGGGTACCGGAAACTTCACGCGGCGTCTTGGCAATCAGCGTACCGGCGGAAACGTCGGCTCCCTCGCCGGCCTCGATGTGGGCCTTTTCGGGCAGGTAGTAGAAGTCGAGGATCTTTCCGCTGGAGTCTTCCAATACGACCTGCGGATGGAGATCGCCCTTGTGTTCCATCACGAGTTGCCGCACGTGCCCGCCGGGGTCTTTCTCCTTCCGCATCGTTTCGCCTTCGATGACGTCTTCGTAGCGGACCTTTCCACCCACCTCGGCGAGGATCGGGATACTGTGCGGGTCCCATTGGCAGAGCAGGGCCCCGGGCGCGACCTCTTGGTCTTCCTCGACGGCCAGGTTGGCACCGGCGGGTACTTCGTACTTCTCGAGTTCGCGTCCCTTGGCGTCGACGATGAGGATCTCGCCGTTGCGCGTCAGCACGACCTGCTGGCCTTCGTCGTTGCGGACGACTTTCATCCGGGTGAACTTGACCTGGCCGGCCTTCTTGGCGTGGATTTCGCTTTCTTCGATGGCTCGGGCGGCGGCTCCGCCGATATGGAACGTCCGCATCGTGAGTTGCGTGCCCGGCTCGCCGATGCTCTGGGCGGCGATGATGCCCACGGCCATGCCCTGCTCGACTAGGCTGCTGGACGAAAGGTCCATCCCGTAGCACAACGCGCAGAGTCCCAGAGAGGCGTCGCAGGTCATCGGGCTGCGGACCTGGATCCGCTCCAAGCCCATCTCTTCGATCTTCCGCGCGATGTCGGCGGTGATCAACTCGTCTTCGTTGACGACCACTTCGTCGGTGATCGGGTTGACGATATTGGCTCGGCTGACGCGTCCGCGGATCGAGTCGGCCAGCGAGACCTCGACCTTTTCGCCGCGGTAGATCACACCCTTGGTGATACCCTGCGTGGTGCCGCAGTCGTGGCAGGTGACGACCATGTTCTGGGCCACGTCGGCCAGCTTTCGCGTGAGGTAGCCGGAGTCGGCCGTCTTCAGGGCCGTGTCGGCCAAACCCTTGCGGGCACCGTGCGTGGAACTGAAATACTCCAGCACGCTGAGGCCCTCGCGGAAGTTGGCCTTGATCGGCGTTTCGATGATCTTGCCCGACGGCTTGGCCATCAGACCACGCATCCCGGCCAACTGACGGATCTGTTCCACGCCGCCCCGGGCACCGGAGTGGGCCATCAGGAAGATCGGGTTGATGTAACCCTCGAACCGCGTGTCGTTCTCCAACTCCGCCATCATCTCGGCGGTGATCTGCTCGCGGGCGTGAGTCCAGGTATCCAACACCAGGTTGTAACGTTCGCCCTCGGCGATGATACCTCGCTGATAGAGCTTCATCGTGCGGGCCACTTCGCGTTCGGCGCTGCCGATGATCTTCGTCTTGTTCGGCGGGGTGATCAGGTCGTCGGTGGCAAAGCTCAAACCACTGAGCGTACTTTGGCGGAAGCCCAGCCGGTTCATCGTGTCCAACAGATCGATCGTCGCCCGGCGGCCGAGGATCTCGTAGCAGTCGGAGATCACGGCGGCGAGGTCCGGAGACCGCAAGGCTTTGTTGTAGAAGGGCATGCCCGTCGGCAACATGGCGTTGAAGACTACGCGTCCGACGGTAGTTTCAATCATCCCGGTCGACTTCATGTCCGAGTCGGCCTTGATGAGCGTGTCGGTGGGGAGTTTGACCTTGATGGCTGCGTGCGTATCGACCACCCCCAGCGAGTATGCCAAGTGCACTTCGTCGGTCGAAGCGAAGATCATCCCGTCGCCCCTGCGGTCCGTCAACGCCCGGGTCATGTAATAGCATCCCATCACCACGTCTTGCGACGGGCTGATGATCGGCGCGCCGTTGGCCGGACTGAAGATGTTGTTGGTCGACATCATCAGCGTGTGGGCTTCCACCTGGGCCTCGATCGACAGCGGCAGGTGGACCGCCATCTGGTCGCCGTCGAAGTCGGCGTTGAATCCCTTGCAGACCAGCGGGTGGAGCTTGATGGCGTTGCCTTCGACCAGGATCGGCTCGAAGGCCTGGATGCCCATGCGGTGCAGCGTGGGAGCACGGTTCAGCAGCACGGGATGGTTCTGGATCACCTCTTCGAGGATGTCCCAGACCTCTTCATCCTTGCGCTCGAGCATCTTCTTGGCGCTCTTGATCGTGTCGGCATGTCCCAGTTCCTTCAAACGCCGGATGATGAACGGCTGGTACAACTCCAAGGCGATCTTCTTCGGCAAACCGGTCTGGTGCAGACGCAGCGCCGGGCCGACGACGATCACGCTTCGGGCGGAGTAGTCGACGCGCTTGCCCAACAGGTTTTCGCGGAAACGTCCCTGCTTGCCCTTGATCATGTCGGTCAGCGACTTCAGCGGCCGGTTGCTCGACCCGAGCACGGGCCGCTTGCAGCGGTTGTTGTCGAACAGCGCGTCGACCGACTGCTGCAGCATCCGCTTCTCGTTACGGATGATCACCTCCGGCGCATTCAAGTCGACCAGCTTCTTCAGCCGGTTGTTGCGGTTGATAATCCGGCGGTAGAGGTCGTTCAGGTCGCTGGTGGCGAAGTTGCCCGAATCCAGTAGCACCAGGGGGCGCAGGTCGGGCGGGATCACGGGGATCACGTCCAGCACCATCCATTCCGGCCGGTTGTCGCTGTCGCGAATCGCCTCGACGACCTTCAATCGGTTGATGTAATCCTTGCGTTTCTGCTTCGAGCCGGTCTCGGCCAGATCGACGCGAAGCTGGGCGGAAAGCTGGACCAGGTCCAGGCCGACCAGCAGCTTGCGGATCGCCTCGGCGCCCATTTCGGCCTCGAACGTGGCGTCGGGATACTGCGCCCGGGCGGCGCGGTATTCCTCTTCGGTCAACAGTTGCTGGGCCTTCAGCGGCGTATCGCCGGGGTCGGTGACGACGTAGTCCTGGAAATAAATCACCTTTTCCAGGCTGGTGGTCTTCATGCTCAGCAAGGCACCCAGCCGGCTGGGCATCGCCTTGAAGAACCAGATGTGGACCACCGGCGCAGCCAGTTCGATATGTCCCATCCGCTTGCGGCGCACGCGGCTATGCGTGATCTTCACGCCGCAGCGGTCGCAGATCATGCCTTTGTATTTCATCCCGCGGTATTTGCCGCAGGAACATTCCCAGTCCTTTTCCGGACCGAAAATTCGCTCGCAAAACAGACCGTCCTTCTCCGGACGGTAAGTACGGTAGTTGATCGTTTCCGGCTTTTTTACTTCGCCGAAAGACCAACTCCGGATATCGTGCGGCCGGGCCAAAGAGATCTTGACCGAGGCGTAATCGTTAATCCGGTCGTACGTGGTGTCACCGATACTCACTGCTGGCACTCCTTCTGAGAAAGTAGGCAGTAGGCAGTAGGCGGATGTCAGTATGCAGTAGGCAGTAGGCAGTAGGCGGTTGGCAGTTGGTCGTAAGCGATACGCGGACGGCCGGTTGCCGGTTTCGTGCCGATGCTGCTTCCGGGATCTGCAAGCCAAAGTCCTATTTATGGAATACGAGTTCCCAACTACACGCGGGCCTTCTCGAGTTGCATGTTCAGCCCCAGGCCCCGGATCTCGTTGGTCAACACGTCGAAGCTGGCCGGGGTGCCGGCCTCGAGCGTGTTTTCGCCCTTGACCATCG
Organism: uncultured Planctomycetaceae bacterium; assembly: GCA_964472545.1. Taxonomy (GTDB): domain Bacteria; phylum Planctomycetota; class Planctomycetia; order Pirellulales; family Thermoguttaceae; genus CAYYNP01. The sequence continues at coordinate 9,123 of CAYYNP010000260.1, read as the reverse complement.
ACTCGTAAATCTTGGTGCGTCCTTCCACGTCGTCGCTCTTGACGGTCAGCAACTCCTGCAACACGTAGGCCGCCCCGTAGGCTTCCAACGCCCAAACCTCCATTTCCCCGAATCGCTGGCCGCCGAAACGGGCCTTGCCGCCGAGCGGCTGCTGGGTGATCAGCGAGTAGGGGCCGGTGCTGCGGGCGTGGACCTTGTCGTCGACCAGGTGGTGCAGCTTCATCATGTAGATGTAGCCGACCGTCGAGAGCTGCTCGAACGGCTGGCCGGTGCGGCCGTCGTACAACTGGGCCTTGCCGTGTTTCGGCAGCCCGGCCTCCTTGAGCGATTTGTGGATCGTCTTCTCGTCGGCCCCGTCGAACACCGGCGTGACCGCCTGGAATCCGAGCTTCGCCGCGGCCCAACCGAGGTGCGTTTCCAGAATCTGGCCCACGTTCATACGGCTGGGCACACCCAAGGGGTTCAGCAGGATTTGCAGCGGGGTACCGTCGGGCAGGAAGGGCATGTCTTCGCGGGGCAGGATCTTGGCGATCACACCCTTGTTGCCGTGCCGGCCGGCCATCTTGTCGCCCACCGAGATCACCCGCTTGGCCGCCATGTAGACCTTGACCATCTGCAACACGCCGCTGCGGAGTTCGTCGCCCCGCTTCATCGAGTTGAGCTTGCGGTCTCTGGCGTCGATCGCCGTTTCCACCGCCGGCCAGAGGGTCTTGTAGATCTTCTCGACCTCTTCCTTGCGCACCGGGCTGCGGATGTCGAGCGACTCGAGGTTGAACCGCCGGGCCTGTTCGTCGGCCACGTAGCGATGCTCCTGGCCCTCGACCAACGGGTTGCCGTCCTCGTCGGTGAGCGTCTTCTTCAAGACGCCCTCGATTTCCCCGACCAACTCGCCAAAAGCGGCGGCAACCTTGGCGTTGCCCTCTGCTTCGACCTCTTTCAGCGCGTCCTCGAACTCCTTGCGTTCCTCTTCGGAAAGGCTCATTCGGCGGGAGAACTTCTGCGTATCGATCACGATCCCCTCGACGCCGGAAGGCACCTCGAGCGAGTCGTTCTTGACGTCTTCGCCGGCACGCCCGAAGATCGCGTGCAGCAGTTTCTCTTCGGGGGTCAGTTCGGTCTTCGATTTTGGCGAGACCTTGCCCACCAGGATATCACCCGGCGAGACGTAGGTCCCCACGCGGACGATTCCGCTCTCGTCGAGGTTGCAGAGCTGCTTCTCGCTGACGTTGGGGATATCGCGGGTGAACTCCTCGCGGCCGAGCTTGGTCTCGCGGATTTCGATATCGAATTCCTCGATATGGATCGACGTGTAGGTGTCGTTCTCGACCAACTCCTCGCTGATGATGATCGCGTCCTCGAAGTTGAACCCGTCCCAGGCCATGAAGCCCACCAGCACGTTGCGGCCCAAGGCCAATTCGCCCTGATAGGTGCCCGCCCCGTCGGCGATCACTTGGTTCTTCTCGACCTTGTCGCCGACCGAGACGATCGGCTTCTGGTTCTGGCACGTCCGTTCGTTCAGCCCGACGAACTTACGCAGGGGGTAGGACTCGCTGGCGATATCGATGCGGTCGGAATCGACGTAGGAAACCGTCCCCTTGCGGCGAGTGCGGATCGGCATACTGGAGTTGCGCGCCGCGAAGAGCTCCAAACCGGTGGCCACCAGCGGCGGTTCGGTAATCAACAGCGGTACGGCCTGACGCTGCATGTTCGATCCCATCAGGGCCCGGTTGGCGTCGTCGTGCTCCAAGAACGGGATCAGCCCGGCCGACACGCCCACCATCTGTGACGGGGCCACGTCGATGTACTCGACCTCTTCGATCGGCGTCATTTCGAAGTCGCCGTAGTGCCGGGCGATGATCGCGTTGCCGGCAATTTTGCCGTTGTCGACCGGCACGTCGGCCGGCGCCAGGTAGGCCTCATGTTCTTGGTCCGCCCGGAGCCACTCGATTTCGTCGGTCGGCTTCCCGTTCTTGACCTTCCGATACGGCGTCACCAGGAAACCGTAGCCGTCGACGCCGGCGTAGATTGCCAGGCTGGAGATCAGGCCGATGTTGGTGCCTTCCGGTGTTTCGATCGGGCAGATTCGCCCGTAGTGCGAGATGTGTACGTCGCGAACCTCGAAGCCCGCCCGCTTTCGGTTCAAACCGCCCGGACCCAACGCCGAGAGACGACGTTCGTGGGTGAGCATCGAGAGGGGGTTCGTCTGGTCGACCACTTGCGAGAGTTCTCCGCGGCCGAAGAAATACTCGATCGCCGCCGAGATGCTCTTGGGATTGACCAGGCTACGGGGCGTCATGTCCTCGACGTCTTTGAGGCTCATCCGCTCTTGGACCGTCCGGCGTAGTTTCAAAAAGCCCTTGCGCAACTCGTCGCAGGCCAACTCGTCGATCGTCCGCAAACGCCGGTTGCCCAAATGGTCGATGTCGTCGACCTCGACGGCCGGGTCGTTATTGCTCAACCGCAGCAGGTACTTGATCGAGGCGATCAGGTCTTCCGGCCGCAGTGTCATCTCCGACTCGGAGATATTCAGCCCCAACTTCCGATTGATGCGGAATCGTCCCACGCGGCCCAGCCGATAGCGGTTGGTGTCGTAGAACTTCTCCTGAAACAGCGCCCGGGCCTTTTCCAATTGGGGCGGGTTGCCGGGCCGCAGCCGCTGGTAGATTCGCAGCAGGGCCTCTTCGTGGCTGGCGGTCGCGTCGTCGCCCAGCGAGTTGATCAACAGCGGGTTGCGCGGGGCGGCCATCACCTCGACCTCTTCCACGCCGGAGGTGCAGATCGTCTCGGCCAGGTTCTTGGTGATCTTATGGCCGCACTCGACGAGGATTTCCCCCACCCGTTCGCTGCCCACAGGATAGACGACGTCGTCGACGGCCAGCTTGCCCTCGATCTTCACGGCGCTGCGGCCGTCGACGATCGTTACCTTCTCGGTCTTGTAGAACACCTTCAGCAAGGCGGAGTCTTCGCCGTATTTCGCGTCCATCGCCCGCAACAGCGTCATGATCGAGAACTTGCCGCTCTGGTCGATACGGACCGTGAGCAGGTCCTTGCGGGTGATGTTCAGTTCGATCCAGCTTCCGCGCTCGGGGATGATGCGGCAACTGTGCAGCCGGCGTTCGGAGGTGCCTTCGATGTCCATCACGAAGTCGACGCCGGGGCTGCGGTGCAACTGACTGACCACCACGCGCTCGGCCCCGTTGATGATGAACTCGCCGCCGCCGAGCATGATCGGCACGTCGCCGAGGTAGACGTCCTCTTCGACCGGCTGTTCTTTGGTCAGCCGCAGCCGGACCTTGAACGGCCGCCCGTAGGTGAGGCGCAACTGGCGGCATTCGTCCGGCTCGTAGCGCGGCTTGCCCAAGTCGTAGCTGACGTATTCCAGCCGCAGCGATTTGTCGTAGCTCTCGATCGGGAAGATCTCGCGCAGGACGCTCTCGATGCCTTGGTCTTTGCGCTTCTGCCAAGGGATTCCGTACTGCAGAAACTCTGCGTAGCGTAGGGTTTGGATCTCGGTAAGGTCGGGGATCTCATGAGGGAGTCGCAAGGTGCCGAATCGCCGGATTTCGGTCGGCTGCAAGCGCCGTTGAGCCGTAGTGGCCATAGGGGATTACCCTCCTGGGCAAGAATCGTTCACGTGATCCGATGAAATGCCCCGGCGCAGGCAAAGACCGGCGACGGGGCCGTCGGTGCGCACCTCTCCCGGCACCGGCACAGGACGGCCGGCTGGGGGCAGGATCCGCACGCACAAACCTTCTTCAGAGGCAATTTGGGTCTCGCCTGGACTTCTGCCCGCGCACGACGTAACCCTTCCCTCGGCGAGGGTGGTCCGTAGGTGGAGAAGCGTTAGGCTCCTAGGGGGAACGCTACTTGATGGACACCGTGGCCCCGGCTTCTTCCAGCTTGGTCTTCAGGGCTTCGGCATCTTCCTTGCTGATGCCTTCCTTGACCTTCGCCGGCGCGCTCTCGACCAGTTCCTTGGCCTCTTTCAGGCCGAGTTGGGTCGCCGCGCGAACTTCCTTGATCACGCCAATCTTCTTTTCGCCGAAACTCTCCAAGACAACGTCGAATTCCGTCTGCACGACGTCTTCGGCAGGTCCGCCGCCGCCACCGTCGCCGCCGGGCATTATCACCGCGCCGCCGCCGGCGGCCGGCTTGATCCCATGGACATCTTCCAGATAGTCGCTCAATTCCTTCGCTTCCTTGAGCGTCATTCCCACGATCTTCTCGCCCAATTCTTGGGCCTGCGCGGAGAACTCGCGGGTGGCTTCGTCTGTGGCCATCACTGATACCGTCCTTTCTCACCTTGCCGTGCCGGCGGGAGCGAACCGTGCGTTCGGATGCCGGCACAACGTACTCGTGTCGTTTCTGTTGATTTCTCTATCGGGAGACCCTTGCGGGGATGTCTCGTGTCGAAGGGGTCTCCACAGGCGGATCGCCCACGCGGCAACCACCCCGGCCGCCACGGCGGGACGTTTACGATGCGTCGTCCTCCGTGCTGGCCCCGTCGCCGGCCCCGTCGTCGCCGGCCCCGTCGTCGCCGGCCCCGTCGTCGCCGGCCCCGTCGTCGCTGGCCCCGTCGTCGCTGGCCCCGTCCTCCTCCTCGGCGAGCTGCTCGATCTGGCTGGCCAACGCACCGCCGGGCGACGTGAGTTGGCTGGCGAGATTCGCTCCCGGACTGAGGATTTGGCCCATCAAAATGCTGAGTTGGCCCTCGCGGTTGGGCCACTTGCTGACGTCCGCGACCTGGGTGGCGGTGAGCGGCTCGCCGTCCATCACGCCGCCACGCGTTTCAAAGGCCTCGTATTCCTTCTCCCCGGTCAGCCGGGTGATCTCTTTCGCCAAGGAGACGATATCTTCGCTCCCCCAGCAGACCGCCGCGGTGCCGGTAAGGCCTTCAAACATCGGTCCCAGCGAGGTCCCCTCCGTGGCTCGCGCGGCCAAGCTGTTCTTGACCACCATCAGGTTGATGTTCTTCTCTTGCAGCTCGGTGCGCAGCCGGTTGTTGGCGTTCGCGTCCAAGCCGATCACGTCAACCAACAACGCGTCGTCCACGTCGCGAAGCTGCTCTTGCAGGTGTTCGGTGATTAGTCTCTTGACGTATTTGCTCATTGTGCCGGTTTCCTTCGACTCGTCGCGAGGCGGACGGCAAGGCTTCCAAGCTGGTGTCGCCGGGCGGCCTTGCTACGGTTCGCGCGAGTTGCGATCAGGCGGGCTGTACTCGTACGCTGGGACTCATGGTCGCCGCGACGGCAATCCCCTTGAGGTATTGTCCCTTGACGGTGGCCGGCTTCAGGCCGACGACGAGGGAGATGAATGCTTGGATGTTCTCGGACAGTTTGTCGGCGTCGAAGCTCAGTTTGCCGACCATTGCGTGAACGTTGCCGCCGGAGTCGTTGCGAAACTCGACCTTACCGGCCTTGTATTCTTTGATCATCTTGCCCACTTCCGGCGTCACCGTGCCCGCCCGGGGCGAAGGCATCAGCCCTCGAGGACCGAGGATCCGGCCCAACGGCCCGACGATACCCATCATGTCCGGCGCGGCAATGCAGACGTCGAAATCGGTCCATCCGTCCTTGATCTTGGCGGCGAGTTCCTCGCCGCCGACCTCGTCGGCGCCGGCTTCGGTGGCTTCGTCGATCTTGTCGCCCTTGGCAAACACGATCACCCGCAACGTCCGGCCCAGCCCGTGCGGCAGGACGATCGAACTACGGACGATCTGGTCGGCCTGCTTCGGATCGATCCCCAATCGCATGGCGACCTCGACCGACTGATCGAACTTGGTCGTGTTGAAGGTCTTCAACACGGCCACCGCTTCCGCCAGCGGCAGTGCTTCCTGCCCCTTCGATTTCTCGCTCAGGGCCTTCATTCGCTTAGACTGCTTGACCATCGCTTGCTTTCCGTCCGCAGATCGATTACGTGTTATCCGATGCCCGAGATCGCCGTATTCCACGCCGCCACACCCCGGTTTGTCATACCCCTGCCCGTCTGGCCCCTACACCGTCTGGCCCCTACACCGTCTGGCCCACAAACGCGCCGCCGAAGACCCGTCTCAGTCCTCCACCAGCAGCCCCATGCTGCGGGCGGTCCCCTCGATCATCCGCCGGGCGTGGTCCATGTCCCGGGCGTTCAGATCGGTCATCTTCCGATTGACGATCTCCTCGACCTGCGCGGAGGTGACCGTGCCGACCTTCTCCTTGTTCGGCACTCCCGAGCCTTTGGCAATGCTGGCGGCCTGTTTCAACAGCGCCGCGGCCGGAGGGCTCTTGATGTCGAAATCGAAGGTGCGGTCGTTGTAGACCCGCACGACCACCGGAATCGGCATCCCGCCGGCCTCCTTCGTGCGGTCGTTGAACTGCTGCACGAACTGGCCCAGGTTGATGCCGAAACGTCCCAATGCGGTACCCACCGGAGGGGCCGGGGTGGCCTGGCCGCCGGGAACCTGGAACTTCACTTCACCCTGCAATTGCTTTGCCATCAGTCGCCTTCGTCAAACTCGGTTTTGTCTCGCGTCGCCCGCCTAAACGGATTCGATTTGCCAGTATTCCAGCGTTACCGGAGTGCTGCGGTTGAAGATGTTGATGATCACCGTGATCTGCCCGTTCGATTCGTCGATGCTCTCCACCTCGCCCTCGAAGCTCTCGAAATTCCCTTCGGTGATCTTCACGTGGTCACCGACGTGGAAGCCGATCCGCAACTTCGGCTGCTTCTCGCTCTTCTCTTCCTGCTTGACCAGGATTCGAGAGACTTCGTGTGGCAGCATGGGAGTCGGCTTTCCCACCGCTCCGGTAAAATCGCCGATTCCCGGTGTCTCGCGGACCAGGAACCAGGTGTCGTCGTTGATCTCCATCTGCACGACCAGGTAGCCCGGGTAGAGCTTCCGCTTCATCACCCGCTTCTTGCCGCCCTTGAACTCGGTCACCTTCTCGGTGGGCACGATCACGTCGCCGAAGAACTGCTCCAGTCCGGCAATCGCCACCCGGCGCAACAGCCCCTCGCGAATCGAATCCTCTCGATTACTCTGCACCTTGAGGATGTACCAGTCCATCCCCTCGGATTTTTCGTCTTGCGGATCCCCCTCGGCAGCCTCGTCCTGCGCGGGTCCCGGCTGGGAGGTCTCCGGCTGGGAGGTCTCCGGCTGGGAGGTCTCCGGCTGGGAGGCTTCCGGCTGGGAGGTCTCCGGCTGGGAGGTCTCCGGCTGGGAGGTCTCCGGCTGGGAGGCTTCCGGTTTTGGGGCAGATACTTCCTGGGCTTCCGACGTTTCGTTGCCGGCCGCCTCGTCCGCCGTTTCGACCGGCGCCACCTGCGCAACAACGTCTTCGCGCATCCGGTCGTCGGACACATCGCGAGGCACGTCGGCGGGGTTATTCGGCTCGTCAGTCACGGCTGACTCTCCGTTGGTTTGAGATTAACGTTCGGATGTCCAGTAGCCCGGAGTTGTGGGGGTTTCTTGGCGCTCGAACCCGAAAAGCAACGACCGCCCACCCCAAAGGTGCAACGCGGCAGCAGCCCTGCGCGGTCAGAAGACTCTCGTAATCACGGAAAACACGGCCTTCCAATCGAAGTCCAAGGCGGCCTGCGGCGCCTCTTCCAGGGTCTCCGGCTCCGGGAAGATCCCTAAGAACGTGAAGACCCAACCCCAGAACACGTCGAACGCCCACAACATTGCAGCCAGCACGAAGATCGTGACCAACACCACCATCGACGCGCGAAAGAGCTCGGTTCGGGTGGGCCAGGAGACCTTGTTCATCTCCGCTTCCACCGCGATCAGGAAATCGGCGAACTTCGGCATGTTCACCACCCGATACGCGACCCACAACCCCAGCGCCAACAACAACCCGGGCAGGCCGTACTTCAACACCATGTCCCGAGTTGCCGTCTGCTCGGCGATCGACAGCGAGTCGCTCAGACGCCACAATCCCAGCCCCATGATGACCGCCAACGCGGCAAAGGTCACCTGCCGGGCAATGCGGCCCTGGTTTCGCTTGTAAATCGTCGCTTGCGTCAGTTCCTGGATGAAGCCGCTCACCGGGCAAACAACCTCCTGAAGGTAAACGCCGTAACTGCTAAGCAGGGGCGGAGGGACTTGAACTCTCAACCGCTGGTTTTGGAGACCAGTGCTCTACCAATTGAGCTACACCCCTGCATCGTCGGCCGCGGCCGGCGGCAACCGTCGCCCAACGGCGACGCGAAACCGAAGGCCGCGTCGACTGAAGGGTTCCTATTCAATAACTTTCGTCACCACACCGGAGCCGACCGTTCGGCCGCCTTCGCGAATGGCAAATCGCACGTTCTCGTCCATGGCGATCGGGGAGATCAACTCCACGTTGACCTTCACGTTGTCGCCGGGCATGCACATCTCGGCACCGCCGAGCAAGTTTGACGAGCCGGTGACGTCGGTCGTGCGGAAGTAGAACTGCGGACGGTAGCCGCTGAAGAACGGCGTGTGCCGGCCGCCTTCGTCCTTCGACAGCACGTAGACTTCCGCCTCGAATTTCGTATGCGGCGTGATCGATCCCGGCTTGGCCAACACCTGGCCGCGCTCGATCTCGTCTCGCTTCACACCCCGCAACAGGCAGCCGACGTTGTCGCCGGCCCGGCCGTCGTCCAGCGTCTTGTTGAACATCTCGACGCCGGTGCAAACCGTCTTGCGCGATTCCTTGATGCCGATGATCTCGACTTCGTCGCCCGTGTTGACGATGCCCGCCTCGATTCGGCCGGTGGCTACCGTGCCGCGGCCCTCGATCGAGAAGACGTCCTCGATAGCCATCAAAAACGGCTTATCGGTAGCTCGCTCGGGCTCGGGGATGTTCTCGTCGATGGCGTCCATTAACTCTTGAATGCACTTGGTCTTCTCGAGATCGGCCGGGTTGTTGTAGGCCGAAAGCGAGTCGCCCTGGATGATCGGGATGTCGTCGCCGGGGAAGCCGTAGCTGCTGAGCAACTCCCGCAACTCCAACTCGACCAGTTCGAGCAGTTCCGGATCGTCGACCAGATCGACCTTGTTGAGGAACACGACCAGGGCCGGCACGTTCACCTGGCGGGCCAGCAGCACGTGCTCGCGCGTCTGGGGCATCGGGCCGTCGGCGGCCGACACGACCAGGATGGCCCCGTCCATCTGGGCGG
>CAYYNP010000259.1:0-14495 GCA_964472545.1 uncultured Planctomycetaceae bacterium | reverse complement strand
GTGGGCATGTTGGTCGAGCTTTCGGCATGCCCACGCAAGCGTGGGCATGGCACCCAGATCATCGAACAAGCCGTTGGTGGTTTTGCCCCCACGGAGCCGATCGCGTCTACCTGACATGAAAACGACCCAACCCAACCCGAACGCCTCCCCGCTGGCCCGGGCCGACGCCTTCCGCCGTGCGCGGGCCTCCTTGCGGCCGCAGGGCCCGTGGTTTCCCACTTCGCGGGTGGCCGAGGGCGGCTGCGGCGTGACCGGGTTTGCCTGTTCGATCCCCGTCGGTGGGCGGCATATCTACGAGCCGTCGATCCAGATGCGCAACCGGGGCAACGGCAAGGGCGGCGGCATCGCGGTCTGCGGGCTGGTGCCGGAGGACATGGGTGTTTCGCGGAAGGTGCTCGACGAAAGTTATATCCTGCAAGTCGCTCTGCTCGATCCGGAAGCACGCGCCGAAGTCGACACGCACGTCGAGGCCGTCTTCGACGTGGCCCAAGGCGGGATGGTCGCCACCGTGGACGACTATCGCGACGTGCCGCTGCTGGAGGTCCGCCCGCCAGACGTGGTGCGTTACTTCGTCCGCGTCAAGCCGAAGGCGCTGGCCCGTTTCGCCGAAGAGAAGGGTCTGAACGACCTGCCCGAGCGGGAGCTGGAAGACGAGTTCATCTACCAGAACTCGATCCGCTTCAACGATGAGTTCTACGCCTCGCTGGGCGAGAAGCGGGCGTTCGTGCTCTCGCACTCGCGGAACCTGCTGGTGATGAAGATCGTCGGTTACGCCGAGGCGGCCGTGCAGTATTATCGCATGCCCGACATGCGGGCGCACGTCTGGATTGCCCATCAGCGGTATCCGACCAAGGGCCGCGTGTGGCATCCCGGCGGGGCCCATCCGTTCGTGGGCCTCAACGAGGCGCTGGTCCACAACGGCGACTTCGCCAACTACCATTCGGTGAGCGAGTACCTGGCCGGGCGAAACATCTTCCCGCGGTTCCTCACCGACACGGAAGTCTCGGTCTTGTTGTTCGATTTGTGGAACCGGGTCTACAAGTATCCGATCGAATACATCATCGAGGCGTTGGCCCCGACCACGGAACTCGACTTCGACCGGCTGCCCTCGGAGAAGCAGCGGATCTATCGCCAGATCCAAGCGGCCCATGCCCATGCGGCGCCCGACGGCCCCTGGTTCTTCATCATCGCCCGCAGCCTGGCCGAGACGGGCGAGTTCCAACTCGTGGGCATCACCGATACGGCCATGTTGCGGCCGCAGGTCTTCGCGTTGCAGGAGGGCGAGGTTACCATAGGGCTGGTCTGCTCGGAGAAACAGGCGATCGACGCCACGTTGGCCAGCCTGGCCGGCGAAGACAAACGGTTCACGCCGCTGGCCGATCAATACTGGAACGCACGCGGCGGCAGCTTTACCGACGGCGGAGCGTTTTTGTTGACCGTTTCGCCGAGCAACGGCAACGGGGATGGTGGGAATGGCACCGATGGGAATGGACACAACGGGCAGCATTATGATTTGCGTGTGACCGACAAGTTCGGCAAACCGGTCGCCACGCCCGAGGGGCAGGTCCACTGCGATCTATCGGTCGAGCCGAGAGTGGACACAGCGGCCGACGAGGACGTGGTGATCCTCGAAAAGGCCCTCGGAGACGACGACCCACAGGCCGTGTTCCGCCACCTTCGCGACCGGATGGCCCAGATCGACTACGACCGGCTGCGATGGTTCGTCGACGCGATCGTCGAACGGACGGCCGACAACGCCCCGGCCTTCGGCATTGAGGCGCTGACCGCCGCGCTCGACTACCGCTACCCGACCGGCGACAAGAAACGCAGTTCCGTGTTGACGATCCTCCGCGACGGGCTGGAGCGGATCTTCGAATCGCAGCCGCTCTGCGGACCAAAAAAGGGGGCAGAACTCCTTTCTGCGGGGCCGGGGCCGAAAAAAAGAGTCCTGACCCCTTTTTCGCACTGCCGCGTGACTTGGGACTGCCGCGACAAACTCCGCGCCCCGGAGGCCGACGAAACCACGCTGCTGATCGACGCCCGCGGCTTCTCGCCCGAGGGGGCCAATTGCGACGCGGCGTTGTCGAAGCAGGCCTACGCGCTGGGCTGGCGGCACCTGATCCACTACAACAGCCGGGGCACGCGGTTCCACGGCGTCGGGTTCGGTCCCGAGAGCGACGGGCTGCGGATCGATTGTTACGACAACCCGGGCGACTATCTTGCCTCGGGCATGGACGGCATGGAGGTCTACGTCCACGGCAACGCCCAGGACCAACTCTGCCAGATCGCCAAGCGGGGCAAGCTGGTCGTCTACGGCGACGTGGGCCAGACGTTCCTCTACGGGGCCAAGGGCGGCGAGTGCTACGTGATGGGCAACGTCGCCGGACGCCCGCTGATCAACGCCGTGGGACGCCCCAAGGTGGTCATCAACGGCACCGCGCTCGACTTCCTTGCCGAGTCGTTCATGGCCGGCGATCCCCTAAACGACGGCGGGTTCGTGGTGGTCAACGGGCTGAGGTTCGACGCTCATGGAAGGCTCGAGCCGCTGCCGCTGCCGTATCCCGGCGGGAACCTGTTGTCGCTGGCCTCCGGCGGGGCGATCTACGTCCGCGACCCCCACCACACGCTGGTCGACCAGCAACTCAACGCCGGCATGTACCTGCCGCTCTCGGCCGCCGATTGGAAGCTGATCTTGCCGTATCTTCTGGAGAACGAGCGGCTCTTCGGCGTCGAGATCGAACGCGACCTGCTCTCTGTCGACGGCGTGCTCCGCGAGCCGAAAGACGTCTACCGCAAAGTGGCTCCTTACACGGACGCCGAGATCGAAGCGGAAATGGAAGGGATGGGAGACTAGCGCCATGTCGACTTTAGTAGTTGGGGTGCCACTGCTGGCTTGTCCAGCAGTGCGAACCCGCCAAGCACATCGAAACACTGCTGGACAAGCCAGCAGTGGCACCCACGGTCGTGGCCGTGAACAAGAAGTTAAATCCTGACAGAGCATTAGCCGTGGCCGAGACGATCCAACTCACCGACGAGAACCTGCTCGACGAAGTCGAGCGCCTCAGCGGCACGCCCGCCGGGGCCTGTTTTCAATGTCACAAGTGTTCGACCGGCTGCCCCATCGGCCCGGAAATGGACTATCTTTCCAGCCAGGTGATGCGGCTGGTGCAGCTCGGCCAGACCGAAGAAGTCCTCTGTAGCCGGGCGATCTGGCTGTGTGCCTCGTGCGAAGCCTGCACGACGCGCTGCCCGATGGGGATCGACGTGGCCGGCGTGATGGACGCCTTGCGGATGATGGCCGTCGATCGCAAGGCGGCCGTGGGCGAGGCCCGGCCGGAGAAGTTCAGCCGGTCGTTCTTGAAGAGCGTTCGCCGTCACGGCCGCGTCTATGAGTTCGGCATGTTGGCCGCCTACAAGCTCCGCAGCGGCGATTTCTTCTCCGACGTGGGCAAGTTCCCCCAAATGTTGGCCAAGGGCAAGATCTCGCTGCTGCCGAACCGTAGCGGCGAGGCGAAGCGGATGAGGGCCGTCTTCCGCCGGGCCGAAGAGGAGGACCAGAAGCGGTGAACTACGCCTATTACCCCGGCTGCAGCCTCGAATCGACCGCCTGGGACTTCGACCGTTCCACGCGGGCCGTCTGTGCGGCGCTGGGCATCGAGTTGACCGAAATCCCCGACTGGGTCTGCTGCGGCTCGACGCCCGCCCACACGACCAACGCCTCGTTGGCGGTGGCCCTGCCGGTGATCAACCTGCAAAAGGCCCAGGCCGCCGGGCTGCCGGTGATGGCCGCGTGTGCCTCGTGCTACGCCCGATTGCGGGTCGCCAACCACAAGGTGCAAAACGAGCCCGACGAACGCCGGCGGGCCCAGCGCGTCACCGGCGCCGCCTACGACGGCGGCGTCAACGTGCATCACGTGCTCGACGTGCTGGTGAATCACCTCGGGCCGGAAGAAATCCGCCGGCGGGTGAAGCGGCCGCTGGAAGGCCTGCGGGTGGCCGCCTACTACGGATGCCTGCTGACGCGACCGCCGGAGATCGTGGCCTTCGACGACGCCGAGCATCCCACCTGCATGGACGAGTTGATTGCGGCCGCCGGGGCCGAGCCGGTCGAGTGGCCGTACAAGACGGAATGCTGTGGGGCCGCGCTGTCGATGACCCGTTCGCAGATCGTGGGCCGCTTGGGACACAAACTGGTGTCGATGGCCCGGGAGGCCGGCGCGGAGTGTCTGGTGGTAGCCTGTCCCCTGTGTCAGGTCAATCTCGATCTGCGTCAGGCCGACGCGGCCAAGGCCCACGGTGCGCTGCCCGAAACGCCGGTGATGTACGTCACGCAACTTCTAGGGCTTGCCCTGGGGCTGTCGCCGAAGGAGTTGGGGCTAGATGCCCTTTCGATCAGTGCGACGTCGCTGCTCGAGGCACAATCGCCGGGCGTAGCCGCCGCAACGGAGGAGGCTTGATGGTTTCCGATACACAACAAACTGCCGACGCACGCGCCAGCGGTAACGGCAACGGCCTCAGCGACAACGGCCCGAGCGGTTCCGTGTTGGTCTGTGGCGGCGGCGTGGCCGGCATTCAGGCCGCGTTGGACCTTTCGGCGGCCGGGTTCCAGGTCTATCTGGTCGAGGAGAGCCCGACGATCGGCGGCGGCATGGCGCGGCTCGATAAGACCTTTCCTACCGGCGACTGTGCCACCTGCATCATCTCGCCCAAGCTGGTCGAGTGCATGCGCGACCTAAACGTCGACGTGCTGACGATGGCCGACGTGCTTTCGCTCGAAGGCACCCCGGGCCATTTCAAGGCCGAGGTGCGACAGCGGCCGCGTGGTGTCGACGCGGAGAAATGCACCGGCTGCGGCGATTGCTGGGAGGCCTGCCCGGTCCGCCACGTGCCTGAGCCGACCGAAGCCTTTACGCCCGGCGAAGAACTCGGCGCCGACGACCGGCAGTGGCTCGACGCGATCCTCGCCCGCCACGCCGGCGACCCGGCCCCGCTGATCCCCGCCCTGCAAGACGTCAACGACGAGCGCGGCTATCTGCCCCGGCCGATCCTCGAACGGCTCTCCGTGCGGCTGGCCGTCCCGCTGCCGGAGATCCTGCGGGTGGCCAGCTTCTACAACGCCTTCAGCCTTCAGCCGGTGGGGCGGCACGTGATCGAGGTCTGCCTGGGCACGGCCTGCTTCGTCCGCGGCTCCGGCGCGTTGTTGGAGCAGCTCGAAGGACAGATCGGCGTTGCGGCCGGCGAGACCGACGAGGCGATGCGGTTCACGCTACGGACGGTCCGCTGCATCGGCTGCTGTGCGTTGGCCCCGGCGATGCGAATCGACGGCGTCACCTTCGGCAAGGTGAAGCTCGACAAAGTCCCCAAGATCTTGGAGCAATTCGAATGAGCCAAGCGGTACGCACCGAAGCGGACCTGGATCGCTTGGGCAGCTCGGGCACCGCTGCGCTCTATCCCCGGCGGCTGAAGATCCTCGTTGGCTCGGCGAGCTGCGGCATCGCCGCCGGGGCGCGGCAGATCGAAGAGGCGGCGCAACAGGCCGTCGAAGAGTTGAAGCTCGACGCGGTGGTTTCGCGGACCGGATGCATCGGGTTCTGCCAGCGCGAGCCGCTATTGGACTTTATGATCCCCAGCGGGCCGCGGATCACCTACGCCAACATGACGCCGAAGAAGACCCGTGACCTGTTGGCGGCCTACGCGGCCGAGAAGGACGCGAAGCCCAAGTGGGCCTTGTGCCGTTTCCAGGCCGAAGAACACGTTTCCCTAGGTGAAACGCACCAATACGCCCCGTCGACCAACGGCGTCGGAGACGTGCCCGAGTGGGCCGCGCTGGACTTCAACTGCCGGCAAGAACGCGTCATCCTGCGCAACTGCGGCTCGATCGACCCGCTGTCGCTGCCGGAGGCCGTTGCCCGGGGGGCCTATCGCGGAGCCTTGCGGGCGCTCAGCACGATGAAACCCGAGCAGGTGGTCGAAGAAGTGCTCGACTCCGGGCTCCGCGGCCGCGGCGGTGCCGGCTTCCCCACCGGGCGGAAGTGGGATTTTGCCCGGCAGGTCGAGTCGGAGGTGAAATACGTCATCTGCAACGCCGACGAAGGCGACCCGGGCGCGTTCATGGACCGCAGCGTGCTCGAGGGCGACCCGCACGCCGTGCTCGAAGGGATGCTCATCGGAGCCTACGCCATCGGGGCCTCCGAAGCGATCATCTACGTCCGCAGCGAATACCCGCTGGCCGTCTCGACGATCCAATACGCCATCGAAGCCGCCGAAGAGCATGGGCTATTGGGCGACGACCTGTTCGGCTCGGGCTTCAATTTTCGCGTACAGGTCCGCCGCGGGGCCGGGGCGTTCGTTTGCGGGGAAGAAACGGCCCTGATCGCGTCGATCGAAGGCCACTCCGGCGAGCCGCGATCGCGGCCGCCGTATCCGGCCGTCAGCGGGCTCTGGGGCAAGCCCACGGTGATCAACAACGTCAAGACCTGGTCGAGCGTCGGGCCGATCCTCGCGCGGGGTGCCGAGTGGTATGCCGCCAAGGGCACCGAGCGAAACCACGGCACGACCGTCTTCTCGCTGGTCGGTGCGGTCAAGAACACCGGACTGGTCGAGGTCCCGTTGGGGATCACGTTGCGGGAGATGGTCGAGCAGATCGGCGGCGGCACGTCCGGCAAGCGGCCGATCAAGGCGGTGCAGACCGGCGGGCCCTCGGGCGGATGCCTGCCGGCCTCGATGCTCGATCTGCCGATCGACTACGAGAAGCTGGCGGAAGCCGGCTCGATGATGGGTTCCGGCGGTATGATCGTGCTCGACTCGTCCACCTGTATGGTCGATCTGGCCCGGTTCTTCCTCACCTTCACCGCCGACGAATCCTGCGGCAAGTGTGCCCCCTGCCGCGAGGGCACCCGGCAGATGCTGAAGATCCTCACGCGGATTTGTGACGGCGAGGCGAGTGAAGAAGACCTCGAACTGCTCAAGCGTTTGGCCGCGGCGGTACGTTCGGCGTCGTTGTGTGGGCTCGGCAGCACGGCCCCGAATCCGGTGCTCACGGCGATGCAGTATTTCGGCGACGAATTCGAGGCCCACGTCCGCGACAAACGCTGCCCGGCCGGCGTGTGTCGCAACTTGATCACGCTGCGGATCGACGAAGCCGCCTGCACGGGCTGCGGCGCGTGCAAGAGAGTCTGTCCGGTCGAGGCGATCGACGGGGAGTTGAAGTCGGCGCATCGGATTCGCACGGACGTATGTACGCGGTGTGGGGCGTGTCGGAATGCGTGCCCGGTGGAGGCGGTCGTAGCGGAGTAGGCGGTAGACAGTATGCAGTATGCAGAGAAGAGTTTTGTAGACGGTGTTTTTTCGGTTTAGCTGCCGCCGGCACGGCGGCTTGGTGCGAGGTCAAGAGTTGATCGAGCATCGCGCCGGCGGCAGCCAAACCCAGGGAACTCGACACGCCGGGCTCGTGCCCGAACAAGTCACGGACCGGTGGGTAGTCACGAATCGACCCACGAAGGGTGCATCGTCGCGCAATTGGAACAAACAGCAACCGAACCCTGAATTAGACCGAAGCGTCCCCTTGCTGCCCGCTATCTACTGCATACCGCCTACTGCATACTGCCTACCAACTCATGTCTAGTACGACGAAAGCAACCACCGCCACGATAACCATCGACGGTCGCACGGCCGACGTGGCCGCGGGGACGACGATTCTCGACGCGGCGCGGCAGATGGGCGTCTCGATCCCCACGCTCTGCCACTACCGGGGGCTCTCGCCGTACGGGGCGTGTCGCGTTTGTTTGGTCGAGATCGACACGCCGCGGGGCCGCAGCACGGTCGCCTCGTGCAGCTTTCCGGTCGAGGGCGATCTGGTCGTGCATACGGAAACGGAAGACGTCCGCGCCTCGCGCCGCGCCGTGCTCGAATTGCTGCTGGCCCAGGCCCCCGATTCGCCGGAGTTGGCCGAGTTCGCCGCCGCCTTGGGCGTGGAAAGTACGCCGCTGGAAACGGCCGAGCAGGGCCGCTGCATTCTCTGCGGCCTTTGCGTGCGGGCGTGCAACGATCTGATGGGGCGCGGCGCGATCAGCCTCTTCGGACGCGGGGCCCAGAAGCAAGTCACCACGGCCTTCGGCGAGCCGACCGATCAATGCCAGGCCTGTGGGGCTTGTGCCATCGTCTGCCCGACCGGGGCCATCGACCTCTCGACGATCACCGCCCGACGTCCCCAGCCGCACCGGACCGCCTACGACCAACATCTGACCGCCCGACCCTGCATCGACTTGGCCCATCCCCAGGCATCGCCTCGGGTGCCGGTGATCGACCCGGAAAGCTGCGTGAAGATCCGCACCGGCGAGTGCGGGCTGTGTGCCGAGGTCTGCCAGGCGGGGGCCGTCGACCACGGCCAGCCGGAAAAGACCATGGAACTCGACGTGGGTGCCGTGGTGCTCACGCCCGGGTTCGAGGCCTTCGACGCCACGCGCCGCGGCGAGTTCGGCTTCGGCCACGCCGGCAACGTGGTGACCAACGTGCAGTTCGAGCGGATCCTCTCGGCCTCCGGCCCCACCGGCGGACACATCCGCCGGCCCACCGACGGCAAGGCACCGCGGCGGCTGGCCTTCATCCAGTGCGTCGGCTCGCGCGATACCGGCTGCGACAACGACTACTGCTCGTCGGTCTGCTGCATGGCCGCCACCAAAGAGGCGATCCTGGCCAAAGAACATGAGCCGGGCCTCGACGTGACCGTCTTCTTTCTCGATCTTCGCGCGTTCGGCAAAGATTTCGACCGCTATTGCGATCGGGCGATGAACCAACTCGGAGTGCGCTACGTTCGCTCGTTCATCTCGCGGACCTACGAGATGCCCGCCTCGAAGAACCTCAAAATCGTTTACGCCGGCGAGACGATGCAGCAGGTCGAGGAAGAGTTCGACATGATCGTGCTCTCGCTCGGGTTGCAGCCCAGCGCGTCGTTGCGCGAGCAGGCCGAGCGGCTCGACGTCGCGTTGAACCGCTGGGGCTTCGCCGAAACCCGGGAGCTTAAGCCGCTGGATGCCTCGCGCCCCGGCGTGTTCGTCGGCGGGGCCTTCCAGGAGCCGAAGGACATTCCCGACACGGTGATGCAGGCCAGTGCGGCCGCGGGCAGGGCGATGTCGCTGTTGGCTCCGGCGCGCGGCACGCGGGTGCGGACCAAGACCTATCCGGCGCAGCGCGACGTGGCCGACGAGCCGGCCCGGGTGGGTGTGTTCGTCTGCCATTGCGGCAGCAACATCGCCTCGGTGGTCGACGTCGAGCGGGTGGTTCGCCGCGCCCGGGAGATGCCCGACGTGGCCTTCGCCGAGACGAACGTCTACACGTGTGCCGACGACAGCCAGGAGCTGATCGGCGAGAAGATCCGCGAGCATCGGCTCAACCGCGTCGTGATCGCCTCTTGCACGCCGCGGACCCACGAGCCGATCTTCCGCGATACGCTCCGCGACGCCGGCCTGAACCCCTACCTGGTCGAGATGGCCAACATCCGCGACCAGTGTTCCTGGGTCCACGCCAACCGGCCCGACCCGGCCACCGAGAAGGCGATCGACCTGGTTCGCATGGCCGTGGGACGCGCCGCCCGCTTGCAGCCGCTGCAGGAAGAGACCGTGCCGGTGAAGAATGCCGCACTGGTCGTGGGCGGGGGGATCGCCGGAATGACCGCGGCGTTGGCGTTGGCCGATCAGGGCTTCCCGGTGCACTTGGTCGAGAAGCAGGCCCAACTCGGTGGCACGGCCCACCAGATCCACCACACGCTCGACGGTGACGACGTGCAGGCCTTCCTGGTCGATTGCGTCGAGCGGACCCAGTCGCATCCGAGGATCACGGTCTATCTCAACTCCCGCACCTCGCAGGTCGACGGCCACATCGGCGATTTTACCTCGACGATCGTCTGCGAAGGGCAATCCACCCGGGTCGAACACGGCGCCGTCGTGGTGGCTACCGGCGCGACGGAGCACAAGCCCGAGTCGTTCGGCTATGGGCAAGACGATCGGGTGATCACGCAATTGGAACTCTCCGACCGGCTCGGCCGCGGCGAGTTGTCGCTCGACGAGAAGAGCACGGTGGTGATAATCCAGTGCGTCGAACAGCGCAACGAAGACCGGCCCTATTGCAGCCGGGTCTGCTGCACGTCGGCAGTGAAGAACGCCCTGATCTTGCGGGAGCGCTACCCGAAGGCACGCATCGTCGTGCTCTATCGCGACATCCGCACGTACGGCTTCCGCGAGGCGGCCTATCGCGAAGCCCGGGAGAAGGGCGTGCTGTTCGTCCGCTTCGACGAAGGGCAGCCGCCGGAACTGAGCCTCGACACCGCGATGCGTGTCCGGGTCAAGGAGCCGGCCCTGCAGCGCGACATGGAGTTGAGCCCGGATCTGGTCGTATTGGCCGCCCCGATGATCCCGCAAGCGGATCGCCAGGAGCTTTCCGAACTGTTGCGAGTGCCGCTGAACGCCGACGGCTTTTTCCTGGAAGCCCACATGAAGCTGCGGCCGGTCGACTTTGCCAGCGAAGGGCTGTTTCTCTGCGGCACGGCCCACGCGCCGAAGTTCATCACCGAGACCATCGCCCAGGCCAACGCGGTGGCCTCTCGGGCGGCGTCGATCCTCTCGCGGAAGGAAATGCCGGTGGGCGGGATGCGGGCGTGGGTCGACCCGGACAAGTGCATCTCGTGCATGACCTGCGTACACGTCTGTCCCTACATGGCCCCGCGGATCGGCGAACACAACAAGGCCGACGTGCAGGGCGCCGTCTGCATGGGCTGCGGAAGTTGCACGGCGGAATGTCCCGCCAAGGCGATCACGCTACGGCATTACGTCGACAACCAGATCCTCGCCGCGATGGACGGGCTGTTGGCCGGCGCGTCGCGAGACGGGGAACTTGTGGCCGCATTCCCCGAAAACGTCGGCGTGGCCAAGCCCCGCTGGAATAAAGCCGCGACCGGTGGTCGCGCCGGGAACGACGACGAATGATCCACACGAACACGATACGATGACACGACAATCAACCAAACATGCGGTGAATACACCGCGACGGAGGGCGCGACCACCGGTCGCGGCTTTGTATGAATGAACCGGTCATCCTGGCGTTTTGCTGCCATTACTGTGCGTATGCGGCGGCCGATCTGGCCGGGTCGATGCGGCTGGACTATCCGCACAACGTCCGCGTGTTGCGGCTGCCTTGCACCGGCAAGATCGAAATCGACTACATCCTGGCGGCATTCGAACGGGGCGTCGACGGCGTGATCGTGGCCGGATGCCTCGAAGGCGGATGCCATTTCCTCGAAGGCAACCTGCGGGCACGCAAGCGGGTCCAGCGGGCCCGGCAGCTTCTCGGAGAGATCGGGTTGGAACCCGAGCGGTTGGAGATGTACAACCTCTCGTCGGCCGAAGGGACCCGCTTCGCCGAGATCGTCACCGAGATGAGCGGGCGGCTGGTAAAGCTGGGCCCCAGCCCGTTGCGACACGATCGTGGGGCTACCGATGAACACGTCGAACAGATGAGCCGGCAGGCCGAGGCCGCGCTGGCAGGAGATAGCAAATGATCGTTGCCGATCGCAAGAACGTCCGCGAAATCCGCGACATGATCAAGGACCACGGCCGCGTGCTGCTGGTCGGATGCGGTACCTGCGTGACCGTCTGCCTCGCCGGCGGCGAACGCGAGACCGGCATCCTCGGCTCGGCCGTGCGGATGGCGTTGAAGCTGGCCGGGCGCGACAAAGTCGTGGTCGACGAGTGTACCATCGAGCGGCAGTGCGAAGACGCCTTTATCGATGTATTGGCTCCCCGCGTGGGCCAGTACGACGCCGTCTGCTCGCTCGGCTGCGGCGCCGGCGTGCAGGCCCTGGCCGAACGCTTCCCCAACACGCCCGTCTATCCGGGCCTGAACACCCAGTTCATCGGCATCCTCGAATCGCAGGGCGTGTGGACCGAGAAATGTGCCGGCTGCGGCAACTGCCGCCTAGGCGAGTTCGCCGGCATCTGCCCGATCACGCGCTGTGCCAAGCGGCTCTTGAACGGGCCCTGCGGCGGCTCGCAAGAGGGCAAGTGCGAGATCGACGCCGAGCTCGAATGCGGCTGGCAGTTGATCTACGATCGGGCCAAGGCGTTGGGCATTCTCGACCAACTCGAATCGATGGCCGCAGTGCACGATTGGTCGACCGGCATCGACGGCGGTCCACGCAAAGTGGTCCGCGAGGACCAGTGCATCGCCGGGATGGAGCCGAAGGACTGACCCACCTTTCTACCGGGCCGTAGCCGAATTCGCCAGAATTTGGCCTACATCAACGAAAGGCCAAATTCCGGCGAATTCGGCTACAGGACGGCGCTACGGCTCGATCGTCGGGCGGATCACCCGACAGCCGATCGTAAACAGCTCGGATTGCAAGCGGCCGAACGTGGCTTCGTCGGGAAACGTGCCGATGATCGCGCCGCCGGAACCGGCGAATTTGGCCGTGGCACCGGCGCTGCGGGCACACTCGATCATCTTGACCTGTACGGCCGGCAGCCGGCAGATCGAACGCCGCAGGTCGAAATTCTCATCGATCAACTCGCCCAGGTGTTCCGCGTTGCCCAGCCGCAGCGCCTCGCGGGCCGCCACGGTCAACTTGGCGAACTTCCTCATCGCCTCGACCACGTCCGACTCGCCCTGCTCGAAGCGGGCGCGCAGGCTGTTGTGGATCACTTCGGTCGGCTCGCCGGCCTCCGTGCTATAGGCGATATACAGCGGCGGCAACAAGGTCGGGTCGATCGGCTCGTAAACGCCGCAGTCGTAGCCGTCGCGCTGCTCGGAGCGATCCTCGGCGAAATCCATGTAGACCAACCCCTCGTAGACCTGGATCACGCGATCCTGCAATCCGGCGGCGATGCCCAACTCTTCGGTTTCCACCGAGAGCACCAGCGACGGCTGCACGCGGCGGGGAATTTCGATTCCGTAGAACTCCATCAAGCAGCGGAGCGTGGCCACGATGATTGCGCTGGAGCCGGCCAGCCCCACGCAGCGCGGCACGTTGCTCTGATAGCGGACGGAAAAATTCCGGCCGTGCAGCCGAAAACCGCGGCGGCGGCAATATTCGACGAACTTCTTGATCGTGGCCTTGACCAGCCGCACGCCGCCATAGTAGCCGTGCAGCCGGACGTCGTCCACCAGGTCGTCGATCGAGTCGAAGCGGCTCTGATCGTTACGGCTGAAGACCACCTCGATCCGGTCCCATTCGTAGAGCGTAACCTCCGCGTGAAAGTCGCGTACGACCAGCGCCAGCGTCTTGCCGTGGTAGCCGTCCGACGGATTGCCGATCAATCCGGCCCGGGCGTACGCCTTCTTGCGGATCAACTGCATGCTCAGCCCTCGCAAGGTCCGCTCTCGTGGGAATCGTCGAGCAAGCGCTTCATCCGCTCACGCAACGACGGGCCGAAAGCCGGGTCGGCCAGCACGAATTCGGCGAAGGCCACGAAGTAGCTCTCGAAATTGCCGATGTCGAACCGCGGTTCGTCCGGCTGCAAACGCACGCCAAGCACCGTCCGCCCGTCGGCGATCAGGCTGCGGACGGCGTCGGTGAGTTGGATTTCGCCGCCCTTGCCCGGCCGCGTCTGCTCCAGGTGGTCGAAGATGGCCGGGCTGAAGACGTAGCGGGCGGCCACGGCCAGATTGCTGGGGGCCTCTTCGACCGAAGGTTTCTCGATCAGGTCGTCCAACTCGAACACCTCGTTGACCTCGCCACGCGGCTTGGCCACGCCGTAATGGACGACGTCTTCGGCGGGCACCTCTTCCAGGGCGATCACGGCATCGGCCCGAGACGACTCGAACCGCTGGATCATCACCCGCACCACGTCGCTCTGGGCGTGGCGGCCGATGATCGAATCGCCCAACGCCACCACGAACGGCTGATCCCCAACCACCGGCTTGGCACAGAGCACCGCATGGCCCAGGCCGAGTTGGCGCCGCTGCCGGGTGTAGAAGTACTCGAGGTCGGCCCGCTCGAAGGCCAACTCTTCGAGCAGTTCTTCCTTGCCCGTCTCGCGAAGGTTGGCGATCAACTCGGCGTCGATATCGAAGTGGTTCTCGATGGCCGTCTTGCCCGGCCCGGTAACGAACAGCAGCCGGCCGATACCGCATCGGGCCAACTCCTCGACCACGTACTGCACGACCGGCTTGCGGCCCATCGGCAGCATCTCTTTCGGCTGGCTCTTGGTCAACGGCAACAGCCGCGTCCCCCGGCCGGCCACCGGAACCACGGCAAGATCAACGGACATCGCAGGCTCTCTGGTAGGGGTACTGATCCGATCCGCTACAGCATAACGTCCGTGGCGGGGTAGGCAAACCCCGTCTCAGCGGCGTGTGGCGTGCGTGAAACACACGGCAACCACGGGAGGCAAGGGCAGGATATGGGGGCTGGGGACTCGGGCTGGGGACTCGGGGTGAGGCCACTCGCTCCCCACACGGCGCGGGGGAACGCGACGTACAGGAGCGACCGCGCTCGGCGCGGCCAC
>CAYYNP010000258.1:0-14623 GCA_964472545.1 uncultured Planctomycetaceae bacterium | reverse complement strand
TCCCGATCCGACGACTCCCGATCCGACAACGCCCGATCCGACGACGCCCGATCCGACGACGCCCGATCCGACAACGCCTGATCCGACAACGCCTGATCCGACGACTCCCGATCCGATGGTGGAGGAGCCGGGCGACGGGGCGCCGGGTGAGCCGGGCGAACCGGGGGCTCCTGATGCAGGCTCGCCGTTTACGCCCGTGCCGGGCATTCCCAGTGGCCATCCGGCCGACATCCCCTTGGACGGTCATCCCGGCGGCGATCCCCTGGACGCCCCGGCCGCCGAGAAGACCGAACGCGAGAAGGTCGAAGAGGAGAACCAGCGAAAGCAGGACGAATACGATCAGAAGATCAAGGACGGCCAAGAGCGGGCCGACAAGCTCACCGAGCAGTTCGCCACCTGGTTCTACGCGATTTCGGACGCCGACTACGAGAAGCTTCACCGCGATCTCGGCGACTTCATCCAGGACAAGGAAGCGGAGCCGCCGGAAGATTTCGGTGACCCGCACGATCACAGTGACCCGAATCACACCCATCAACCCGCCGAGCCCGCCAGCACGCTGGAGGACTTTCATCGGCTGAAAGAGGAAGGGCCGGAGGGCGGGCCGTGAGGGTGATGGGGTGATGGGGTGACAAGGTGAGGGGGTGCTGACGCGTGGGCGCCACTGTGTCGTTGCGTTGGCCGGTGGTCTTGTTGCCGGTATACTGAGGCTAGACGATTCACCCGCGCGGCCCGCCAGGAGGAGATCCCATGGCCCAGCGTCAAGGCTCGCCCGGTCGGCAATCCCGCGCCGATCGGGGGCCGATTCCCCGCGGGATCGAGGTGCTGGTGAAGAAGGCCTCGGTCGATCCGGACTTCAGGGATCTGCTGCTGAATCGCCGCGCGGAAGCAGCCGGTGAGATCGGTCTCGATCTCGATCCGGCCGAAGTGATGATGCTCACGGCCGTGCCGGCGGTGCAGCTTGAGGCAATCATCGCCCAAACCGACGTGCCGCAGGAACATCGCCGCGCGTTTCTCGGCAAGGCGGCCGCGGCGATGCTAGCGGCGGTCGGATTGAGCGGATCGGGGTGTTCGCAGCCGGATCCGTGGGAACGGTGCCAGGGGACCAGACCGCAGGGGAGGCCCGTGAAGGACCCGCCGGCGAAGCAAACTTCCACGCCCGACTCGGCCGCGCGTCCCGGCCGCATCGAGCCGTCGCAGGGTGTGCGGCCGCCAGAGGAATGACGGGGTGACAAGGTGACTGCTTGCTTCGTCACCCTCTGGCAATCTGGCTTTCACCCATCGTATCTTACGCACTCTCTGATGCTCCGCAATCACGTCTTCACCCCCTCACCTTGTCACCCCCTCACCTTGTCACCCCCTCACCTTGTCACCGCCCCCGGGAACTCCCCCTCGGCTCGCCGCGTCCAAGCCCTGCCCGAACGCCCAACCGCGTTTGCCCCCCTCGGCGGATGCGGCTATACTGACAATGCGGGTGTCGGTCATCTCTCTCGGAGGTCACTGCGATGGACCAGCCTCGGCGCTCTTCCGGCCCTCAGTTTCGGGCCGATCGGCCGGTGGAACAGGAGGCCGTGCGAACCACCATTGTTGGGGGTCGCCCGCCGGGAAGTGGCCAGAGCCTGGGACCGATCCCTCGAGGGATCGAGTTGCTGGTGAAGAAGGCCTCGGTCGATTCCAAGTTCAAGGCTCGGTTGCTCGAAAAGCGGGCCGAGGCGGCCGACGAAATCGGGCTCGAGCTCGACCCGGCCGAGGCGATGATGCTCTCCGCGGTGCCGGAAATCCAACTCGAGACGATCATCGCCCAGACCAGCGTGCCCAACGAGCACCGCCGGGCGTTTCTGGGCCAGGCTGCCGCGGCCATGTTTGCGGCGATGGGTTTGGCTATCCCCGGCTACCTCGGCTGTGCCGGCGGCGTGCGGCCGGACGATCCGTCGAAGACCGACGACGAAGATGCCAGCACGACCAAGACGTCGACGACCGCAACCACGACGCAGACGACGCCCGACCCGCCGGACCCGCGACCTGACGAAATCCCCATTACGGGCGTCCGTCCCGACAACATCCCCGCGCCGACCGGCAGCCGCCCCGATCTGCCCGAGCCGCCGCCGACTGCAGCACCTCGCCCGGACAATATCCCCCTGACCAAGGGCAGCCGGCCGGACGTGCCGCCGTAGCCGCCGGAATGCGGCGCGGCGTTGTGACAAAAGCCCCGTGGAAAGGAGTCCACACGATGAGCACGCCGAACTCCGATCGGATCGGCCGCGGCGTCGAAGTGTTGGTGAAGAAGGCGTCGGTCGATCCGGCGTTCCGTAACTTACTGATTGAGAGGCGGGCCGCGGCGGCCGATGAGATCGAGTTGCCGCTAGACCCCGCCGAAGCGATGATGCTTGAAGCGGTGACTGTCCCGCAACTCGAGGCGATCATCGCCCGAACGACCGTGCCGCAGGAGCACCGCCGGGCGTTTCTGGGAAAGGCCGCGGCGGCGATGTTGGCAGCTATTGGGTTGGCGGTGCCGGGATACGTCGGGTGTGCCGAGCGCCGGCAACGGATGCCAGCTCCTGGCGGCGCGCGCCCCGACGGACCGTACTCCCCCACGAAAAGCCAGCCCGATTCGCCGGGCGCACCGCCGTAGATAGCGGTGGGCCGCGACGTGCCCCACCGACAAAGGACCCATTTCCAGGAGAATCGACCGATGAACGAGCCGAACTTCGAGCACATAGGCCGCGGTGTTGAGGTGTTGGTGAAAAAGGCCTCGGTCGACCCGGCGTTTCGAGACCTGTTGCTCGAAAAGCGGGCCGACGCCGCCGACGAAATCGAGTTGGCGCTCGATCCGGCCGAGGCGATGATGCTCGACGCGGTGACCGCGCCGCAACTCGAAGCGATCATCGCGCGGACCACGGTGCCGCAAGAGCACCGCCGGGCCTTTCTAGGCAAGGCGGCCGTAGCGATGTTGGCGACGCTCGGTGCGATGGGTACCGGGTTGGCTTCGGCCCGCGAGCAGCAGATCCAGGGGATTCGGCCGAGCGAGCCGACCAGCCGCGGCGCCCGGCCGGACCGTCCACCCGAGCCGGGCCCGACCTTGCTCCAACGGCAGGTGATGGCCGTGATCGCCGAGCAGATGAAGATCCCCGAGGGCGCCATCGGCATCCACAATTCGCTCGTCGACGAGTTGAAGATCACCGGCCTGCGGCGCGAGGCGATTCGCGCGGCACTGGCCCGGCGCTACCAGATCACGATCCCCACGGCCGATTTCGCCAAGCTGAAGACGGTGGGCGAAGTGGCCGCTCTGGTGGAGGCGGCGATCGACGTCGAACCGCAGGTGCTCGCGATCATCGCCGATCAACTGAAGATAGACGCGAAACAGCTCAAGCCGATGGCGTCGTTGGCCGGCGACTTGAAAGTCACCTCCGCGCAACGGGCCAAGTTGCGGACGGAACTGATTCGGACCTTCCGCGTTCACCTGCCATGGGAGCCGTTTCGGCAGCTCGGCACGGTCGGCGAGTTGGTCGAGTTGGTCTCGAAGGCCGTCGAGCGGCGTCGAGAGGCCGCGACGACGCATCCTCAGCCGCCGGTGGTACGTTTCGGGATTCAGGTCGACCCACGCCCGACGCGCGGCGTCCGCCCGGACAGGATCCCGCCGCCGACCGGCAGCCGCCCGGACTTGCCACCGCCGAGGTAAGATCGGTGTTGTGCCACCGGCCGCCGTCGGAAGCCCGTTGTTTTGTGGGCGCGAGAAAGTGGGGCGAGCATCCTGCTTGCCATACAGAAGCACGCTTCCACCGCAAGCTGGAAGCTTACGCCACCTGGCCCGAGTATCGACGGAGCACGAGTCCCATGAGCCAGCAGAGTTTCGACCCGATCGGCCGCGGTATCGAGGTGTTGGTCCGCAAGGCGTCGGTCGATCCGGCGTTTCGGGATCTGTTGTTGGCGAAACGCGCCGACGCGGCCGACGCGATCGAGTTGGCCCTAGCCCCGGCCGAAGCGATGATGCTCGAAGCGGTCACGCCGGCGCAGCTCGAAGCGATCATCGCCCGTACCACCGTTCCGCAAGCCCACCGCCGGGCGTTTCTCGGCAAGGCGGCTGCGGCGATGTTGGCGGCGCTGGGCTCGATGGGGCCGGGCCTGGCCGCTGCGGGGATAGGAAGCACCGGGATCCAGCCAGACCGGCCGCAGCCAGCCGTCGAGCCGCCGAACGAACCGCCGAACGAACCGCCGCTTAGATCTCAGGTTGAGGCCCAGGTCAACGCCGTGATCGGGGCAGAATCGCGGCGGCCGGGATTCCTGCCCCGCAACACGTCGTTGGCCGACCACGTGGGGGCGGGGAATGGCCGGCTCGAGGCAATCCGCGCAGGACTATCCAAGCAGTTCATGATCGCCATTCCCCGGGCAGATTTCGCCCGCCTGCGTACCGTCGGCGATTTGATCGACTACATCGAGGCGGCCATTGACGCCGAGCCGCCGGTGATCGACGCCGTTGCCAAGCTGGCGGGCGCCCCTAGGGGAACGATCACGGCGGAGACGGTGCTGGACGATGATTTGGGCATGAGTTCGGCGCAACGGGCACAGTTGCGCCGGGAGCTGACACGCACGCTGCGGGTCTACATCTCTTGGGAACGAATGCGTGCAGCCCGAACGGTGGGTGACGTGGTCACCTTGGCGTCGCAAGCCGCCGGGCAACGCCGGGCAGCCGTTGCCGCAGTTCCCTACCGGCCGTCTTCGCCACCGCCAAAGTCGCCCGGGGTGCCGCTGGGCCAACGCCTTACGGACCCTCTTCCTCTGTCCCCCGGCGGAGGAATGGGTGGCACCCGCCCTGGACGTCGGCCACCTCCGGTCCAGCCCCGCAATCCCTATCAAGAAGCCGAGCAGTTGCGCCGCCAGGCCGAGGAATTCCGTCGACGCATGCGGGGCAACGATCAATGACAGCCCAACGAGGAACTAAGCGTCTGGAAACTCGGGTGCCACTGCTGGCTTGCCCAGCAGTGGCAAGGCAACGCTGAACCGAAGACACTGCTGGGCAAGCCAGCAGTGGCACCCGAGCGAAGAGCCTTAGGCTACCAGGAAGAGACGAACCCCCGGAGAAACGCCCCGTGCCCGCCGACATCACGCTGGTCAATCTGAACATGCTCTTTATGCGCTACGGCGAGGAGGTCGAGCGCGAGTTGCACGTGCCGCTGGGGCCGTTGTATCTCACCCGGGCGTTGGAAGACGCCGGGCTGGAGGTCGATTTTCGCGACTACCAGTGCGTCGACTCCGACGAGCCGTTTGATATGTCGGTGTTTGTCGAGTTCCTGCGCGATCCGGCCCCGGTGATCGGGCTTTCCTGCATGGCCAACCTGCTGCCGTTTACGATCCTGGCGATCCGCGCACTGCGCGAGGCCTATCCGGAGTGTCGCATCTTGCTCGGCGGCGTGGGCTCGAAGTCGGTCGAGGAGAAGATCCTGCAACGTTTCCCGTGGATCGACGTGATCTGCCGCGGCGAAGGAGAACTCACCGGGGTGGACCTGCTGCGAACGATCCGCGGCGGCGGCGATCTGACGGGTGTCGACGGCATCTCGTATCGCCGCAACGGCGACGTGGTCCACACGGCGGACCGGTCGCGAATCGCCGATCTCGACGCGATCCCCTTCCCGGCTTTCGAGAAGGTCGACCTGCCCCGTTACGCCGGCTACGGCATGATGACCAGCCGCGGATGTCCCTATCCGTGTACGTTCTGCTCGGTGGCCCCGGTGTGGAACCTGGAGAGCTACAGCCGCGGGGCGAAAAACATCGTCGACGAGATGGAGTTCCTCTATCGCCAGGCGGGCGTCGATCTGTTTCTGTTCCAAGACGAGTTCTTCGTCTCCGGCAAGCGGCAGGTGATGGAGTTTTGCCGCGAGTTGACCTCGCGCGAAATGGACGTGCAATGGAAGGCCTTTGGCCGGGTGAACCTGGTCAACGACGAGATGATGCGGGCGATGGCCGATTGCGGCTGCGTGGAGTTGCGATTCGGCATCGAGTCGGGCTCCGACCGTGTGCTGAAGGCCATCAAGAAGGGCTTCAAGGCGGCCGAAACACTCGAGATCGTGCCCAAGGCGGTCGAGATCTTCCCGCGGGTCGACAGCTTCTTCGTCTGGGGCTTCCCGTTCGAGACGATGGAGGACTTTAACCAGTCGTTGTTTCAGATGGTTTCGTTTCGGATGCTCGGCTCGCGGATTCTGCCGAGTCTGCTGTCGCTTCTGCCACAGACTGAGGTCTATCGGGAGTGGAGCGGCAAGGTCGAGTTGGAGTTCTGCCCGTACTTGTTGCCGGAATTCGTCTTCACCGGCCACGAAGTCTGCCGCGGCGGCACGATCGAGTTGCCGGAGAAACACCGCGAGTATTTCGATCTGATCACGTCCAACCCGGACATCTTCCCCGGGTTCTTTCACGTCGATTTGGAAGGCAACGTGCTGCCGAAGCTGGAGCTGTTGCGGCAGTTCGGCTTCTACCCCGAGCCGGAGCCGGCGGCCACTAGCACGGAAAGTTGCGGGGCCCATTCGCCGCGGGTGAAGCCGCAGGAGTTGGCGACAAGGGTGGAGCGGTAGGGGCGGGGTGGCTGGGGCAGAGCGCAGCGGTGCCCCAGGGATTGTCGGGCTGCGAAAGGGCAAACGACCTGGGGCACCGCTGCGCTATGCCCCAGCCACCCTCATCCAAACCAGCCACCCTCATCCAAACCAGCCACCCTCATCCAAACCAGCCACCCCCGTTACAGATACTCTTCCCACCCGCGCTCTTGAAGCCGTTCGACCACCTTGCGGATCGATTCCTCGTCGCGCTTGTCGGCCACCAGCGTGGCGTCGGGCGTGTGGACGATCAACACGTCGGTCAGCCCCAGCGTGACGATCAGGTGGTCGTCGGTGCCGCGGACGATGGTGCCGGTGGTGTCGATGCCGAGATGCTTGGCGGCGATCGTGTTGCCGGCGTCGTCGGTGCCGTTGAGCCGGGCGAACGACTGCCAGGTTCCGAGGTCGTCCCAATCGAAGGGCGCCTCGACGACCAGGATCTCGTCGGCATGCTCCATCACGGCGTAGTCGATCGAGATGGCACTCATGGCGGTGAACTCGCGCTGCAAAACGTCGTCGTATTGCGATGTGCCCGTCGCCGCGTCGATCCGCTGAAGCCGTGCGTAGAGCTCGGCCTGGTGTTTGCAGAGCGCGTCGAGGATCGTGCGGGCTTTGAAGACGAAGATGCCGGAGTTCCAGTAGAAGTTGCCGGAGATGATGTACTCGGCGGCGGTGGCGGCGTTGGGCTTCTCGCGGAATTGCCGTACGCCGTACACCGCCGGCGACGTTTCGGGCCGGTCGATGCGGCGGCCGCGCTCGATGTATCCGAACGACTCAGCCGGATAGTGGGGGCGGATGCCGAAGGTGACGATTCGCTCGGGCCGATGGTCGACCAATTCCGCCGCCAGCCGCACGGCGCCGCGAAACGCCTCGTCGGGGCCGATCACGTGGTCGGCGGGGATCACGGCCATCGCGGCGTCGGGGTCGTCGCGCGTCACTTTCAGCGCCGCCAGCCCGATGCACGGGGCCGTGTTTCGCTTGCAGGGCTCGGCCAAGATCGCGTCGGCGGGAAGTTCCGGCAATTCCTCCGAGATGCTCGTGGCCAACGAGGCGGTGGTGGCCACCAGCACCCGCTCGGACCGAACCAGATCGCCCAGCCGCTCGACCGTCTCGCGGAGCATCGTGCGGCCGCGCTGCATCACCAGCAACTGTTTCGGCCGCCGCGCACGGCTTTCGGGCCAGAATCGGGTGCCGGTGCCGCCGGCCATGATGATGGCGTGGAGCATGGTAGGGGAGGGCAGGGGGGCGAGGGGTTGGGGGTTGGGAGTGGGGAGTTCGAAGTTGAGAGGGGGCGTGTGACGAGTCGTGCCGTTTAGCCGTCGCCGGTACGGCGACGTTGTGAGCAACGTGGGTCGCAAACTCTCGTCGCCGTGCCGGCGACGGCAAAACGTAGTCAATTCGTCGCCGTGTCGGCGACGGTCAAACGGGGGTGCTTGGGACGAAGTACTTTGGGGCTGTAACGCTCGTTTCCGGTGGGAGCCGCTGGGCGAGTTCCTCGGGGTCGAGGGCCAGCAGCGGGCAGATTTCGACCGCCACGCCGTCGGCCACTTCCGCGCCGGCTTGTCGAAGCCAGCGGCGATGCTGGGCGATCATCTGGGCTTGCACCCATTGGGCCGTGTCGCGTTCGGCCCCGGGCGCGTTCTTCAACGGGGCAAAGGCGTCCGGCGGATCGACCTCGACCACGATCGCGTTGGCTGCCAGCGGGATCAGGTCGAATATGAATCGCTCGAATTTGATCGCGTTGGGCTGCTGCGGTTCGATCCGCCGTCCGGTGGGGTCGACGTGGGCCACCTTCTTGTGGGCCAGGTGAAACGGCAACGACGCGGCGTCGCCGGCGGCTCGCTGGAACAGGGCCGCGTCGATCACGTGTACCGCGATGCTGCCGGCCCAGATGGCCAACGAGCCGTCCGGGTTGCGGCGCTGGGCCACGTCGTCGGGCAGATCGCTGTATTCGATCACGCGCAGGGTCTCGCTGACCTTCACGGCGTTGCCCACCCGATCGAACGGTGTCTGCTTGGCAACCACCTGTGTGGACATCTCGCTCTTGGCGAGCAGATGATACCCGATGAACTCCGGCCCGCAGATATCGACCAACGGGTTGTCGACCTGGAAGTAGAACAACTGCCGGATGCCGCGACGGTCGAAGTCGTCGAGGATGCCGCCGTTGGCCAAGGCCGCCAGCAGACCGCCGTGGCCGTCCGGGCTGGTGGCGATGCGGTCGGGTGCGTCCAAGAGGATCTTGCCCGTCGTGGCGTCGACCGCCGGCATGGTGCCTTGGCAGAAGACCTGCAAGTCGTCCTGGGGCAGCCCGAAACGGTCGTTGTCTTGGAAGAACCGGACCGTCTCTTCGTGCGTGGCGGGCGACGTCATCAGGTAGAGCGGAATCCGCACACCGTATCGCTGCGCGGCGGCTACGATCTTCTCGACGTGGAGCTGAAATAGCGTTCGTCCGGAAACGGGGCCGATGGGGAACATCCCCTTGGGGTGTTTGAATCCCAGGCGAGTGCCCTGTCCGCCGGCGACCAGGATCACGCCCAAGTCGCCGGCCGCCAGCGCCCGCTGGCCCTCGCGCCGGGCATCTTCCGCCTTGAAGGCGTTCTCGGCCGCATCGAGCCGAATTGCCGGCGGGGCTTCCGCCGTGGCGACCATTTCGCGCACGTTGCCTTCGTCGTCCTTGTGGCGAAAGAGCCGATCGATCAACTCGAAATCGATCCGGCGGATTCCTTCGGCGAGAGACTCTCGGCCGACGTCGTCCAGTTGATCCCAAAACGCCAGCAGATGCGATTGCAGGGGGGGGAGAGCGTCCACAGCAGGTCGATTCCTCATCTCGGCCACGATTTGTTCAGGCGTAGCCCTGCCGGTCGAACGCGACCGCGTTTCCGTACACGCTCGCTTGCCCGGTATAATACCACACTTGCAGAAATCGGCACTTCGGCAACCGTGTTGATAGCCGATTCCATCACACCGGTCGCTCTCGCTGCAACCGGGCAACGTGTCTAAACGGCGTAACCCCGATCCTATCACGGATCGTGCGAAATACCAGCGAATTGGCCGATCAGAATAGCTACACCCAAGGGGGCCGGTATGCACGGGCGCGGCGAACTGCCGGGCAGGCGGTCGACAGGTACCGGTCAAACCCTTACATTTGGTATTTTGCCCCGTTTCGTTAGCCCCGAAGTGGCCCACGGCGGCCATCTGCGGGCGCAAATCGGTCGTGCGACGTCCCGTTGTCTGAGGAGAAGAAGATGGATACGAAGCGTATCTTGTTGTCCGAAAGCGATATGCCCACCAAGTGGTACAACCTTCCGGCCGATTTGCCCGAACCGCTGCCGCCGGTGTTGCACCCGGGAACCAAGCAGCCGATCGGCCCGGACGACTTGGCGCCGATCTTCGCCATGGAGCTGATCAAGCAGGAGGTCTGTCCGGAGCAATGGGTCGAGATTCCCGACGACATCCGCCGGGCGTTGGCCATCTGGCGCCCCGCGCCGCTGGTTCGGGCGACGGGTCTGGAAAAGGCGCTGAAGACTCCCGCGCGGATCTACTACAAAGACGAGAGCCACAGCCCTCCGGGAAGCCACAAACCCAACACGGCCGTGGCCCAGGCTTACTACAACAAGCAGCAGGGCATCAACAAGCTGACGACCGAGACCGGCGCCGGGCAGTGGGGCAGCGCGCTGTCGTTCGCCTGCAAGCTGTTCGACGTCGAGTGCAAGGTGTTTATGGTCAAGGTCAGCTACCATCAGAAGCCGTATCGCCGCTCGATGATGCAGCTCTGGGGCGGCAAGGTGACCGCCAGCCCCTCGGACGAGACCGAGGCCGGGCGGAAGATCCTCGAAGCCGATCCCGATTCGCCGGGCAGCCTGGGCATCGCCATCAGCGAAGCGGTCGAGGCGGCCGTCAGCCGCGAGGACACCAAGTACACGCTGGGCAGCGTGTTGAACCACGTGATGTTGCACCAGACCGTGATCGGGCTCGAGGCCGAGAAGCAACTCGCGATGGTCGACGACTTCCCCGACGTGGTGGTCGGATGCGCCGGCGGCGGCAGCAACTTCGCCGGGCTGGCCTTCCCCTTCATTCGCCACAAGATCGCCGGCAAGGACATCCGATTCGTGGCTTCCGAGCCGCGTTCGTGCCCGACGATGAGCCGGGGAGAATATCGCTACGACTTCGGCGACACCACGATGCTCACGCCGCTGATCAAGATGTATACGCTGGGCCACAGTTTCGTGCCGCCGGGAATCCACGCGGGCGGGCTGCGATATCACGGCATGGCCCCAACCGTCAGCAAGTGCGCGGAGTTGGGTATCATCGAAGCGGTGGCCTACCACCAGCTCGAGTGCTTCGAATCGGCCAAGCTCTTCGCCGCCACCGAAGGCACGATCCCCGCCCCGGAGACCTCCCACGCCATCCAGGCCGCGGTGAACGAGGCGATCCGCTGCCGCGAGGAAGGCAAGGAAGAGTGCATCCTGATGAACTTCAGCGGCCACGGCCTCTGCGACCTGGGCGCCTATGACCGGTTCCTCGGCGGCGAACTCGACGACTATGCCTATCCGCAAGAGAAGATCGAGAGCGCGATTGCGGAGTTGCCTCAGATCGAGTAGTGCGTGAGGGAAGACGGTGGGGTGGCTGGGGCAAAGCGCAGCGGTGCCCCAGAGATTCTGGTACAATATGGGCTCCGGCAACCTGGGGCACCGCTGCGCTTTGCCCCGGCCACCCGCGAATCCAATCCACTCACGAATCCAATTGGCACGACGTGTCAGCCTAGAGGGGAATCGATGTCAGACGACGCGTCGATCGACGCGCTACGCGCGGCGCTGAAGGTTTCGCCCGAGAACGTACCGCTGCGCGAGCACTTGGCCGAAACGCTCATCCGGCTGGGCCGGCCCGAAGAGGCCGAGTGGGAGTATCGCGAGGCGCTCGCGCTGGCGCCTCGTCAGGCCGGGCTGAAACTGGGACTGGCCAGGGCCTTCTTTCAGCAGGGCAAAGACTCCCATGCGATGGTGGTCGTCGAGGAGTTGGTCAAAGGGGCCGAAACGCCCGCCGACGCGTACCTGCTGCACTCCCGGCTGTTGCTGCGCGCCGGCGACGTGCCGTTTGCGGTGACCGAATACAAGGCGGCCGTCGACGCCGACGAGACGCTGCGGGATCGCGACCTCGAGGAGACGTTGGGGATCGACGCCGACGAGGACGCCGAGGTTGTCGACGGCCGTGTCCGCGCCGGCTGGGAGCCACCTCAGGAATCGGCGGATAGCGTGCCCATCGAGCGGCCCAAGATCCGCTTCAGCGACGTCGGCGGCATGGACGCGCTGAAGGAAGAGATCCGCATGAAGATCATCTATCCGCTCGACCACGCGGAGATGTTCAAGGCCTACGGAAAGGCGATCGGCGGCGGTGTGTTGATGTATGGGCCGCCGGGTTGCGGCAAGACGCATCTGGCTCGGGCCACGGCGGGAGAGATTCGCGCCGCCTTTCTCAACGTGGGCATCAACGACGTATTGGACATGTGGATCGGCAACAGCGAACGCAACTTGCACGATCTGTTCGACCACGCGCGGCGGAATCGGCCGTGCGTGCTGTTCTTCGACGAGGTCGACGCCCTGGGGGCCAGCCGCGCGGATATGAAGAACCAGGGCGGCCGGCACCTGATCAACCAGTTCCTCTCGGAACTCGACGGCGTGGAGACATCCAACGACGGCGTGCTGATCCTGGCCGCCACCAACGCCCCCTGGCACATGGACTCGGCTTTCCGGCGGCCCGGGCGCTTCGACCGGATCCTCTTCGTGCCCCCGCCCGACGAGCCGGCCCGCGGCGAAATCCTGCGCATCCTCTGCCACGGAAAGCCGTCGGCCGACCTCGATCACCACCAGGTGGCCAAGAAGGCCCGAGACTTCTCCGGGGCCGATCTGAAGGCCGTGGTCGACGTGGCCGTCGAGGCGAAGCTGGCCGAGGCGATGAAGAAGGGCGCCATGCAGCCGCTGCGGACGCGCGACCTGACCGCGGCGGTCAAGAAGGTCCGGCCGAGCACCACCGACTGGTTCGCCACGGCCAAGAACTACGCGCTCTATTCCAACCAGGGCGGCACCTACGACGACGTGCTGGAGTACCTGAAGCTCAAATGACCGACCCAGCGCAGGTATCGATGCTTGTGCTTCGCGCCGCGACGCTGATCCAGCAGTCGAAGCCGGAGCTGGCCGAGAACGAGCTGCGCCAAGCGCTCTCGCTCGACCCACACAACGATCGGGCGCACGCGCTGCTGGGGCTGTGTCTGATCGACCGGCAGCAATACGCCGAGGCGACCCGCGAGGCCGAGGCGGCGGTCCACTTGGCGCCCGACGGCTGGTTCTCGCACTACGTGTTGGCCCAGGTCCTCTTCCGCCGCAATCGCGAGCCCGACGCGAAAACCGCCGTTCAGGAGGCGATCCGGCTGCATCCGGAGGGATCCGAACTCTGGGGTCTGCTGGCCATGATCGAGTACTCGATGGGACACTGGGCCGACGCGCTGGCGGCCGCCGAACGGGGGTTGCAGGCCGATCCGGAAGACATCCGGTGTGCCAACGCCCGCTCGATGGCGCTGGTCAAGCTGGGCCGCCAATCGGAGGCCCACGCCGCGCTGAACGCCACGTTGTCGCGCGATCCCGACGATGCCATGAGCCACGCCAACCAAGGTTGGGCCCTGCTCGAAATGGGCAATATCCGCGGCGCCCAGGAGCACTTTCGCGAGGCCTTGCGGCTGGAGCCCAACATGGGATGGGCCCAGCAAGGGATGCTCACGGCGCTGAAGGCGCGGAACCCTCTCTATCGGTTGATGCTCGGCTACTTCCTCTGGATGAGCAAGCTCAGTCCGTCCGTTCAATGGGGACTCGTCCTGGGGCTCTACTTCGGCATCCAGGTGTTGCAGCGGGCCGCCCGGGCGAACCCGGCCTTGCAGCCGTTCGTGCTGCCGGTGGTCGTGGCGTACGGTGCGTTCGTCGTGGTGTCGTGGTTGGCCGATCCGCTGTTTAACCTGATGCTGCGGTTGGACCGTTTCGGCAAACACGTCCTCGACGGCGACGAACGCCGCGGCGCCAATCTGGT
The DNA here is from genome assembly GCA_964472545.1 of uncultured Planctomycetaceae bacterium. Lineage (GTDB taxonomy): Bacteria > Planctomycetota > Planctomycetia > Pirellulales > Thermoguttaceae > CAYYNP01. The sequence continues at coordinate 971 of CAYYNP010000258.1, read as the reverse complement.
CGGCTCGTGCCTGCTCGGCGCGGTGATCTGTCTCGTGCTGGGGCTGGTTCTGGGGAGCTTCCCGTTGATCATGGCGGCATTGGGGTGCGCGGTGATGGCAATCCCCTGCTCGGCCGTCTTCCGCTGCGACGCAGGCTGGCCCCGGCGAAACATGGCGCTGGGCACGGCCGGCTTGGCGCTGGTGGGCGGATTGGCGTTGCTGACGGGATTGCTCGACGTGCCCGCCGCCGGGACCCTGGGGCCGCTGTTCTTTATCGGCGTGTTTCTTTCCTCGTTCCTGGCCAATGCCATGATGACGGCCACGGTGCGGCATTAGTGCTCTGTCAACTCTAGAAACTCGGGTGCCATGCCCACGCTTGCGTGGGCATGCGGAGAACTCACCCTACATGCCCACGCAAGCGTGGGCATGGCACCCGGCCCACGCAAGCGTGGGCATGGCACCCGGCCGACGAGAGTCAACCGTTCCGACGAGACGCCCCTCCCAAGATCATCGGCATCGGACGCAACTCGCGCCGCAGAGGATCCAGCGCCAGCCCCAGTGCTTCGAGGCTGAAGGCTCCCAGTAGCGTGCTGTCATCTTCTTCGCCGAAGATCACGTCGGCCACGCCAACGCGGTCGCCGTAGCGGAACAACGCGCCACCCTTGCGGCGGACGATCGTCGAGCCGTCGGCCAGATGGAAGGTCTCCTCGGCCAGCGGCTTGATCTTCAATTGCTCGAGGATCGGCGTGGGAACCACCGAGTAGATCGCCCCGGAGTCGATCAGAAACTCAATCGTCTGGGTGACATCCGGCTCGGACGGATTGCCCACTTCCAGCGATAGCACGATAAGTCCCATAGCGCGATCCCACATGCCTTTGCCCCACACCATTTAGGCTATCACGAAAGCGGGGCGGACGCAAGCGCTCCCCGGGGTCTTCCAGGAGAACTGCAAAGTCGATTCGCGGGAGTGGAAAACGGGGACTGGCTCCGA
>CAYYNP010000257.1:0-14624 GCA_964472545.1 uncultured Planctomycetaceae bacterium | reverse complement strand
GTGACAAGGTGAGGGGGTGACAAGGTGAGGGGGTGACAAGGTGAGGGGGTGAAGAGATGAGGGCGACGTCACCCGTCTCTGGTATCCCGCTCGAAGGCCAACTACCTACTGTCTACTGCATACTGCCTACCGCATACTACCAACTCCCCCCATGCCCGATCTGATCGCACAAGGCGTCGAACCCCAACAACGCTGGCGGCGTGCGCTGCCGATCAAGCAGACGGTGGTGCTGGGCCGGTTGGCCGGCGTTTGGGCGGTGCCTTGGGATCAGCACGTCTCGCGGCGGCACGTCAGCATGCGCTGGACCGGCCAAGGGCTTGAGGTGATCCGGATCGCCGAAGCCCGAAACCCCGTCTTTTCCGGCGGCAAGGAGCAATCGCGCTTCACGCTTCAGCCGGGCGAGCACTTCGTCATCGGCCAGACGACGTTCACGCTGGCCGATCAGCGGGTGAGCATCACGGCCGACGTCCCGGAGCCGGTCAAACAGCAGTCGTACAGTGCCCAGTACCTCAAGCAGGTCCGCTTCCACAATCCGGATCACCGCATCGAGGTGCTCAGCCGGCTGCCGGAGGTGATTTCCGGGGCCGCCGGCGACGCGGAGTTGTTCGTCCGGCTGGTGAGCATGCTGCTGGCCGGCATTCCCCGGGCAGACGCCGCGGCCGTGGTGGCGGTGGACGAGGGTGACGGGGATCTCGAAGGCGGCTTGGCTGCGGGAGAAGCTGGCGGTGATCGAGCAGCATATCCGTGCGGCGACGACCAAGCCCCGGTTCCGGCAGCAGATTCCGTCCAACTCACGCCGGTCTTGCCGGCTTCGATCTCGCCGGAGGCGATCTCCCCGGACGCCCCGCCCGACGCCCGCGCGTCGATCCGCATGCTGCACTGGGACCAGCGGCTGCTGGTGGGCAGCGACTTCCAACCCAGTGGCGGGCTGATCCTCGAAGCGATCCACCAGCACCAGAGCGTGATGCACGGCTGGCGCGGCCCGGCCGACGACGACTCGCAAGCCTTCACCGAGAGCGAGAACTACGACTGGGCCTTCTGCACGCCCGTGCCGGGCAAGTCGTGCCAGGGCTGGGGGCTGTACATCGCGGGCCGGTTCAACGTGGAGCGTTCCGGCACGGCGGCCTCCAGCGATTCGACCGACTTGCGGGAAGACGTGAAATTCACCGAACTGGTCTCCGCCATGCTCGGCTCGCTGCGGCAGATGCGGCTGTTGGAACACCAACATGCGAGCCTCAGCCAGTTCCTTTCGCCCGTGGTGCTCGACGCCCTGGCCGGCGAAGACCCCAACGTTGTGCTGGCGCCCCGTGAGACGGAGGTTTCCGTGCTCTTTTGCGACCTGCGGGGTTTCTCGCGGGAAACGGAACGACACGCCGACGACCTGCCGGGCCTCTTGCAGCGGGTGAGCAAGGCCCTGGGCGTAATGACCCATCAGATCCACCAGCAGGGCGGCGTGGTGGGCGATTTCCACGGCGACGCGGCGATGGGCTTCTGGGGCTGGCCGCTGGCTCAGGATGACGCCGTGGTCCGCTGTTGCCGCGCGGCGTTGGCCGTGCGAGCCGAGTTCGAGGCCACCGCCCGACAGGCCGACAGCCCCCTGGTCGGCTTCCACGCCGGTATCGGCATCGCCACCGGCAAGGCCGTGGCCGGCAAGATCGGCACGGTCGATCAGGTCAAGGTCTCCGCGTTCGGGCCGGTGGTTAACCTGGCCTCGCGGCTGGAGGGGATGACCAAGATCCTCCGAGCCGCCGTGCTGTTGGACGAAACCACCGCCGCGGCCATCCGCGGGGTGGTGCCGGCCGACGTAGCCCGCGTGCGGCGGCTGGCGATCGTGCGGCCCTATGGGCTCGACACGCCGTTGGAGGTCAGCGAACTGCTCCCGCCGGCGCAGGAGTATCCCGAACTGACCGACGAGCACCTCGGCTTCTACGAGTCGGCGCTGGACGCCTTCCTGTCCGGCTACTGGCCGGAAGCCTTGGAGCTGTTGCACCGCATCCCGTCGGAAGACCAGGTCAAGGACTTCCTGACCGTCTACATCGCCCAACACAACCGCGTTCCCCCACCCGACTGGGACGGGGTGATTGCACTGGAAAGCAAGTAACTGAGTTCATCCCATGACCGAACCGTCAGATCTGCTGCAAACGTTGGCGTTTCGCCGAGCGGTCAGCGACTTGCAACTGCGGGCCGAGAAGCAGACCGACCGGGTCCGGCTTGCCCGCGTGTTCGTCACGAGCGATTTCTTCGATCGCGTGCAGTCCCCCAACACGCAACTCATCCTCGGCCGCCGAGGCACAGGCAAGACGCATTTGCTGCGCGTGTTTCAACAAGACGCCACCGAGCACGGCGACTTGGCGCTGTACGTTGACTGCACGAGTCTCGGGAGCGGATACAGCGGCACCGACCTCGACCCGGAAGTCGTCGCGCAGAAGTACTTCATAACGCTGTTGAACCAACTTGGAACGGACTTGCTCGACCATGCCTTGCGGATGGAGGCGGCGGACGAGAACCGTCAGAACGGCGTGATCGCCAAGCTGGCCGACGGGCTGGTTCCGGCCATGAAGGTCTCGCGCGAGCCGGAGCAGTCGATGTTCAACTATCGCCAGATTGCCGACGTCTTGAGGCAAGTTGTGCGCGAACTGGGCGTAGACGGTATGCACGTGATCCTCGATGAGTGGGCGCGAATACCGCAAGCCGCCCAACCGCATTTCGCCGAGTATCTCAAGCGAGGCGTGCTCTCGGTGCCAGAAATCTGTCTGAAGATTCTGGCAGTCAACTACCAGTGCAAGTTTGCCCGGCGCCATAACGGGGGTCGCATCGGGCTGGAACGGGGCGCCGATATTCCCGACGTGATCGACATGGACCGCTACCTGGTCTACGATCAGAAACGAGAATTCGTCGCCAGCTTCTTCGCCCAACTCCTCTACAATCATCTTGGCGTAAGCCTGAAGTGGGACCTCTCGTTGAGTGCCCGCGACAAGGAAGCACACGTGATCTGCACCCTGTTCACGCAGCAGAAGTCGTTCGTCGAACTTGTGCGGGCGGCCGAGGGAAACTGCCGCGACTTCCTTTGCGTTTTCTCGCGGGCCTACTTCGACTACTTTCGGCAGTCGTCGGCTTCCAAGGCCGTGAGCATCCACAACGTGGTCTCGGCGGCCATCTCGTGGTTCGAGTCGGAGAAGGCCGGAAACGTCTACGCCGACAAGGCCGCCCGAGAAACGCTCACGCATCTGGTCAACCACGTGCTCAAAGGGTACAAGTCGAGAACGTTCCTGGTCGAATCGAGCAAGGTAGAGAACCCCAGACTCGTGCGACTGCTGAACGAACGGGTCCTGCACCGGTTGGGAGGGACGTACTCGCACCCCGACCGGCCGGGCGTACGCTACGATCTGTTCAGCGTTGACTACGGCGCCTACGCTCAATTGCGGGGCACGGTCAACGCGGTGCGCGAGCCGGCGTTCTGGGAAGAGGATGATCAAGACGGGCTTTCCGACGAAGTCCTCCGGCAAATGGTCCCGGTGGACGACAAGCGGAGCATTCGCCGAATCACGTTCGATCCCGACGACCTGACGACCACCGGCGACGCCGAGCGAGACGCAGACCTGTTCTCGGACGGGTAGGCCACTGCGGCGATGTTGACCCAAGCACGAACTGAGGAACACACCCATGAGTATCCGCAGCCTCTCGTTCACTTCGATCGCATCGGCCCTGGCCGTGTTGTTGGTTCTCGGTCCGGCACGGGCGGCTGAAGTGAAATCACCGAACGGAAACATCGCGATTCAATTGGACGTGGCCGACGACGGGAGCCTGTCGTACGGCGTCTCGTATCGCGGCAAGCCGATCCTGGCCGACTCGAAGCTGGGACTCGAACTCGAAGGTCGGCCGGCCCTCGAATCGGGCCTTTCGATCGTCGGCACGGCGTCCAGCGCGCACGACGAAACCTGGCAGCCCGTCTACGGCGAGCGGAGCACGATCCGCGATCACTACAACGAGTTGACCGTCGAACTCAAGGACAACCAAAACCCTTCGCGCCGGCTGCTGTTGACGTTCCGCGCGTACGACGAAGGGGCGGCGCTGTGCTACACGATCCCGAAGCAAGACGCGATCAGGGATTTCACGATCACCGCCGAAAACACCCAGTTCCGCTTCACCGCCGACCACGTCGCCTGGCCGGTCTATTCGGCCCAGGGTGTTTACGCCAAGAAGCGGTTGAGCGAAGTCCGCTCCAACTGCGAGCGGCCGCTGTTGGTCCAGCCCGAAGGCGGACCGGCCGTGGCCGTCGGCGAGGCGCGGCTGGTCGACTACGCCCGGATGCGGCTGATGCCCGCCGGACGTCCCAACACGGTTAAGAGCATGCTCGCCGGCCACGTCACGGCCACCGCACCGTACACCACGCCCTGGCGGGTGGTGATGATCGCCGACGATCCCAACAAGCTGCTCGAGCAGAACTACCTGCTCTTGAACCTCAACGATCCCTGCGCGATCGAGGACCCCTCCTGGATCAAGCCCGGCAAGGTGATCCGCGAGGTCACGTTGACCACCGCCGGCGGCAAGGCGTGCGTCGATCTGGCCGTCAAACGCGGCCTGCAATACGTCGAATACGACGCCGGCTGGTACGGCCCCGAAGGCGACGAACGGTCCGACGCCACGACCATCACCCGCGACGCCAACAAGGGCGGCGCCCCGGGCAATCTCGACCTGCACGAGGTGATCCGCTACGCCAAAGAGCGGGATATCGGGATCATCGTCTACGTCAACCGCCGCTCGCTGGAACGGCAGCTCGACGAAATCCTGCCGCTGTTTCAGGAGTGGGGCATCAAGGGCGTGAAGTACGGCTTCGTGCAGGTCGGCTCGCAGCAGTGGACCTCTTGGCTGCACGAGGCGGTCCGCAAAGCGGCCAAGTATGAACTGATGGTCGACGTCCACGACGAATACCGGCCCACCGGCTACAGCCGCACGTATCCCAACCTGATGACCCAAGAGGGCATCCGCGGTAACGAGTGCATGCCGCCGGCCGAACACAACCTGATCCTGCCCTACACCCGCGGCCTCTGCGGGGCGGGCGATTATACCGTCTGCTGGTATTGCGGCCGAATCCAAACCACCTGGGCACATCAGTTGTCTGCTTCGGTGGTGTTCTACAGCCCCTTGCAGTTCCTCTTCTGGTACGACCGCCCGGAGCATTTTGGCGAGGAAGAGCCGCTCGATTTCTTCAAGCACGTGCCGACCGTGTGGGACGAAACCCGGGTGATCGGCGGGAAGGTCGGCCAATACACCACGATCGCGCGGCGCAGCGGCGACGCGTGGTTCGTGGGCACACTTAATGCCGTGCGACGGCGAACGCTGCGGATCCCGATGCGTTTCCTCGAGTCCGGCAAGCAGTACACGGCCGAGATCTACAGCGACGGCAGCCCGGAAGGCGACGCGCCGCGGAACGTCGACGTGCGGCGGATCGCCGTCGATTCGACCACCGTGCTCTCGGCCGACCTGGCGGCCAACGGCGGACAAGCGATGCGGATTGTGCCTCGATAGGCAGGTGGGTGGTTGGGGCAAAGCGCAGCGGTGCCCCCGGTTCTCAGGTCATCTGGGGCACCGCTGCGCTTTGCCCCAGCCACCCCTTGCTCTTCTCGCACGGTGCTGGCCGGCCGGTCGGAATCGGATACAATGGGCGGCGTCGCCATGCCCTTTGGTTCGTGTTCCCGTGTGGAAGGAGAGGTGTCGATGAGGTCGCCCATCATCGTGTCAGCGCTGATTGCCATCCTGTCGATTTCGTGCACATTTCCTACGACGGCCGAAGAGCTCCCCGACTGGGAAAACCCGGCCGTGTTCGACGTCGGCAAGGAACCGCCGCATGCGACGATGGTGCCGTTTGACTCGCCGTTCTCGCTAATGCGCAACGAACGCGACGGCACAACCTCTCCGCTCCGCCATTCGCTGAACGGCTCCTGGCAGTTTCATTGGGTTGCCAAACCGGCGGATCGTCCGCGCGAATTCTATCGACCAGACTTCGACGCCTCCGGCTGGGACAAGATCCCCGTGCCTTCCGCCTGGCAACTGCACGGCTACGGCGTGCCGATTTACGTCAACATCCGCTACCCGTTCAGTCCGGCCAAACCGCCGCGGATCCCCCACGACGACAACCCGGTGGGCTCTTATCGCCGCACGTTCACCGTACCGGAGGATTGGGACGGCCGCCAGGTCTTCCTCCATTTCGCCGGCGTCGAGTCGGCCTTCTACGTCTGGGTCAACGGCCGCAAGGTCGGCTACAGCCAAGGCAGCCGCACGCCGGCGGAGTTCAACGTCACGAAATATCTCAAGCCGGGCGAGAACTTGCTGGCGGTCGAAGTCTACCGCTACAGCGACGGCTCCTACTTGGAGGATCAGGACTTCTGGCGCTTAAGCGGCATCTTCCGCGACGTTTGTCTCTATTCCACCGCCAAGCTACACGTCCGCGATTTCCGCATCCGCACCGACCTGGACGAAGACTATCGCGACGCTACGCTGAAGCTCAACGTCAAGTTGCGAAACCTCGGCGCCGAGCCGGCCTCCGGGCAACTCAGTGGCGTAGCTTTCGTGAGGAAGCCCGTGACGTACGTCATTGAGGGCGGCCCGAAGCAAGTGGCCGCGGCGGTCCTCGTAGATCCGCTGCCCGTACAGTCTGACGGGCCGGTCAAGGTGCCGCCGGGCGGAGAAATCTCGGTCGACATCACCCAACGAGTTCGCAATCCCAAGAAGTGGACCGCCGAAACTCCGAATCTCTACTATCTGAATCTGGTGCTGCAGAATGCCGACGGAGAGCGATTAGACGCCGTCTCCTGCAACTTCGGCTTCCGCGAAGTCGAAATCCGCGACGGTCAACTCCTGGTCAACGGCCGGCCGATCCTGCTGAAGGGCACCAACCGCCACGAACACGATCCCGACACGGGCCACACGATCTCGCGCGAGTCGATGATCCGCGACATCGAGCTGATGAAGCGCTTCAACATCAACGCCGTGCGGACCGCGCACTATCCCAACGTGCCCGAGTGGTACGACCTCTGCGACCGCTATGGGCTGTACGTGATCGACGAGGCCAACATCGAATCGCACGGTATGGGCTACGGGGCCGAGTCGCTGGCCAAGGACCCGGCGTGGAAGGCGGCCCATCTCGACCGGACGATCCGCATGGTCGAGCGCGACAAGAACCACCCGTCGGTGATCATCTGGTCGCTGGGCAACGAGGCCGGCGACGGCGTGAACTTCACCGCCACCGCCGATTGGATCCGCGCGAACGATCCCACCCGCCCCGTCCACTACGAACGGGCGGGCACGGGAGCGAACACCGACATCGTCTGCCCCATGTATCCCTCGCCGGCGAGCGTCGAGGCTTACGGCAGCCGCCCGCAAACGCGGCCCATGATCCTCTGCGAGTACGCCCACGCCATGGGCAACAGCATGGGCGATCTGTGGAGCTATTGGCGGCCGATCTACAAACACAAACACCTGCAAGGGGCGCTCGTTTGGGATTGGGTCGACCAGGGGCTACGAAAGAAGGTGCCGGCGAAGAAGACCGTCAAGGACCTCAGCCGCTTGGGGCTGGTTGGCACAGTACACGGCGACGTGATCGTCGACGATGGCGGCTGCGGCGTGCGGGGTTTCGTCGTCCTGCCCGACGTGCCGCCGTTGGATGTTACCGGAAGACAGGTCACGCTCGAAGCCTGGGTCAAACCGTTGCCGACCGATACCCACAGCCCTTTCATCCTCAAAGGCGACTTTCAATACGGCCTGAAACAGCAGGGCGGCGACTTGCAGTTCTTCATCTACGCCCCCGGCGCCCCCGGCGGCTGGAAGACGGCCGCGGCACCGATTCCCGACGACTGGTACGACGGCTGGCACCACGTGGCCGGCGTCTACGACGGCCGTCAGGTGACGCTCTACGTCGACGGCCGCCGCACCGCGTCGGTGGACTACGGCGGCCCGATCGCCCATTGCGCCGCGCCGGTGAACGTGGGCCGCAACTCGACGCACGAAGACAGACGACTCAGCGGGGTCATCGCCTCGGCCGCTATCCATCGCCGGGCCCTCTCGCTGAAGGAACTCACCGACGCCCAACGCAAACCTGATGACGACACGGTGCTCTGGCTCGAACTCGACACGGTCGCCGAGCAATCGGCCCCCGACGCCACGTTCTTCGCCTACGGCGGCGATTTCGGTCCCTCGGGCACTCCCAGCGACGGCAACTTCTGCATGAACGGCCTGGTCGGCAGCGACCGCAAGCCGCACCCGAGCTTGCACCAGGTGAAGAAGGTCTATCAGTCGATCCAGGTCAAGCCGGTCGATCTGGCCGCCGGGAAGATCGAGATCGCCAATCTCTACGACTTCATCGACCTGGGGTTCGTTGCGGCCGAGTGGAACGTCCGGGCCGAAGGCAACTTGGTGGCCAAGGGCGAACTGGAATTGCCGAGGATCGGCCCGGGCGAGAAGCATGTCGTGACCGTCCCGCTGCCGAAGCCGCAGATTGCCGCCGGCGTCGAGTACTGGCTGAACGTCCGCTTCCGGCTTACCGAAGACGCCCCCTGGGCCAAGCAGGGGCACGAGGTGGCCTTCGAGCAATTCAAGCTGCCGTGGGAAGCGCCGCTGCCGGAAATCGACCCGGAGACCATGCCGGAACTCACGCTGAAGCAAGACGCCGAGTCGGCAACCGTGGTCGGCGACGATTTCACGCTGGTCTTTGACAAGACCGCCGGCGTGATCTCGTCGATGGAGTATCGCGGCGTGGAGCTGATCGAAAAGGGCCCCCGGCCGCACTTCTGGCGGGCGCCGATCGACAACGACCGTGGCAACGGCATGCCCGGGCGGTGTGCCGTGTGGCGCGATGCCGGACGCGATTGGGAGGTGCAGCGAGTCGAGGTCACGCAAGAGTTTCCGGGGCTGGTTGCCGTCGACGTCACGGCCCGGCTACCGCAGGTTGAAGCCGACTACCGCGTCCGCTACGAGGTCCGCGGCATCGGCGACGTGGTGATCGACTGCCGCTATCAGGCCGGCCAGAAGAAACTACCCGAGATGCCGCGGTTCGGCATGCAGATGACCGTGCCCGGCGGGTTCGAGGAGCTCACGTGGTACGGCCGCGGTCCGTGGGAGAACTATTCCGACCGCAAGGATTGCTGTCCGGTGGGCGTCTGGCAGCGGACGGTCGACGGGATGTTCGTCGACTACTCGCGTCCGCAGGAGAACGGCAACGTCACCGACGTCCGCTGGGTCAAGCTGGCCAATGAGGATGGCGTCGGGCTGATGGCCGTGGGCATGCCGCTGCTGAGCGTCAGCGCCCGGCACTACACGACGGCCGATCTGGACGCCGCCGAACACACCTACGAGTTGACTCGACAGGAGTCGATCACGCTGAACCTCGACCATCGCCAGATGGGCGTCGGCGGCGACAACAGTTGGGGTGCCCGGCCGCACGCCGAGTTTCAGTTGACCGAGAAGTCGTACGGCTACCGTTTTCGGCTACAGCCGTTCGGCGGCGAGGGGCGCAAGCGATGATCCATTAGACAGGGACTAGCCGAGGGCATTGTTTGACCTCCCCGCGGCCGGTGGCTAAAGTACAAGGCATTGCTCAGGAAAGGAAACTAAGCCATGTCACTACGTCTAATCATCGGCCGACTGCTTGTCTTTGGGGGCATCTCCTTGTTTCACTTGCCGTGCCCGAACGTCACGGCCGAGGAAGCCCCGGCCTTCGAACCCCCGCCCGGCTATCACCTGGTGGCCGAGGACAACTGCGGCACGGCACAGCAGACGCACGTCGTGGTGGGCACACCCTGGATCTATCCGCCCACGATGGTCGACGCACCGGATGAGCATCGGGCAATCGTGTTCGATAATCAGGCGTGCGTGCTGCGCTATCTCGGCGCGAAGCCCGCCGCGTCGTACAAGGTCGACGTGGTCTACCTCGACAACGGCGGACGCGTGCAGCGGCTGACGGCCAACGGCCACGAGGTACACGGCGATCGGGAACTGCCGGTGCGCGTGCCTGGACGTTATCTCTTCGACGTTCCCAAGGCCGCCTACGCCGACGGCGGGCCGCTCGACTTGCACTTTATCAGGGTCCAAGGGGCCAACGCGCTGGTCTGCTACGTGCGGGTCTGGTCGACCGACAAGACGCCGCTGGCCGCCCCGCCGGCCGAACAGCGCGCGGCGTTCCACGCGCCCGCCACGCCGCCGCCACCGCGGCCGGCACGGAAGCCGCTTTGGGCGCTGACCGATCCGATCGAGCAGGATTGGCTCCGCCAGGACGGCCTGCTGAAGGCGCCGGCATCCGACGCGCCGGAGGCGTTGCGGGCAATTGTCGAGAAGACCGTCGCGGCGCGGGTGGATCATCATCTACGGCGCGGCGAGAAGATTTTGGCCGATCTTCGGCTTACCGATAGTAGTCGTCTCGCTCCGCGAGACGGACCACCATCTCGCGGAGCGAGATGGCTACTATCCTGCGCCGAGGCTCTGCCAGAGACCGCCAAGAACGCCGAGGCCCTCACGACGACAAAGAACTTCGACCCCGTGGCATGGAAACAAGTCTATCTCGACGCCCGCTGGGCCGTCCGACGGCTAGCATGGAAGAACCCTTTGCTGCATGAACACGACGGGCTGCTGTTCGTTCGCCGTCACCACGCCGATCACAACCACCAGTGTTCCCGGCGGCGCTCGCGATACAACCGGCTCGGCGGCGAGATCTGCGTGCTAAAGGACCTTCGACCCGACGCCCCGCCGACGGTCGTTCCGCTCAGCCGGGGCAAGTTCCCCGAGGGGCTCTTCGGCCGGCCCGACGTCTCCTTCGACGGCAAGCGGATTCTCTTTGGCTTTGCGGCCGCCGACGTGACCAACATGGAAGAGAGCCCCGGCTTCGGCCGCGCAGTGGCCGACTCGATCGGCAACGGCACCTTCTACCAACTCTGGGAGATGGCGCTGGACGGCAAGTCGCCGCCGCGGCAAATCACCCACGGAACCACGCGATGGCAGGAGAGCACCGATCCGATCTATCTGCCGGGCGGACGGATTGCCTTCATGTCGCCGCGGGCCGGCGGGATGGTGCAATGCGGCGATTGGGCCTGGGCCGACTGCATGTACACGGCCGAGGCCGACGGCTCCGACGTTCGCCAGATCACCTGGGCCAAGGAGGGCGAATGGGACCCGGCCTTGATGGACGACGGCAGCATCATGTTCACCCGCTGGGAATACGTGATGCGGTTCTGGCGGCCCACGCAACTGATCTGGAACGTGCGGCCCGACGGCACCTACCCGCGAATCATCGGCGGTTATCTGACCGGCGAGCGCAATTACGCCCGTTGCCGGCAGATCCCCGGCACCAGCCAGGTCGTCTGCATCGAGGCCCATCATCACAACGACGGCAGCGGCAACCTGCTGGTGGTCGATTTGCGTCACGGCCGCGACGTGGCCGAGTCGCATCGCTGTGTGGTGACCGGGTCGTGCGACTGCCCGTTCCCGCTGTCGGAGAACTACTTCCTCGTCTGCTACGATCCGGAGGGCACCGGGGCTGCGGATCGCCGCGCGGCCGGGCGATTGGGAATCTACCTGGCCGACGGCTACGGCGGCATGGAACTGATCTATCGCGACGCGGAATTCTCGGCCATGTATCCCACGCCGATCCGCCCACGGCCGAAGCCGGCCGTGGTGGCCGACGTGCGACCGGGCGATGTGAAAACAGGCGGCGAGCAACAGTTCGGCGAGTTCTTCGTCCAAGACGTCCACACCGGTCTGCCGCGGCAAATGCGCGGCCGAGCCCGATACCTCCGCGTGGTGCAGGCCCACGAACGCCACGTCCACACGTCGCCGTGCAACATCTGGGTCGGCATGGGCGGGTTCGAGACCAAGACCGTGTTGGGCACCGTGCCGATCGAGCCCGACGGTTCGGCCTATCTTCGCGTGCCGGCTGCGGCAGCCGTCTTCTTCTCGGTGCTCGACGAAGACTATCGGGCGTTGCACACGATGCGGATGACGACCGACGTGAAGCCCGGCGAAACGGTCGGCTGCGTCGGCTGTCACGAGCCGATGACCAGCAGCCCGCGGATCGGCCGTTCGCCGATGGCGTTGCGGCATGAGGTGTCGCAGCTCGAGCCGCCGCCGTGGGGCGTGCAGACGTTCGGCTTCCCCAAGCTGGTGCAACCGATCCTCGACCGACGTTGCGTTTCTTGCCACGACGGCAGTGAAGGTGACGACAAGTCGTTCGACCTTCGCACGGCCGGGGCCCAGCCAGAGGTTTTCGTGCCCAACGTCTGGACGACTTACAAGGAAGGCTACAAGCAGTTCTACACCTACGCCGCCTATTGGACGCTGTTGCCGCACGTCCGCTACGCCGACATCGACCAATACCACACCCCGCCGGGAAGCTGGGGCTCGCGCGTTAGCCCGTTGATGAAGCTGCTGGCCGAAGGGCATTACGACGTGCAGCTCACTCGGTCCGAATGGCGCACGCTCTGTGCCTGGATCGACTGCAACGTGCCGTATCTGGACGATTATCGGAAGTTTGCGATCGATCCCGAGATACGCACGGCCGGCACGATGCCGAAGTAGCGTGGCAGGCCCGAAGGCTTGGCGATCGTCGAGATGCCCTCCGCCATAAGAGAACGTGTCTTACGAGCCTTGCACTTGCTTCGCCTTGGCCCGGGCCGCGCGGCGGCGGTCGGTTTCCTTCAAGAGGATTTTGCGCAGCCGCATTTGGGTCGGCGCAATCTCCACCAGTTCGTCGGCTTCGATGAACTCCAGGGCCTCTTCGAGCGAGAGACGCCGGGCCGGCTTCAGCAGGATGTTGCGGTCGCTGCCGGCGGCCCGGATGTTGGTGAGCTTCTTCTCCCTGGTCGGGTTGACGTCCATGTCGTCGCTGCGGCTGTTTTCGCCGACGATCATGCCCTCGTAGACGACGTCGCCCGGCGTCACGTGCAACTCGGAGCGTTGTTGCAGCGTGTCCAACGCAAACGCGACCACCTTGCCCGGCACGGTCGAAACCAGCACGCCGGTCGGACGCCCGGGGATCGACGGCTCTTTCGGCTTGTAGCCCTCGAACCGATGGTGGATCACGGCGGTCCCCTGCGTGGCGTTCAACAGCTTCGTGCGGAGCCCGATGAGCCCTCGGGCGGGGATCGAGAAGGTCATGTGGGTGTAGTCGCCGCGAGTCGTCATATTGGTCAACTGGCCGCGCCGCCCCCCGACCATCTCCATCACCGGGCCGGTCTGGCCGTCGGGCACTTCGACCACCAGCGTCTCGAACGGTTCCTCGACGGTGCCGTTTCTGCGGCGGAAGATCACCTCCGGCTTGCCGACCGAAAACTCGTACGATTCGCGTCGCATGGTCTCGATCAGCACGGAAAGGTGCAACACGCCTCGTCCGGAGACGGCGAATTGCTCGGTGCCGGAGATCGGCTCGACGCGCAGCGCGACGTTTCGCTCCAACTCGCGCGTCAGCCGCTCGCGGAGATGGCTGCTGGTCACGTACTTTCCGTCGCGCCCGGCCAAGGGCGAGTTATTGATACCGAACGTCATCCGCAAGGTCGGCTCGTCGACGCTCACCCGCGGCAACGCCCGCGGCGCTTCGGGCGCGCAGATCGTATCGCCGAGTTCGACGTCGGCCAGCCCGACCACGGCCACGATATCGCCGGCCTCGGCCCGGCCGACTTCGTTGCGTCCGAGCTTGTCGAACGTATAGACCGAGGCGGCTTTGCCCGGCGCCGTGCGGTCGTCGGCCTGCATCAAGACGACGCTCTGCCCCTTGCGGATCGTCCCCGCACGCACCCGGCCGATGGCGATGCGGCCCACGTAGTCGGACCAGTCGAGCGTGGTCACGAGCATCTGCAGCGGCTGGCCGGCGTCGATCGTCGGGCCGGGGATCTCTTGGAGGATCAAATCCATCAGCGGCCGGATCGTATCGCCCGGCACGTCGGGATCGTGGGTGGCGAAACCCTCCTTCGAGCTGCCGAAGAGATACGGGAAATCGGCCAGCGAATCGTCGGCCCCAAGCTGAAGGAACAGCTCGAACACCTCGTCGACCACTTCGTGCGGCCGGGCGTCGGGGCGGTCGATCTTGTTGATCACCACGATCGGCCGCAGGTTCTCTTCCAGCGCCTTGCTCAAAACGAACCGCGTTTGCGGCATGGGCCCTTCGGCCGCGTCGACCAGCACCAGGCATCCGTCGGCCATTCGCAACACCCGCTCGACCTCGCCCCCGAAATCGGCGTGGCCCGGCGTGTCGATGATGTTGATTTTCACGCCCTTGTACGGAATCGCGATGTTCTTGGCCAGGATCGTGATGCCACGTTCCCGTTCCAGGTCGTTGGTGTCGAGAATCTGCTCGCCGCTAAGCTGCGACGCGCGAAACTGCCCGCTCTCGCGCAGCATACAGTCGACCAGCGTCGTCTTGCCGTGGTCGACGTGGGCAATGATGGCAATGTTCCGCAGGTCGTCGCGTCGCTGGGGCATCATAGGCAGGGAGGTTCGCAGGCAGGGGCTCAACGAGGCATCGGCTGGAGGATCGGAACCCATCATTATACCGCCGGCGCGAAGAGACCGCAAGAGCCGTCGCTTTGCGTCCAGGAGAACTGCAAAGTCGATTCGCGGGAGTGGAAAAGGGGGACTGGCTCCGA
>CAYYNP010000256.1:0-14652 GCA_964472545.1 uncultured Planctomycetaceae bacterium | reverse complement strand
ACCCATGACCTCGTCCTTACCAAGGACGCGCTCTACCAACTGAGCTACAGCAGCCAGCAGGGTCACCCTCCGCCGGGATGCCCATCGCTGGGCCGCCCAACACCGGGGCCCCTCTTATTGGGTTCTCCAACTCAATGGGGCATCCCGTACAAACCCCGTGTCTAGTGGCTCTACAGCCCCCATGGGTCGAGTGCAACCGGCAAGTCACACCCTCGCCGCCGGTCTTTCCTAATTCGTATCTCTCTCGCTTTCTCTGCCGATTACCAGCACGGGTGGTACGATACGTCTTCGTTCCGTGGGCGGTTCGACCTTCACTCGATTGTCCGCCGAAGCGGGTGAAGGGAGTCGAACCCTCGTCAATAGCTTGGAAGGCTACAGCTCTACCGTTGAGCTACACCCGCAATACAGTGGTCGTTATCCGAAAAATGGGGGGTACAGGATTCGAACCTGTGAAGGCACTGCCATCAGATTTACAGTCTGACCCCTTTGACCGCTCGGGAAACCCCCCCTTCATATTCGGTTTTGCAGTCGGGCGCCGCCAACCGCGTCGGGCTAAGCTCTTGGTCTTATCAACTCTCTGGCCAGACCACGCCCCTCGCGACGGGTTGATCTCTACTAGCCAATTGGGCGGATTTTGGCATCCCCCCAGTTACGAGCTAGCGGAGGGACTTGAACCCACAACCTGCTGATTACAAATCAGCTGCTCTGCCGATTGAGCTACGCTAGCCGGTCCAGCCCACCACGCGAACCTCTTAATATAGCCAACCACCCAAGCCACGCAAGGCGGATGGGGCTCAAAAGGCGACCGTGGTGGCCGATTCAACGGATTTCGCGTTCCTCGCCACTCCAGGGAGGGGCTCGGCGCTTTCGCACCGCCCGGCGGCCGACCGCCCTAGCCGATGCAAAACGCTCGATTCTAACAACGCCTGAAACCTAGGACAACCCCCGACACCTACGGTTCGTGAGAATTGTTGCCCGCCATCGGCCATCGACTTCCCTTGACACCAGGACCCGCCGCGATATGCTCCCTGCTGGCGGCCGCCATCGTCGTACCCCCTCCAAGTGTCCGGCCTCATGCCATATCTGGAAATCTCGGGTGGACTCCCGTTGTACGGCACCGTCAGGGCCAGCGGCTCGAAGAACGCCGTCCTGCCGATGATGGCCGCATCGATCCTCGCCGATGGGCCCGTCAAGCTGCTACGAGCCCCGCGATTGGAGGACGTCAACACACTCTCGTTGGTCTTGCGAAGGCTCGGCGTTGCCGTAGATCGATCGCAGCAAGGCGATTTGACACTAGCAACCGTCGACCGCGACCCGATTCGGGCCGAGTTCGATCTGGTCCGGCGGATGAGGGCCAGTTTCTGTGTGCTGGGGCCGCTGCTTGCCCGGCGAGGCCAGGCGGTCGTCTCACTGCCGGGCGGATGCAACATCGGCAGCCGGCCGGTCGACCTGCACCTGAAGGGCCTGGCCGCGCTGGGAGCCGACCTGCACTTACGCCACGGATATATTGTCGCCCGGGCCAAGCGGCTAAGGGGAGCCCGCATCGACCTGACCGGACCGGCCGGCTCGACCGTCACCGGCACGGCCAACGTGCTCAGCGCTGCCGTGCGGGCCCGCGGCGTCACCACAATCCATGGGGCCGCGCAAGAGCCGGAAATCGTCGATCTGGGCAACTGCCTCTGTGCCATGGGGGCGCGGATCTCAGGGTTGGGTACTTCGACCCTTCGGATCGACGGCGTCGAGCAACTCTCGGGTACCGCGTGGCGCGTGATTCCCGACCGCATCGAAGCGGCCACGTTGTTGTTGGCCGTGGCCATCACCGGCGGCTCGGCCACGGTGGCCGGCGTCGTGCCCGAGCATCTGACTTCCGTGTTGGAGAAGCTCCGTACCACGGGCGCGAAGCTCGACGTGGGCGACGACCGCGTAACACTCACCGCCGATGGCCCGCCGCAACCCGTCGACGTCACCGCCCGACCCTATCCGGGCGTGCCCACCGACGTTCAGGCCCAGTTCACGGCCCTGCTCTCGATCGGCAGCGGCCGCAGCGTCGTGCGCGACACGGTCTTTCCCGAACGCTTCATGCACGTGGCCGAGCTAAATCGCTTGGGGGCCGGGATTTGTTGCCGCGGGGGCGCGGCCGCAATTCCCGGCGTAGGGCACCTCAGCGGCGCGGCCGTCACGGCTTCCGACCTGCGAGCCAGCGCTGCGCTAGTGCTCGCCGGGTTGGCCGCCAAAGGGCGTACCCGCATCCACCAAGCCCGGCTCCTCGACCGCGGCTACAACCGGCTGGGCGAGAAACTGAGACGACTCGGCGCGGACGTCTCCCGGTTGCCTCGACCTCGTCGTGCATCGCAGGCGGTCGCTGAATCTTGTGCGACGAGACACCTTCGATAGCCCCGGAGGCCCCGATCCGGTAAAAAGGGGGTTGGTCAATCGCAGCGCCCCAGTGGCGTTGCTCGGGGCGTTGCTCGGGTCGCTGCGGAGGTTTCCACGATGCACATACAGGCTCCCGCCAATCGCAAACGTCGACGTTCGTTGCGACTTCCGTTGGCGTCGTTTGTCCTCTTCTTCCTACTATTCGGATTCACGGTATCTTCGTACGCCGAACTCGTCGGATACTGGCCGCTGGACGGCGACGGCCGTAGCGAGTTCGCAGATGCAACGCAACACGGCGAGATTGCGTCGACTCCCGACCGATCCGGGAAGCCGGGCGGGGCGGTGCAATTCGACGCGACGAAGAAAGGGCATCTCTCCATCACGCTGAACACCGGCGGCGGGTTCGACCGCATGCGATCGGGGACCGTCAGCCTTTGGGTCCGCTGGGATGCCGGGCTGCAGACGGGAGACGAGAAGTTCCGAGTCTTTGCACCCGTGCTTTCTCGTCAGCAAGACGGGACGTTCTCGACGCATTTGCTCGGGCTGACGGGGCTCGACCCGGCCAACGCAGCCGTTCGTTGGCGGAGCGAACTGAAATGCGAAGCGATTCTCGAACCAGAGGACGCAAAGCCCGTTGGCGTTGGAAAGTGGCACCACGTCGCAATTTCTTATCGGCCACACGGGCAGACGCTCTATGTGGACGGGAAGATCGGCGCTACCAGCGACGCATCGCCGCAGATGACGAATCTTGGCTACGAGCCGCCGCTGGTAGTTGGCGGTTGGACGGGTGACGGCAATCTCTGGAGTACGGCCGCGGTCGACGAATTGGCGATCTGGAGCGAAGAACTTCTGCCGGAACAGATCGCCTCGCTGGCGGCCGGTGAGAAAACGCCGCTGGAGATCGTCTCCCTCGTGCGATTTGCCGACGCCACGCACTACAGCAGCCTCGAAGAAGTCCACGTCCCCCGGGAGCACGTCCGGCGGAACCCGATGCAGGCGATCAAGTTCGCCCGCGATACGCTCGCACTGGTCGAACGTAGCACGCCGCGTCCCGAATTCAAGCGGAAGCTGGACGAACTCGAACGGCGAATGCACGCGTTGCTCGAGGCCAACGGGGCGAAAATCCTGGGCAAGGCGATCGCCGTCAAGGCAACGGCCACAAACCGCAAGTCGTTTGCGGAGCTGACCACGTCAATTCTCGCGCTGCGCCGCAAGATCATCTTCTCGCATCCGCTGCTGAGTTTCGACCGCCTGTTGATCAACAAACGGCCGGCGCCGAATTATCTGCACCAATCCCGCCAGTATCTTGGGCGGTACAGCCCCGAGGGCGACGGCCTGGCCGTGCTGACGGACTGGAAGAGCGGCCCCAAGGTGAAGCTGCTGTTGAACGACAAGTTACCCGTCGGCTCGGTGCTGCATCCGGACCTCTCGTTCGACGCGCAGCGGATTCTCTTCTCGTTCTGCGACCACACGGAGCCGGACCTCAATCGCCGCCGTTTCCTGATCTACGAGATCGGCGTCGACGGCAGCGGGCTCAGCCAGATCACCGGCGGGGCAAACGACCCGTTATGCACGACTGCGGACCGCCAGACCGCGATCGTCGAGGACTTTGACCCCTGTTACCTGCCCGACGGCGGCTTCATCTTCAGCAGCACGCGGCAACAGGCGCACATCCGCTGCCAGTACGGCGGGCGCTACTTCGCAAACTTCGTGCTGCATCGCGGCGAACTCGAGGATTTCGAGAAACTCGGGCCGCGTGTGGCACGCATTTCTTTCAACGAGGCCCCGGAGTGGGAGCCGAGCGTTCAGGACGACGGCAGCGTACTCTACACGCGCTGGGACTACATTAACCGGCACTGGAACTGGTTTCAGAGTCTCTGGCTCACCAAGCCCGACGGAACCGGGGTGGCACACGTCTACGGCAACTACACGCGAAACCCCTGCGTCACCGCCGAGCCGCGCGCGGTTCCCGGCTCGAAGAAGATCGTCTCGACGGCTTCGGCCCACCACGGCTACACGGCCGGCTCGCTGATGTTGATCGACCCGCGCGTCGGTTCCGACGGTCCGGAGCCCATCACGAGGCTGACGCCCGAGGTGACCTTCCCCGAGTCGGAATACCGCGGCATAACCGCCGAGCAAGCCAAGGCCCTGATTCGCACCGCGGGTGGCATCAACAATTCGAGTGCGTTTCCATTGCACGGTGCCTACTGCAATCCGTACCCGCTCTCCGAAGACCTCTTCCTCGTGGCCTATACGCCCTCGAAGCTGGCGAAGGAAGGGCAGCGGCAGGGCGGCGTTCCGTACGGGATCCTTCTGCTCGACTCCCTCGGAGGCCTCGAGTTGATCTACCGCGATCCGGAGATGTCCTCGTTCGCGCCGATCCCGGTCATCGTCCGAAGAACGCCGCCGGCGCTTCCCTCGACGATCGACCCGCTGCGGAAGGAGAAAACCGGCGTCTTCTACGTCCACAACGTGTACGAGTCGACGGAGCGAATTCCCGCGGGCGAAGTGAAACGCCTTCGGGTGGTCGAGATCCAAGAGCAGACGGTCGAGTATCCGCCCAGCCGCGGAAAGGTGATCCTCGATCTGCCGAAGAGAATCCTCGGCACGGTGCCGGTCGAGGCGGACGGTTCGGTCGCGTTTCGGGCACCGGCGTGCAAGATGCTGGGGCTGCAACTGCTCGACGAGAACGGGATGGCCGTGATGGGCATGCGGTCGATGATCTACCTGCAACCAGGCGAGACGACGTCCTGCATCGGCTGCCACGAACCGCGGTCGCACGTGCCGCGGGCCGCCGGCGGAGCGGTTGCCGCGGCGTCGTACTCGGCCGGTCCGCCAACCTCCGCACGCTCGCAGGCGGGAGTCCGCGAACTAACGCCGCCACCCGGGCCGCGTTACGCCGGCGGCGTCAGTTTCACGCGGACCGTCCAGCCGGTGTTGGACAGGTATTGCGTCCGATGTCACGGTTTGCAGCCGTCCGGCGACGAACCGGCCGGCGGGATCAACCTGATCGGAACGATGAAGGACGCCGTCTTGCCCTATCCCGACTGGCCGGGTCTGAACCGGATCGCGATCAGCACGGCGTACGAATCGCTCGTCTCCCGCGAGGGGCTCGTCAGCCTGCCGCAGTGCAACTACGAAAACGACCGCAGCACGCCCTACGACTACTACGCGCACGCCGGCCGGCTGGCCAAGATGTTGCTCACAGGCCACCCGGACGACGACGGCCGGCCCCGCGTGCAACTCGACGCGGAGAGTTTCAGCCGCCTCGTACAGTGGCTCGACACCAACGCCATGTTTTACGGCGACTACTCCTGGAACAAAGCCGAATGGAAGCAGCCGCATCCCGACGGCGAGCAACGATTGCGGACGGCCATCCGCGAGATCTTTGGCGGCACGCTCGGGCAGCAACTTGCCGAGCAGCCGTTCGAGACGCTGGTGAACGTTTCGTTGCCGTCGGAAAGCCGGATTCTGCTTGGGCCGCTGGCCACCGACGCCGGCGGTTGGGCAACGATCGGCGGTGGACCGTTCAAGAGCAAGGCCTCGCCGCAATTCCGCCGGATGCGCGAACTCGTCGGCGCTTCGGTCGCTCCACTCCCAACGCACGACGTCGTCGGTACGTGCAACCAGGATCCGTGCCGCTGCGGCACGTGTTGGGTGCGGAAGGCACGTCAGGCTTTTCTCGAACAACGCAGCCAGAATTGACTGTTGCTAGGGAATGGGGACATCACGGATTCTCTTCGCGTCACGTCCTTGCTGGTTCCGCAACAGCAATTGACGACGTTCCTCCTCGCGTTTTCTCCGCTCACCCGATAGGTATCCGAACGTCGTAGTACAACGGACCGTCCGTGCCCTCGTCGAACTTCTCCGCGGACCTTCGCCACGATAGGCCGAGCTTGCCGGGCATTGCGGTCCAGTCGGTCGAATCGGGAGACAGGTCTTTGGCGGCCGATGCCGAGAAGGGCTTCGTGCTGAGGTCGGAGCGGAGCACGCGACGATCCGACTTGGCCCGGAGACGCCGATACAGCGGATAGTACGGCATTCGCCACGGGTTGGGCATCGGCCGGTCGACCGCGTCGCGATCGACGGGAAGCATGGCGATAATGTCGTCCATCAACTCCAACCCGTAGCGTTCGCCGTCGCCTCGGCTGCCGGGGCGAACGTAATTCTTCAGCGTCGCGTTGTGGCTGCCGTGATGTCCGACCTTGTAGACCAGCGTTCGCTTGAGCAGATCGTCGGCGGTCACCGTTTTGCCGTGCGCCGTGTAAGTTTGTTCGCGCCACGACAGCCAGTTTCCGACTTGCGCGTCTCCGGGAAAGAGCAAGACGTCGCCGCTGCCGGGTTCACCCAACTCGAAGGCCAAGGTGAGCGTCGTGTTGTTGGTGTCGCTGTCGAGGTGCAACGCGAGTTGTTCCGCCGGTGCCAGCCAGTCGCCGTCGATCGAACGCCAGCCGCAGCGACTGTCGAAGTAGTGCTCTTCAAAGAAGCGCGCCGTAGCTTGGTCCCGCTTGAGGTCCTCCCCCCAAAGTTTAGATGGTGACTGCCCGGGTTTCTCTCTCAACTCACGACGGTACTCGTAGGCAAACGGATGCTGCTGGTCCGCGGCACGGTGGTCACGGTTGGGTCGGCTCAGTGCGGGCGACAAGCGCAGTGCCTGCAGTTCGACGCTGGCACTCAGGTAGGTCTCCCGATACTCGTGCTCGTGCCCCCCGCGAACCTTCGACGGTTTGTCCTTCTTCAGGAAGGTGTCGTCCTTCGGTGGCCCCAACACGTAGGCCCGCGCGCCTTGGACGCCGGAAATCGATACCGTCTCACCGGGTACGAAGTAGCGGACGGACTCGGCCTTTGCGGCGAGCAGCCCCAGGGCAAGCTCATTGGAGGTGGGTTTCTTGCCCGCTGGCGCGGCGGCGAAGCCCATCCCGTCGGTAGTAAACTCGGAGGCGAATCCTTCCAGACGCGCCTTTCGGTCCGTGTCCTGTCCGACGAACGCCTCGATCGCCGAAATCGCCGCCTGCTCCGTAAGGTGTCCGTCGGGCGGCACTTCGAAGTCCATCAGCACATCGCATCGATCGGCGAGAGGGTTGTTCTTCGACCTGGCCTCTTCAACGGCCCTTTCGATGACTTCGCGGGCGGCCGCCTTTTCCTTTCGCAGTCGATCCGCGTCCGGGTCTCCGAATTTCTCGGTCCACGCAACCCACAGCTCCCCGATCGTCAGAGCGTTCTTCAAAAACGGGCTGCCCTTCTGCACGAACCCGGACAGGTGATCGGAATGCTCGTGACTGGCCACGACGACGTGAATGTGGTTTTTCGTTGCGGCGGCCAGGTGATTCATGACTTGCAGCAGCCGCTTCCTTCCCTCCCGCTGCCGCATGTGGACGCCGCAGTCGATCAACACGTACCTTGGCTTCATCGGATTGTCCGTCGCGAAGGCCAGGAGGAAGCAATCTCCCAACCCTTGCCGATACATGCGGACGACCATCTCGCCCGGCCCCGGCAGGAGACGCTGGCCGTCGTCGTTCGGGGGCGCCGCGGCGGTCTTCTTCCTCGCGCCGGCGGTCTTCCTTCGGGCGGCTCCCTTGGCCGCCTTCGCGGGTTGTTTTTTTCCCATTAGTACAGCCCTCCGAGGGATGGATCGTTGGTATGTGCAAGGGCGAAGGGTTCCATCCGCAGCCGTTCGCCTGCGGCTTTGCCGGTCAGCCCGAATCTCGTTACGGCGTCCTGTTCGGCGTTCTCGACCTGAGCGCGGAGAAACGCCTGCTGACGCTTCCTACGGCGCTTGCTGCTCAGGCACTTGCTGATCGCATACTCGACGCGCCCGTCTTCCGGGTCGATGATCAGGGTGCATCCCCCACGATACTTGAAACTCAACTTGTCGCCCCGGGCGTCCCTCATCACTTCTTCATCGTCGTCGGAAATCTCTTTGAAAAGCCGTTGGGTGAGGACCACCAGGAGTTCCGTTCTTGTACGGCCGTCGGGGCGTGTTCGGGTCGTGGGCCGGATCGCGTGAACTTCGATCGGCGCGGCGTCTTCGCCGCGTTCGCCACGTTCATAACGTTCCGCCGCTGCAAGGTCGAGCCCCAGGCCCAACTCCAACGACTGCAAGCCGTCAGAGTCGGCTTCAACCTCCACGGCGTCAGCTTCAACCGCTACGGGCGGCGCGAGATGTGCGTTGATCCACCGGTGCAGAACGATGCGGAAGTACCTGTCGAGCAGGAAGCGCTTGTACAGTCGTTCCTTGCGTTCGTCTCCTCCCGCCGAGCTTGGCCGCCTTGCTTTCGCCAATCCCCACGCATGCTTCAGGAACTCGGTCTCCGCTTTCTCGAGGTCGGACCGGTCAATGTTCCGCAGCATCGACGTCTTGCCGGCAACGAAATCACTCAAGAGCCGTTCGCGCTCTTCTATCGGCTGAGCGCTCGCTTCATACGCATACGCCATCGTGCGCAGCATGTTCGGCGACGGCAGATAGGGATCGATCGCATTGGCTTCGTCGTCCGTCGGTCTGCTCCACCGGAGCGACTCCTCGGACAGCGTCCGCACGTCGAGCGGATAGATCCCCCTTTCCCGAAAGGACTCGATGAACGCCAGCCGATAGCGGCGCGGATCATCCGGCACGACGTCCGCATCCGCGGTGATCAACGCCCGCAAGTAGTCGCCGAACGTCACGTCGACCGGCGGAAGGTAGTCGATTGCCCGGACGCAGATGGTCAGCACACGGTTGGCTGCCTTCACGGCTTCGGCGGCGAATCTCTGCGCCAGGTCCGGGTGGATGTCGCCGGCGGGTAGCACTCCCGTACCCCCGGTTGCAATCCGGAGAAGGTCCGCCACGCGATCTTCGTAGATTCTAAGAAAGGCGTCGAAGATGGCCGCCACCAGAATCGCCCCGCGAGCGTGAGGCTCCTTCGTGTGGGCGTAGGCCGTGGGATCCGGCGGCTCCCGTTTGCCGTGCTCGTCGAACGTGCCCAAGGCGTTGCGTAGCGCCTGGCCCCGATTCGTCGAGCGAGCGAATTGGGACGCGAGTTGTGCGAGCAGGTTGTTGTGCGAGAGCTCACCGCGCGTCTTTTGCACCTGGTCGAGCAACAGATCCGGCAGGGCAAAGTGCTGAAAGATGGCCACCACGTCGGCAAACGCTTCATGGAACGCCAGCATGTCGTCATTGCTGGCGTCTAACAGCCGCGGGTGGATGCCGTCGAGGATCGCGTGCGTCGTTTCGTGGGCAATGATGTCGTGCGAAAGGCACGTGAAGACCAAACCGCCGGGCAATTCGGCCCGAGGATCCTCCGTGGGGGCGTTGAAGTACCCGAACAGCAGCGCCTTCTTGGCCGGTGAGTAGTAGGCGTTCTGCTGACGCAGCGCGTGTGGGTAGATTCGCAGGCGCTGTACGAAGCGCCTTCTCACTTGGCGAATGTGGCCTCCGTCGGTTTCCCTGGAGCGTTCGCTCCAAACCACGCGCCGACCCAGAATCCGCTCGAAGTTCTTGATCGTCAGCATGGCGATCGCGTAGACCATCTGCTGATGGAATTGCGGGTTGCCGGTGGAAGGCGAGAGGCCGTCGGTAGCCAGCAGGCCGTCGAGATCCACCGGCTTGTATCCACATCCGCTGGCCGGGTCGTAGTCGATCACCTCGACGTAGTCGCCAATCGGCCCGGCCTTGACGTCCTCCCATTCAACGTTCAACACGCAACGGCTGATCATCGCCGTATCGAGCCGTACATCGGCGGCCGGATCGAGCGAGTACACCTGCAACCGGCGCGGATAGCTCTTATCGTAGAGGCTCTGGGCAACGGCCTCCCGATCCTCTCGCTGATCGTTAGCGTATGAGTGGTTGCTCATTGCGTCTCCCTTGATTCGTGCGGTACCAGAACGCCAACGTACTCGAAACGCAATCGTCCCCCTTGGGCTTCGCGTCACTGATGCCGTTGGGTAGTTTGCAGGATTCTACCCCAAACACAGTGACGGCAGAGACTTCAGACACGGTCGCGATGATTCGAGTACGTTCAGTCCCGGAGCCCTTCGAGCCGCTGAGACCCGACGCAGTATGATGGCGCACGAGTCCCCAGTAATTGAATTGCAGAACTGAGCAGAAACCGGGCGTCCCCGGGCCCCTACATCACAAATCAGTGGTCTTCGTCCTGTTCGGCGCCCCTCTACCCGGTACTCAGTAACAGCGAGATTGACGCGTGGTCGGGTCGAGCACAGCGACTCCCCAGAATGCGACGAATTGGGGGCTCGCTGCGCTCGACCCCAGCCACCCCGCCGCCCAGAGCACGCGGCGAGCTAGGCCTTCCTGATTCTGGGCCATCGCGGAGCGAGGAGAGGGCTACGTCAACCCCCGAAACACCTGCTGATACAGCACGTTCTTCCGCGACGTCAGCGGGCCGGGGTTCTTGTCGTCGCGGAGCACGGCGACCATCATGTGGAACTTGGCGTCGAGGTCGTCGGCGTAGTGCACGATCAGGGCCTCGGGCGTCATCGGCGGCTTGGGCGAGCCCCACTCGGGCAGCCGTTGGTGGGCGATGATCAGATGCTCCAGACGCAGCAGCGTGTCGGGGTCGAGTTGGGCGTCGGCGGGCATCTCGGCGGCCGCTTCGCGGACCATGTCGCGGCCCTGCAACAGGTGGCCGATCAGGCTGCCCTCGGCCGTATAGGTGGTGCCTTCGGGTTGTTGCGAAAGCTCGCGAAGCTTGCCGACGTCGTGCAAGATGGCCCCGGCCACGACCAGCCCGCGATCCAGCGGCGGCTGCATGGCGGGATAGTATTCGGCGTACTTGTCGGCCAGGAAAACGCACGTGCGGGTCACGCTCAGCGTATGCTCCAGCAGCCCGGCAGCGAAGGCGTGGTGGTTGTGTCGGGCGGCCGGGGCGCTGAGCACGGCGTCGCGGTGGGTTTGCAGTATCCCCGCGATCAGCTTCCGCAACGGGAGGTTCTCGATCTGCCGATCCACAATATCGGTCAGTTCCGCAAACATCTCCTGCGGATCGAATCGCGACTGCGGCCGGCACATGGCCGGATCGAAGCCGTCGGCCGCGTCGGCGTCGGTGGCCTCGCGGATCTTGCGGATATCCAACTGCGGGCCGAAATTCGTCTCGCGATAGACGGCCCGCAGCTTGTAGAACGCGCCCGGCGTCCACGCGTCACGGCAGTCGACCGCCCAGGGCGAGTTGTCCCAGATCGGAAAGCTCACCTCCCGGTCGCGATCGCGAAAGCCGACCTTGAAATAGGGCTTACCGGTCTTGGTCGTCAGTTCCTCTTTGGAGGTCATCAACGCAAACACGTCGGCCTCCTGGTCGGGGACCATCTCGGAGAGATTCACCACGGGCATGGAGCGGGGCATGGGATTGTGGATTCGTGACTTGTGACTTTGGGTTTATGATTTGGGATGGCCTGGCGGGGCGGAATCTGGGTTGATTGTAGCCGACGCCGTATGGCAGAAGAACCCCCGCAAGAACGCATCCGATGTGATATCCTCGGGGGCACGGTAGATGGAAGCGGTCCCCAAGGCCGATTCTTCCGCACGGCATTTGAACCGTTTCGGTTTCCCAAGCGACCTATCTGCGGATGAACCAGAACGAACGGATCAACAACGAATTGCTGGTGATTCGGGCTCAAGAGGGGGCCGTCGAAGCGCTTACGGAATTGGTCCAGCGATGGCAGACGCCCCTTTGGCGGCTTGCCTGGCGGCTAACCGACGACGAACAGGCCGCCTGGGACGTGCTGCAGGAGGCCTGGATCGCGATCGGCCGCCGCATCGGGCGGCTGGCCGATCCCTCGGCGTTTGCAGCTTGGGCCTACCGCATCACCAGCAACAAATCGCGCGATTGGATTCGCCGCCGTCGGCGGATGCGCCGGGCCGATGAGGCCTATGGACAGCGTTGGTTCGAGGCCCAAGACGACGCAGACGCCTCGCAGCGGCAGGTCACCAACCTGCGCGACGCCTTAGCCAGCCTGTCCGGGGCGGATCGCGCGATCCTGTCGCTGCGCTACGAAGACCGCTTCAGCACGGCGGAAATCGCCGAGATTCTGGGCGTTCCCCAAGGGACCGTCAAATCTCGACTCCATCACGCCCGGCAGCGATTGCGCCGGTTTATCGAGGAGGATCACGATGAATGAACACGACGAAACGCTCCGCAAGACGCTGGAAGAAGTCGGCCGGCTGCGGTCGCAGCGGGAAGAGTCGCTGCGGGAGGTGGCCGCCACCGAATTCTCCGGCCACATGCGCTCCGCCGAACGAATCTACTGGGTCTACGGACTCATCTGCGTTGCGCTGGGCGTGGGTGCGATCAACTTCTTTGTGCGCAGCTTCGACGTCAAAACGCTCATCGGCTGCGCCGTGGTGTTGCTGGTGATCTACGAGACGACCGTGCTGATGAAGCTCTGGTTTGCCACGGCCCGGATGAAGTTGGACGTGATGAAGGACGTGAAAATGTTGCGGTTGGAAGTGGCCCAGTTGACGTCACAGTTGGCGTCGGCCGCCGGCAGTGAGCCGCGATCCGAGCCGTCGGTGAAGTACGAGCCGATGCGCGGCGTGCGGCCTTGGGAACGCACTTGCTGGCTGGCCGCCTGCGCGGTGGTGGCCATGGGCGTCTCCACGTGGACGTCCCAAGCGTGGTTCGGCGGCCGCGACCGCGCCACCGAAGCAGTGGTCACCCTGGCCGCCGACGGCAGTGCCGAGAAGCGGTACGAAACCGTACAGCGTTACAGCGGCTACTTCGCCCCCTCGGGTTTCTCGCTCTACACGCCGAAGGATTGGAGCGTGCAACTGCTCGACCCGGAGGGCCAGCAGATGCCGATCGACGTCGTGGCAACCGACACCCATCACCGCCACGACGTCACCTTCACCGACGCCGTCGTCGCCGGCGGCCAGATGCGCTACACGCAACTCTTCGAGATCCCCAACGCGGCCACGCTTAAGGACGGCGTCTGGACCTACAGTGAAGGCATCCGCCACGCCGGCAGCAACAAAGAGTACCGCATCACGATTCTCTTGCCGCCCGGCGCGAAGCTGCTCTCGGCCGATCCGGAGACCACGGCCGAACCCGACGAAGACGGCCGGTTGCGCGTCCACTACGAGGGGACGGCGGAAGACGACAAGCAGTACACGTTCACTGTGCGGTACGAACTGCCGGAGACTTCGCCGCCGGAACAGTAGTCATCCGCCGCGCCGCCTACCGGCCGATCTGGCAACGAAAAGTCCGGCCAGAGTGCCTTGCCCAGGCTCCCGATCGTTCCGGCGGTGTTGCCGCCAAAACCCTTGCCCCACTCCGACGCCTCCAGCAGCCCTTCCGCGGAGACCTCGTGCCATCTTCTACTGCTCCTTTTCGATCTCCGGAGCGTATTGCTTCGCCTGCTCGTCGCGCAGCGCCAGCCAGTCCAGGACGAAGATTGGTCCGTCCGCTTCGGTCTGCCCCTGGTCGATATTGACAATCGGTTTGTCCGCATCATCGGGATGCCAGATGACGAAGCGATTATCGAATCCGGGCCGCGGGATGCCGGAAACGGTGAGCTTCTTCAGCACGGTCTTCGAGTCATTGATGATGCCCGCCGCCATCTGTGCACTCGTTGCTCCACCGGTACGCTTGGCGATCCAGATTTCGTACGATTCGTACTCGTCGGGTTTGTACTGCGGCTTGCTGGCGGTCTTGCGCTGTAACGACACACGGTAGCCCTTGCCGTCGAACTGCTCGTCGAGCAGCTCCCGCATCCGTACGCCGAAGTCGAGATAGCTGTCATCGTCGACCCCGGGGGTCGCGCCTCGAAAGCGGTTGAGCTTCTCGATACGTTCCAATTGTCGCGTCATCAACGTGAGCGAGGCGTTCGCTTTGACGACGATTTGCTCGATCTTCTCGGAGTTGTTCTCAACCAGAGCCTTGGTCAGCTCGGAGACTGCCTTCGAGTTCTCAGCCGTCTCTTTGAACTTCTCGATCGGCAGGGCGGCCACCTTGTTCGAGACAGAGACGGCGAGGTACGTCACCGCACAGAACGCGACAACGCCCGCCGCGGCACAAATCTGAATCAGACGAGTCTTAAGAATGCCGTCGCTGCTCATCGGTCTTCCTTTCGAGCAAGAGGACAGGTGATGTTTGGTGTGTAGTCAGTATTGTAGATGCTCGAAGACGCACGTCATCGGCCGAATCCGCTATTTGCCGTGCCGAAATAGGTTGGCTTATGGCAAAGTAACGCCACTGCCGGTAGAATCTTACTCGATTGGATGCGTGATAATCCACCCCGGGAGAGTGATCTTGTCGAATCAGCCCGACTCCTCTGAAAGGTCGTCAACGC
>CAYYNP010000255.1:0-14672 GCA_964472545.1 uncultured Planctomycetaceae bacterium | reverse complement strand
TGTAGCCGTAGAGCGAGCGGAGGTTGGCGAACTTCTGCCACAGATCGCCGGGCACCTGGTCCAACAGCGAGCCTTTCATGTGGACCACTTCGTCGTGCGAAAGCGGCAACACGAAGTTCTCGTGGAAGGCGTAAATCAGGCTGAAGGTCAACTCGTCGTGGTGATACTTGCGGTGGATCGGCTCGTGGCCGATGTACTTCAGCGTGTCGTTCATCCAGCCCATGTTCCACTTCAGGCTGAAGCCCAGCCCGCCCACGTACGTCGGCCGGGAGACGCTCGGCCAGGCGGTCGACTCCTCGGCGATCGTCAACACGCCGGGGTATTGCAGGTGACTCTGCTCGTTGAACTCCTTCAGCAGCGAGATCGCCGGTAGGTTCTCGCGCCCGCCGAAGTCGTTGGGTACCCAATCGCCCTCCTCGCGGCTGTAATCGAGATAGAGCATCGAAGCCACGGCGTCGACGCGGACTCCGTCGATGTGGTACTTGTCGTACCAGAACAGCGCGTTGGAGATCAGGTAGTTGCGGACCTCGTGGCGGCCGTAGTTGAAGATGTGGGTGCCCCAGTCGCGGTGGTCGCCCTGACGCGGATCGGCGTGCTCGTAGAGCGCGGTGCCGTCGAAACGGCGCAGGCCGTGGGAGTCGCGGGGGAAATGGGCCGGCACCCAATCCAGCACCACGCCGATATCGTTCTGGTGGCAGAGATCGACAAAGTACATGAAGTCGTGCGGCGTGCCGAAGCGGCTGGTGGCCGCGTAGTAGCCGACCGTCTGGTAGCCCCAACTCGCCGACAGCGGATGCTCGCTGACCGGCAGCAATTCCAGGTGGGTGTAGCCCATCTCCTTGCAGTAGTCGACGAGTTGATGGGCCAGGTCGCGGTAGCTCAGCCAATCGGTAGGATTGTCGCCGGGCCGTTTCCAACTTCCCAAATGGACCTCGTAAAACGACAACGGCCGGCTCAGCCAATCGGTTTGCCCCCGGGCGTCGACCCACTTCGAGTCGTGCCAGTGATAGCGGTCCAGATCGACGACCTTCGAGGCGGTGCGCGGCGGTACCTCGGCCGCAAAGCCAAAGGGATCGGCCTTCTCGAACTCCTCGTCGTTGTGGCGGATGCGAAACTTATAGAGGGTGCCCTCGCTCAGCCCCGGCACAAACAACTCCCAGAAGCCGCTGGGAATGTGCTTACGCATCGGATGCCGCCGCGCATCCCAACCGTTGAAGTCGCCCACCAGGCTGATACCGCTGGCGTTGGGTGCCCAAACCGCGAAGTTCACGCCGTCGACGCCGTCGATCGTGCGCAAATGGGCCCCCAGCCGTTCGTAACACTGCCAGTGCGTTCCTTCGTTCAGCAAGTGCAGATCGTAATCGGTCAACAGGTGTGGGAATGAGTAGGGATCGTGCATGATGCTCTTCTTACCGCCCTCTTCGGCCTGCCGGATCATGTAGCGGCCGGGGCCATCACCGTTCGGGTGAGGGCAAATCGCCTCGAACAACCCGGCCGGATGGATCTTTCGCATCGGACGCGCCGGCTCGGCGTGCTCCGGATCGACTACCCAGGCCCGGGTAGACTCCGGCAGAAACGCGCGCACCGCCAACGCCCGACGCCCCGAGTCGTCGACTTCGTGGGGGCCCAGCAATTCAAACGGATTCTCGTGTCTTCCTTCAACAAGCTGACTGACTTTCTCCAGCGCAAGCGTGGTTCGCACACGCACCTCCTTGCAGGGGCTTTCCTATAGATATCTACAAATCGACTTGGCGCCCGGCGGTCTCGCTCGCAGGTACGCCCAACAAATCACCCGCACGTTTCACCCACACGTTGCCGTATTCTCCGGCAACGCCTGGGGCTCCGCCGCCGCGCGCCGCCATCGCAACGCGATAGCCGCCGTCCGTCGGCGCAGGTCGGTCCAACGCGCACGTATCCAATACCCCACCCGGCGCGCTGCCGCGAGACGCCCCCCCAAATGGGCAGGCTCCGCCGCAGCGGCCGTGGCCAGCTCCCGGTTTTCGGCGCCGGCGCCCGGATACGCCGCGCGCTGCTCCGCCGGGTCGAAACGCCGCTGACGGCATTCCACTCGATGAAACTCCAGCGCGCGGTCCATCCGCTGCCAGAGGTCACCGTTACGAACCGGTACCATCTGACCAAAATACTCCCACCGCCAACCGTTGTTCCGCCATTGCGGCAGTCCGTATTCCAGCCCTTGGCGGACCGTCGAACTGCATCCGACCAGCGTGACCTTCGACGGCTGATCCAGCGCCTCGAGCGCCCGAACCACCGTCAGCAAGGCCAACCGCTCTCCACGGACATCGGGCTCGACGTCGGTCGCTTCCACGTGGTCAGAACCGTCTGACGCACGGAGCAGGAAGCGCCACCGACCGCCATCGCCGTCCGCGTCGGTCGCCTCGGCAAACAACAGGTAGTGTGGTGTTGGAGGATTCATCGGAAGCCCACGCGAAACACTATGGAGAACTTAGGCAAGACAGAAAAACCGGAAAGGCCCTTCCCGATTGCGTTGAGTCGGGCGACTATCCCTGGGTGGTTGTGCATTATCTAGACGCAATACCTTACGTTATCAGACCAGTCTGGCTTATCGGCACCCGTCATGTATTTACCTCAGTTTATCTATTCGCAAACGTTTTCCTAGTCCCACCCTCACAATAGTCCCCTTTGGGCCAACGTCCGTGAGGTCCTCCCTCCGCCAGAAATCATCGCCGATAGGCGGCTGCGAAACGGTTGCTTGCCACGCCAACCGGCCTAGAATGCGACCCGGTGCGTCAGAACTCTCGCACGATGCACACGCGTCGCTGGGCGTTGAGCCGTGCGACGTGTTGCTCGAGATCCGTCCAGCCGTCAAGCACCGAGTCCTGATAGACGTTCGTCGCTGCCACGTACGCCGCCTGGTGGTCGGAGCCGAAGCTCATCCGGCGGACGCGAACGCCCGGATGCGTCAACTCGATCACATCGGTAACGCGGAGCGTCGGGCCGTTGTCGGTCGTGCCCAGAGGCGGCCACTCGAACGACCGTGTCAGCCGGATCGGACAACGGCGGCGGCCGACAATCAGCCGGCCCTGCAACAGCCGCCGCACCAACGTACGGCACCATCGCCCCACCACCGACATGCCGAGGTGAAACACGGCCTGTTTCACCGGCGTGGCCGTCTCGAAGCGGCTCCAGTGCATCGAGCCGGCGACGGAGAAACACGCGTGTTCGGCAGGTTCTCGCTCGTCGACGTCTTCCACGGTGCCTTCCGTCTCGCGGCCGTGGTGGTGCAGTTGAGAAACGGCCACGCGGCCGTCGGCGGTCTCGACGATCAACCCGGCGTCGGTGACCGCTACGTCCCCGGGAGCAAAATGCTTGAAGACTCCCCCGCGAGCCGAAGAGACCACGGTGTGTCCGCCGGCCGCTCGGTGCACCAATAATCCGGCTTCAGTCAAGTGATTCACTGACGATCTCAACGGCGCTTCACGTTGTGCTGCTCGGACCGCCGACCAATCGAGATAGGCTTCGATCAGATTGCCCGGGCGATGGGCAAATAGCCGGTCGTCGTCGAAGTGGGCCTGTTTGCCGGTGGCCATTGCTCGCAGGAAGCCATCGGCCAAGTCGGCTGCGTCGGGATTTTCTGCCGCGAGCAATTCCATGCCGTGTGGATAGAAGTGGTAGGTTCCGCGGCTGCCGTATTCGCCGGCGTAGCTGTCGTCGGGATGCAGGAACAGACGTGAAAAAGCTACCGCCCGACGGATCGGCACGTCCAATTGCCCGTCGCCGGTCATCTGCCGGATCTTGGCCAGGCAGTCGATCGTCACCGTCTGATAGCCCGGGTCGGCTCCGCCGTATTCGTTAAACCAGCCTTCATCGCTTTGCCAGCGAAGCAGCCGGGCAATGCGTTGTTCGGCCGCGTCGCGATAGGTCTGCTTGCCGGTGATCTCCGCCACCCGCAACAGCCCCAGCGCCGCCAGCGCCTGATGGTTGGCCAGCCGTCCGGATTCGTCGTTGCGAATCAGCCACTGCGCGCGGCGCTCGAACCATGCCCGTAGCTGCGGATCATCGAGTTCGAGGAGTTGATACGCCCGCGTGGCAGCTTGCAACGAAAAGACGGCGGCCCCAAGCGCCCGTTCGTAGGGGTAGTAGTCGTCGCAAGAGCCGTCGCTGCGGCCGGCGGCAACGAAGCGGAGCGCCGCGATCGCCAATTCCCGCACTCGTGCCTTGCCGTGCCAGCGGTTGCCGGGCAGTTCGTGTGTGTAGACCAACGCCAGCGGCAAGACGCCTTCTTGATACATCTCCGACGGAAAGGCAGCCGTACGATAGTGCCAGAACTGCCGGTCGAGGCATCCGTAGGTGGGGCGATAGGGGTTCCGGTCAATCGCGCCGAGGAGCCGGGGGATTTCGGCCAGCGCGGCGTTGAGGTAGAGGTTGCGCTGGGCGGGATCGCGGCGGAGAGTTGTTGCCGGGCGAGGAAACGTTGGAGACCGCTCGGGTCGCCCGGGGGCTTCGGAGACGGAGGAGCGCATGGACATACGGCGATGCCTTGGTTACCGGCGGTGATGCGCCACGATCACTTCGGCCAGTAGCCCCAGCATACAGGTCATGAAGCCGGCCACGATCACCACCACGTCCGACTCCTGCATGCTGCCGGTGTAGAGGAAACTCAGCACGCTCTTCAGCACGCCCGCCGCAATCACCAAACCGGCCAGCGGCAGGAAGACCTTCAGCGGGCGGAAATAGAGCACAATCCGCAACACGGTGGCCAAATACGCCGCGGTGTCTTTGATCGGATGGAACTTGCTGCGGCCGATTCGTGGGCGGTATTCGGTAGGCACGTACTTCACCGCGTAGCCGTTGGTCAGAAAGGCCAGCGTCATGGTCGTCACGCAGCTAAACCCGTTGGGCACCACCCACAGCCATCGCAACATCTCCTCGCGGCGAAAGGCCTTCAACCCCGTATTTAGATCCGGGATCTTGTGCCCGGTCAGGTAACAGGCTAGTTTGCGAATCAGCCACTTGGCCGGCCGCCGCAGCCAGGGCAGCGTGCCTTGCTCGCTGGTACGGGCCCCGTTGACCTGGTCGTAAGTGGGAAAATGAGTCATTAGATCGGGAATCGACCGCGCGTCGTACGAACCGTCGGCGTCGAGCATCACCACGTACTCGCCTCGCGCCTGACGGATCCCCACTTTGCGGGCAGCGCCGGCCCCGCGTTGTTGGGGACAGCGAATCACCCGAACGGGGCACTGCCAACACGATCGGGCAAACTCTTCGGCCAACTCGGCGGTCCGGTCCTTCGAGGCGTCGTCGACGACCACGATCTCGTAGCGGATCGTCTCTTCGTCCAACGCTTCGACGATATCGCTCAACACCCGCTCGATGGCGTCCTCTTCATCAAACGCCGGCAGCACAACCGAAAGCTCCCACTGGGTGGTGACGTGCGCCGTCGACGCAGTGACGACCTGGGTCTGCAAACCGTCCATGGTTCGACTCCGCGGTATTCCGGTGGGGCCCATTACCGCCTTGATGCGGGGCCCATATGCCGATCTCTTGCCGGCAATCGGCCCATATATACCACACCCGACAGGAGGGCTCCAACGGCAGTCTTCACATGAATGGGGCTCAGGGGCTCGGTTCAACTAGCGTCAGGCAAGCAAATCCCCGATGCTCGCGATTCCCACGCCCGGACCGCTCGGCACAGTCAGCTCGCCGTCGACGATTTTCAGCGGCGGATCGAACCAATCGCGATACGTCTCGATGCCCCGCTTGTACTCCTGGTAGGCGCCGATGTCCGGCGTACACGAGGCGAAATGCAACATGTAGACGAAGCCGAAGCCGCCGGAGATGTGCACTGTGGTGGGCATCTCGGCCAGCGCGGCCATCCGTGCCACCTGGATGCTGCGGATCAGCCCGCCGTAGTACTGCAAGTCGGGCTGGACGATATCCACGCCGCGATGCTCGATCATCCAGCGGAAACGGCGCCGGCTGTACTCTTGCTCACCGCCGGCGACGGGGATCGACAGGACGTCGGTCACGCGCTTGGTGTCGTGCAGATGGTCGAACGGACAGGGCTCCTCGAAATAGACCGCGCCGACGTCCTCGAGCATGCGGCCGATTTCTATCGCCTTGGGCGGATCGTACGAGCTGTTCGAGTCGGCGTGCAGGGCGATCCGGTCGCCGAGCCTCTTGCGGGCCAGCGGGATCAGCTTCTCCGTACGGCCGGGCATCGCGTCGGCGTTACGGCTCATGCGCCCGCCTACGCGAAACTTGACCGCCCTGGCACCCGTCTCCTCGACCAACCGCTGCAAGTAGTCGGCCTCTTCCTCGGGTGTGCTGTCGCGGCGTCCGCTGGCAATGTAGAAGGGCACACGGCGGCGCACCACGCCGCCGAGCAGTTCGCCCAACGGCCGTTTGGCGATCCGGCCGAGCATGTCCAGGATCGAGAATTCGACCCACGCCACCGGACACCACAGCGCCAGGCCTTGCAGCTTATAGTTGCTGCGATATCGGTAGACGCCGAACAGGTGCGATTGCAGCTCGCGGGCGTCCTTGCCCAGGAAGTACGGGATCACCAGCCTTTCGAGTATGGGCTGCAAGTACTCCGCCCGGCTGTTGGTCAGCGAGATGCCCTCGGCCCCGTCCTTCGATCGCACGTGAACGACGTACTCTCGGCCTTTGCGGAGCAGTTTGATCGAGTCGATAATCACCGGATCCGTGATGCCGTCGCAGTTCAGCACCGGCGCGTCGGCGGCCCGGTCGAGCCGCTCGGCGGTTACCTGGGGTCTCGGCATCTCCAGTTCTTCGCCCCAGGAGCGGCGTGCCGCGAGAAGAGAGACCGCGCCGGCCCCAGCGGCAAGAAAACGACGGCGATTTAATGGCATGATGAGGCTCCAGTGTCTATGTCGGGGTGGCTGGGGCAAAGCGCGGCGGTGCCCCAGTAAATCCGAGTTTCTGGGAGCGCCGGCAACCTGGGGCACCGCTGCGCTTTGCCCCAGCCACCCGCCACAGCCTGCGATTCTAGCGACCGCGGCGTACAATATGAAGGAATCTCCGAAATCCGTGCAGAATTCCGTAAGTCCTGCCGCCGCGAAGCGTCTAATCTGGGTGGACATGGAAAACATCGCTCCGACAGCGCCGCCACCGACACGCGACGGCCCGGAGGAAGATGCCCAACGTGTGGCACGCTTCCTGGCCGGCGACTCGGCGGCGTTCGAGGAGATCGTCGAGGTCCATCAGCGGCGTGTCACAGGGCTGGTGTACCGGCTGCTGGATCGGCCGGACGACGTGGACGATGTGGTCCAAGAGGTGTTCTTGGCGGTGTTTGACAACCTGCACCGCTTTCGCGGCCGGAGCCGTTTTTCGACGTGGTTGACGACCATCGCGGTGAACAAGTGCCGTTCGTTTCGCCATCGGCGGCTGTTGCGATGGCGGAAGTGGTTTCAGTTTGCCGAGCAGCGCCGGGCGTCGACGGAAGCCCATCGAACGGCAGACGGCGACGAGAGTCACGAGCGAGTTCGCCGCGCCGTGGGGCGATTGGCGGCAAAGTACCGAGAGCCGATTGTGTTGCGCTATTTCGAGCAGACGCCGATCGAGCAAATCGCCGAAGTGTTGGGCATTTCGCGCGGGGCCGTCGAAGTTCGGCTCAGCCGCGCCCGGGCAAGGCTGAAGGAGATCCTCTCGCACGAGAGTTCCGGTGCATAGCAATGGATAATCAACGTCTTGAAGAACTGCTGACGGCTGCCGGGCGCGACGCCGATTCGCCGATCGAACCCGCTCCGGAATTGGCCGGCCGCGTTGTCCGGCTCCACGCCCGCCGGCGGCGTGTGCGTCGAACGGCGGCCGGCGGAGCGGTCGCGGCGATTCTCGTCGCAGCCGCCCTAACGGCACACTACTACGGTCGCAACGCCTCCTCGCCCCATCCCGTCGAGCGGCCGATGGCCGGCAATCCAAACGACCAGCAGTCGCAACCCCCCGAGCCAAACGTGCCCGAGCCAAACGTGCCCGAGCCAAACGTGGAGGACGAGATCGAACGCCTACGTGCCGAAGTTCGGCGCCTTCGGGCCGAGGCCGAGCAGCGGGAAGCGCTGGTGGCGGAGTTGCTTGACCGACAACGCGTCGGCGACCGGCTCGACGAGTTGCAGCGAGAACTCGACGGGCCCGATCCGGCCGAACTGGCCCGCATGGAATTCGAGAAGGCCGCTTTCTTGATGGTCGACCATGCCGGCCGACCGAGCCCCTCGGCCGACGACGAATACCGGGCCGGCGAATACCGCCGCGCGATCGAACTTTTTCCCAACACCCATTGGGCCCGCGTCGCGCAAGAGCGGCTGGGCCAAACCTCACCCGATCGGTAACTAAAGGAGATCCCTCATGCGTCACTTGGTTGCACTGTGTCTGTTCTGCCTGCCGTGGATCGGCACCGGGGCGTCGAGTTTGTGGGCCGCCGAAAACGCCTCGCCGCAACCGTCCGAGCCGGCGGCGAAGGCCATCCGGGGCTTCATATCGATCACTAGCGACCCCGCCACGCTTGCAGTCGACGCCCAGACGGTCGAATTCCTAGTGCAGCGAGTGGCCTGGCAGGAAGTAGGCCCGAAGTGGCTGGGCCGCTACCAGATCCACTTCGAGGCGCTTCCCGGCGGCAAGCCGGGCAATGTGTTGGGGATGCTCCACGTGGGAGTCGATCATGCTCGCTCGACGTTACCGGGGGCAGCATCCGAGGGCGTCGACGAGCCGGCCGCGACGCGTAGCCTGCCGGAAGTCCTCGAAGCGGTACGGGCCTGCGTGGAAGAGGCCTTGGTCGACATCAGCCGGCCCAGCGCCGAAGCCCTCGAGACGCAGCTCCGCACCGCCCACGCCCGGGCCAACGAGCGGCAAAAGGTCGCGGAGATGTACGCCCTGGAGTTGCAGTCGCTCCGCGAACAAGCACTCGACTTGGGATTCTCGCCCGGCGCGGTCGAGGTGCAGATCGACGCTCTCAGAGAACAGGGGCTGACGCTCCGCGTGGAACTGGCCGGATACAATGCCCGGCGCAACGCGATCCTCGAACATCTGGCCAAGGCTCGCGCCGAGTTCGAGGCAGCCACGCCGCAACGCGAGGCGATGGTTGACGAGTTGGCCAAGTTGGTCGAGATTCGCCAGCAGGAGTTGGCTTCGGTGAAGACACTCGTCGAACGCGGCATCGCCTCGAAGGCCGAACTCTCCAAGGCCGAAGCCACACTGGCTCGAGCCCGTGCCGAACTGGCCGCGGC
The DNA here is from genome assembly GCA_964472545.1 of uncultured Planctomycetaceae bacterium. GTDB lineage: Bacteria > Planctomycetota > Planctomycetia > Pirellulales > Thermoguttaceae > CAYYNP01. The sequence continues at coordinate 5,451 of CAYYNP010000255.1, read as the reverse complement.
CCGACACCAGGTCTCCGCAGAGGCCCCCAACAAGCATCTGGAATCGCTCAACGAGCAATTGACCAACGCCCAGATCGAGATCGCCTCGACCGAAGCCCGGCTGCAAGTCCTCGACGACACGCTCGAGCGGTTCGACTCGGGCCAAGTGCAGCAGGTCATCCGGCAATACACCGAACTGACCCGCCGCCTGGAGGATGCCCGCGCCCAACGCCAAGTTGCCGAAAGCGAGTTGGTCAAGCTCGAGCAGGCCCACAACGCCGCCCGGCCGCCGCGGGTGGTGTTGATTCGGTTTGGACAGGGGAATTGATCGGCTCGAAGCACCTTCCCCTCTTGTCGCCGGCTCGGATCCAGGCAAGTTAGCGTTTGGCCGGCCAACGGCCCGGCCCGGCGGCGATCCGCCAGATCCGCACGGTATGGTCCGAACTACCGGAGACCAAGTATGGGCCGTCGGGAAGAAAGGCCACGGCGGTCACGCCCGCGGTATGCCCCGAAAGCACCCGCACCTGCTTGCCGTCAGCGGCCTTCCAAATACGGACCGTCTTATCGAGACTGCCGCTGGCGACGAGCTTTCCGTCCGGCGAATAGGCCACGCAGGTGATCTGGTCTTGATGTCCGGTGAACGACTTGGCTCGCTGCCAACGGTCTTCCGCTTTCCAGTCGGACCAGAGGCTGAGCGATCGGTCGCTGTTGCCGCAGAGGATGTATTGCCCGTCCGGTGAGAAAGCCACGCTACGGGCTTCCGCCTGGTTGATCTGCATGCGGCTGATCGGACGGATGTTGTCTCCGATGTACCAAACGAAGGCCTTTCCGTCCCCGCCGACGGTGGCCAAGTACTCGCCGTCGGGCGAGATGGCCGCGTCCCACCCCATTTCGGCCTGATCGTGGGCAACCAACGGGAAGCACTGCCCCGGGTCGGCCACGCGACGCAAGTCGGCAATGCCCGCCGGATGCATCGTGACCATGTTGCGGCCGTCCGCCGAGATCGTCGCGGACGTGGTCCTCTGGCGGCCTTGCAGACGAGTTCGCAGTTGTCCGGTGGCAAAGTCCCAGATGAGCACGTTTCGCTCGTCGGGGTACTTCTCATCGCACCCGGTCAACACCGACTCTCCGTCGGGCGAGATGGCCACACAGGTGAACCCGGCCACGTCGTGCCTCAGCCGCCGAATCACCTTCGAGGTGGCCGCCTCCACGATCAGTATCACGCCGTCGGCCCCGGCGGTGGCCAGGTAACGGCCGTCGAAAGAGACCGTCACGTCGTTGACCGCCGCCGTGTGTTCCGCAATGCGACACACCTCGCCGAGAGGCTCCCGCGCCGCGGAACTGCCGTTGGAACCGGGTGGGTCTTCCGCCGCCGGTCCGTCTTCGCCGGGATTTGTGTCATTGGGTAGCGCAGTACCCGGAGTGCTCTCGGGCGGGGGGGTTGGATCGATAGGTAGCGGCGGATCTTCTGGTGGCGGCGGGTCTTCCGGCTGCGGCAAGTCCGGCGGCGGTGGAAAGTCCGGCGGCGGATCTAAGGGCCGCGACGGAGGCTCCAGTGACGGCGGATCTTCGGGCCACGGTGGAGTCTCCGCCGGCGGCTCCGACACGGGGCGAACCGTCTTCTCCCCCTTCTCCCCAGACTTCCGGGCTGCTTCGGCTTTCGGCCGGTTCTTCTCGTCATCGTGTGCAGCCTGCGGCTTGTCCCTGGAGAGAATGAGCACCACCAGCAGAGCCAGCACGACCACGGCGCCCGTCGCAATCGCGGCGGGCAACTGCCAAGCCGTCTTCTTGTGGCTGGCCGCCCGGGAAGCTCGGGAGAAATCGATCTCCGGCACGGCACCGGTCGGTCGCCGCGGCATGGGGGCGGGTCGGGGAGACTCGCCGGCTGGGGCCGGTTGCGGAGTTGTGCGGTCAGCCGCTAGCGCCTTGAGTTCTTTGTCGTAGGCGGCCTTTTGCTGAGGCCTCAACAGACACACCTTCGCGGCGGCGACTTCATTGAGCAGCTTTTGCGACAGGTCGGAGTGCCGTCCACCTTGATAGGTGCGAAGATGCCCCATCTGGCGGTCGCTGGCCGCTTCGATAACGTCGGGATTCTGCTCGAAGAGCTTAATGCCCAGCAGGCGATAATGGTCCGGTGGCTGCTCCTCCGGCGGAATCCCCAACCACTGGTAGTAAGGATCGAAGGCGTCGGACATCGTTCCCCTTTCGGCTAGAACGACTCAACGGAACGGCTCGCTTTGCATGGTAAGTGCAGCGGATCCAATATACGCACTCGAAGAAGGCACAGCAAGGGCCCCTGGGCCGCCGCGCAGGGGGGAATGGGATAATTGCAGCAGAATGGGTTACGCAACGGCTATCGCGCCGACAACCGCACGCCACACCCGTTTGCGTCGGGATAGACCGCCCGGCCGGCATCGACTTTCACGCCGGTAGCCACGTCGTCGGCCAATAGCAGCGCGCCGTCCATGTCGACGTAGTCCAGCAGAGGCAGCAACTGGGCGATGGCCGAGATGCCGACGGTCGACTCGGTGAAACAGCCGACCATCACCTTCATGCCAAGTTCTTTCGCCCGGCCGATCATTCGCCGGGCAGGCGTGAGGCCGCCGCACTTGGGCAATTTGATGTTGATGCCGTGGAAGCCGGCCGCGGCGCAGCGCTCAACGTCGGCCTCGACCTGGCAACTCTCATCGGCCAGAAGCGGCAATTGGCTGCCGGCGGCCGCTCGGGCCATTTCGGGATCGTCGGGCCGCAGCGGCTGCTCGATGAACTCGACGCCCAGCCGTGCCAACTCGGCCGAATTGCGGATCGTCTGCTCGGCGTCCCAGGCACAATTGGCGTCGACCCGAAACGCTGCGTCGGTATGTTCGCGAAGCCCGGCCACGACCTCGAGGTCCTGCGGCGTGCCGAGCTTGATCTTGTAGACCGGGAAGTCCGGAAACTCGCGAAGCTTGGCCACCATCACGTCGAGCGTGTCGATGCCGATGGTATAGTCGCTCGGCGGGCAATCGTCCAGGCTCAGCCCCCACAACTTCCAAACGGGCGCCCCGTGCAGTTTGCCCCAGAGGTCGTGCGCGGCGGCGTCCAACGCACATTGCGGGAAGGTGGCCGGAGTGGGCGTTTCGTGCGACGTGTCGCCGCAAAGTACCGGACGCATCGCCTCCCAAAACTCGGCCGGATCGCTAAGCGTGCCGGCTTCGATCTGTGGCCGGGCCGCTTCGAGCGTGGTCCGGATGTGGTCCATCGTGGCGCCGTAATAGCCACACTCCGGCGCCTCGCCGTAGCCACACACGCCGTCCTGCTGCAGCTCGACGATCACCGTCGACTGCACGGTCGTCGTGCCGCGGGAGATGGTGAACGGGTGCCGCGTGGGCAGGTCGAATTCGTGGAGCGTGAGTTTCATGCGATCGATCCGGTCACGTCTTTCTGTAATGTCGTCACCGCGTCAACAAGCTGCTGGGGACCGTGGCGGATCACGTCGCAGGCGGGCAGGCCCAACTCGTCGGACACCCGGCGGCATTCGGCGTCGACCTCGGCGGCGGAGAACCGCTGCCCGTTGACCGCCACGCCGATCACGCGGCAGGGACGCATCAGGCCGGCCATTGTCTCGTAGACGTCGATCACCTTCCTCAGCGGCGGCAGCGCGACGTGTTCCATGCCGAAGATCGCCCGGCGGCCGATTTCGTAGCAGAGGATCAACCCGTGCGGCATCAGCCCGTGCAACAGGCCCAGCGTCACGCCGGAGTAGCGTGGATGGAACAGGCTGCCCTGTCCCTCAACCACGACCACGTCGCGATGTTCGTTGGCGCGGATCAGCTTTTCGGCCGCCCCGCTGACGAAATCCGAGATCACACGATCGACGGCACATCCGCTACCGGCGATCATGATGCCCGTCTGCCCGGTGGCGGCAAAGGCGGCGTCGACCCCGGCGGTTTGCAGCCCCTGGGCAACTTCCACTGCCGCGACCATTTTGCCGCAACTGCAATCGTTGGCCACCGTGTGAATCCGCAGACAGGCCTCACGAAACGGCTCGCCGCTGGCCACGTCGCGTTCGTCGTTATCGCGCAGGTCGACCAACGGCACGCCCCGTTTGGCCGCCGCCGGGGCAAAGTCGGGGTCGTCGGCGAGGAACTCGTGCAGCCCAGAAACGACCGTCAATCCTCGCTCGATCGCCTCCAGGACGATCGGCCGCCAGGGCTCGGGGATCTTCCCGCCCGGCGGGGCGATGCCTATCAGCAGCGTATTGGCCCCCGCGGCATCGGCCAGCGATGCGATCATCGGGATCTGCCCGCCGACGCCCATCACTTCGTCGCACGTCTTGCCGGCCGCCGAGCGATCCAACACGGCCACGACTTCCTCGGGCCGATATCGCAACACGCAGATTGCCGTCTTGGCGGTGTGCAGGTCGCTGTGACCGTCGGTGAGGATGACCATTCTGCGCGGTGTACTCATCCCATGAGCATATCCGGTCGTAACGACAATGCAAGACGGCGACGGCGTCAAACCGTACGGCCGACGCGATGCGACTCCCCACACCCACGCATCCATCAGGATCGGCCGTGCCGTTACCAGTCGTGCGACGCTTCCGGCGGGAAGTCGTCTTCAGTCGCCGCCGATTGGCGTCCGACGTAAGTGTCTGACACGGTCTGATTCCTGTCCCCTCCCGAAAGGTCCGCCCGTGAAACGCTCGCTGACCGTCTTGCTACCGGTCTACAATGCGCAGGCGACGCTCGCCGACACCGTGCAGGAGATTCTCGACGTCGTCTCTGAGTTGACCGACCGGCCCGAGGTGGTGATCGTCGACGACGGCTCGACCGACGCCACCTGTGAAGTCATCCACGAATTGACTTCTTACTACCCGCAGATCCAGGCCGTCTACCACGGCCGCCGGATGGGCCGCGAGGCAGCGATTGCCACCGGCATCGCACGCAGCAGTGGAGAGACGCTGCTGATTCGCGAAGAAGGCTGTGGGGTGGCGATCGATGCGATTGCCCGGCTATGGCAAACTGACGCAAACGGCGAGACAGCGACCGAACCCGACGCAACGCCGGCCGGACGTGCGACCCAGCGGCGCACTACCGCGCACCCGGCCCACGCGGCCGGCTATCGAATGATCGATCGCCGTATGATGGATCAACTGGCCGGGGCCAGTCAGCCGACGCGGCCGGTTTACTTATCCAGGAAGCGCCAGTCCGCCGCAGGTACGTAGCTTCCCTTATGGGGGGCTTTCTATACCCGCATGGGCGATTTCGCATGGCCTGATAGCCGTTCTCCCGCGGGCAAGGGTAGGTCGGGGCTGCGTGCCGCCACAGGGTTCCGGCGGGCACCGCACACGTCAGATCAAGCCACCACCAGATATGCCATCGGGGGTACTTGCAATTCTACGGCGATCTGATAGGATATAGTACGAAAGTTGTCCTCATCTTGGCTCTTCCGTTTTCAGGTGCAGAACGCTAGGAATACGGCCTTCAGGCC
>CAYYNP010000254.1:0-14689 GCA_964472545.1 uncultured Planctomycetaceae bacterium | reverse complement strand
GGGAGATGGAGTTGGTGTGAGATGCAGTTGGTCTGAGATGCAGTTGGTCGGGGAATCGCGATTGGCCCAGGAGTTGCACGTTGCCTGGTGGGCCGACGCAAACCCGAGAAAGTCTAACACATAAGACGGTTCGTCAGAATGCGGAAGTTACGAAAGCAGATCGTGCGAACCGGGGCAGTTGGGGCGGGCTGTGGGTATTCGGCAGCCACGTCGCCGTACGCCCCCTCCCATGCAGGGGGCCATAAACGGGGCAATCGTTTCGTCCAACCCTTGACTTATTCTCCGACTTCCCTCAAGCTGAATGGACAGGCGACGGATTGCCATTGGGCGCCCGTTGCCTTTTTTCATCGCTGCGTGGTGAATTCGCGGCAAGTGAGTTCACCGGTGGGGCTTGGCCCCGACCCGACGCTTGACTTTCCAGTCGTGTCCGATCAGACTGAACGGACGCGGGGGAGGCACTTATCCACAATCGCGGTGCGCCCTAAGCACATCTTCTCCGGCGCGCCGAGAACATTCGTTCGCAGTTCATCTTGCCCGATTTCGCCGCGGAGGCTCTGACGGCCGCGGCCCGGGATACCCGTAAGCGAACCCCAGGAGTCCGACCAATCCGTGGCCTTGCCCCAGAGCCTTTTCCGGGGGGCCTTGTCCGGGGATTGCCGACACAAGTTCAACCATGCAGCAGTTCACTTTGCCGAAGCTCGACGAGACCCGCAGTTGGTGGCCCATGGCGCTGAAGTTGCTGCCCTGGGTCGTGCTGGCCGCGCTGCTCGCGTGGACGTATCACGGGGCCATCGGCCGTACGTTCTTCGTCTGGTGGCACCAGCAGGCCGACTATGGACACGGATTCCTGGTGGTCCCGTTCGCCCTATTCCTATTGCTCTATCGCAGCCAGATCATTACCGGCGAGCCGCCTGACGGCATTTGGGAATCGGGGTTCTCGGCGCCGTGGACGAAGGTCGGGATCTACGTCGGGGCGGCGATCGGCCTGCTGCTGTTTGCGATTCTCTTCACGGTCAACCAGGCCCACGAGGAAATGCCGGCGGTCCAACTCGATCTGCAGGCGGAGGAGGTCTGCCTGGTACAGACGGGCGACGCGATGCCGGAGGCGGAACTACCCGATCAGCAGGGCGACTCCCACGCACTCGCCGAGCTGCGCGGCAGTGCGCTGACGGTGGTCTACTTTTGGCAACTCGGCAAGTCGGCCGAGGAGAACGAGTTGGCCGTCGGAGACCTGAAGGAACTGAAAAACAAGCAAGCACCGCGGGCAGACTCGGGCGTACGCGTCGTGGCGGTCAACGTGGGCCAAACGCCCGACGACCTCCGCCGGCTGGCCGACCAAGAGAAGATACCCCCGACCGCCGAGTTCATGCTCCTGGCCGACGAGCAGGGGGACCTGCTGAAGCAAGTGGCGGCCGGGGGCGCGCCCCGCATCTACTTGCTCGACGCCGCCGGGCAGATCATCTGGTTTGACGCCGAATACGATATCGATAGCCGCCGCGATCTCGACCAGGCCATCCGGGCCTCCTTGAGCCTGACCTGGCTCGATTTCTCGGCATGGTTCCAACTGTTGCTTTCGGCGGCCTACGGCGGCGCGCTGGGCGGTCTGGTGTTCTTGGTCGGCCAGGTCGTGCTAGGCAGTTCACTGATCCGCGAGCCGGCGGATCCCGGGCAGTGCGTGTGGCTGATTCCGCTGGTGGGGGCCTGGGGACTGGCGCTGCTGGCTTCGCTGGCGCTGGTGGGTTGGTTGATGCAACTGGTCAACCGGACCTTGGGCGGCCGGCAGTTGCCGGGCCTGTTTGAAGTGGCGCTGCCCCTGTTGGGAGTCGTCTTGCCGATGTTGGCCGTGGCGGCCGTCTTTGTGGTCGGCTGTCACCAGATCTCCCGGCGGTGGCCGTCGGCGACCCAGCCGCTGGCCAATAGCCAATACTGGTGGCTGCTGCCGATTCTAGGGCTTTGGGTGCTGCTGCGTTGGATGTCCTTCCACTACGTCTACCGCATGGTCGACGCCTATTCGATCCTCCCGCTGCTGGCGGCGGTCGCCCTGCTGGCGGGAGGCTGGCGAGTGATGTTGTGGGCGTGGCCGTCGATCGTGTTTCTGTTTTTCATGCTGCCGCTGCCGGGGCCGGTCTCCGACAAACTGAGCCAACCGTTGCAGCTACTGGGAACCCGAGTCAGCGTCTACGTGATCCAGACGTTGGGGATCGCCGCGAGTTTCAAGGGCAACATCATCGAAATGCAGGGCGGCGACTTGGAGGTGGCTCGCGCGTGCAGCGGGCTGAGGATGCTGGTCTTGTTCTTTGCCATCTGCGTGGGCGTGGCGTTCGTGATCCGGCGCACCTGGTGGGAGAAGATCGTGATCGTCGTGAGTGCGGTTCCAATCGCCATCATCGCCAACGTCGCGCGCCTGACGGTAACCGCCATTCTCTACGAGATGGCCCGCCGCTGGCCCGATGTGATCGACGCCCACAAGGCCGAAGAAATCATCCACGATTGGTCCGGCTACCTGATCATGATGCCGCTGGCGATGCTGCTGCTGTGGGTGGAACTGACGCTGTTGAGCAAGCTGTTTCTCGAACCGGCCGCCAAGGGGCCGCTTTCGCTGGGCCGCACGCTGGCCGGAGTCGGCCCTGCTGCTGCCGGGTCGGGGGCAGGGAAAAGGCGGGCCAGCTACAAGGGCCCAAGCCAAATGGGGCCGGGCCAAACGGGCTCGGGCCAAACGGGCTCGGGCCAAACGGGCTCGGGCCAAACGGGCTCGGGCGACGCGGGTCCGCGTCCACAACCCGAGCCGGCCCCCGATCAAGGAAATCCATAATCCGTTCTTCATCGAAGTCGCTTCATTACCGACACGCAGGTCTCTTCAACGAGTCTTTTCATCGAGTCTTTTCATTCGGCCCATTTTCACCAGGGCTTTTCACTTCTGACAAACGGTATTCACCCTCAAGAAACGCGGAGAGATGAATCATGTCGACCGACGACAACGCACCGTTGTCCGTGAATCCCACGGACTCCCGCGCAGTGGCCGTGCCACAGTCCGGGATGCTTCAACCCCACGAGGCCGGCTGGGCCATTGCCCCGGAGTTGGCCCCGCCGCCGGGACGCAGCTCGCTGACGCTGGCTGCGTATTTGCATGCCCTGCGCCGCCATTGGGTCAAGGCGACGGCCATCGGAGGATCGCTCGCGGTGGTGGCCTGGTTTGCCGTCTGGTTACTCGTGGGGCCGGAATATCGGGCCAGCGCCTACCTGCAAGTGCGGCGAGACCTGCCCAGTGTCTTCGGCGGCGTGCAGCGAGTCGCCCGCGACGAGTACGAAACCTACCGTGACACGCAGCCACAGATCCTCACCAACCCTTGGGTGCTCCGTGAGGCCCTCAGTACCGAGGTGCCCGACGAACAGCAGAACCTCCACAAGCCGGCCGATCTCGCCCTGCTCAGCGGCGAGAAAGACCAGGTCGACTGGCTGCAGGAGGAGATCCGGGTACACTTCCCCGGCGATGCGGAGATTATGGAGATCAGTCTCGTGGCGGGGAATCCGGAAGAGGCGGCAATCGTCGTCAACGCGGTGGTGAAAGCCTACATGGAAGAGGTCTTCAACACCACCCGCCGGGAACGCAACGAACGCCGCCTGAAGTTGGACCAGATCGTCGCCGAGAAGGACGTCGCACTGAGGAAGATGCGCGACAATCAACAGCGATTGGCGATCTCGCTGGGGACGGGTGATCCCGACGCCTTGGCACTGAAGCAAAAGATCGCAATCCAGGAGTGGGCCGACTTCCAGCGGCAACTCGCCACGACCGATTTCCATCACCGACAAGCACTGGCCGATCTCAAGGCCCAGGAGGCACTACTGGCTGCGGCCCCCACCATCAAAATCACCAAACCCGAACTGGACGCGGCGCTGAGAAACGACCCCTACGCCGCACAGCTTGCCCGGGAACTCGCGCTGCGGGGTATGGACGAGGAATACACTCGCAGCCGCGTGCAGCCGTATAGCAACTCTCCCCACGCGCTGCGATACCTCCGCGACAAGGAAACGATCCAGATGCAGTACGACGAACTGGGTCGAGAGGTCGCCGACGGACTTCGGGAAATGAGGATAAACGAGTACACGGGGGAACGTGACCGGTTGCAGATCCAGGCCGACGTGCTGGCGGAGCAAGCCACCCAGTTGGTCACCGAAGTTGCCGCCAAACGCAAGGTCGCCGAAGACTTGGGCCGTTCGTCGATCGATTATCAGATGCAGGACGCGGAGATCAAGAATCTGGAGAATATGCTCGCACAACTCCAGGAGGAACGGGAGCGGATCATCGTCGAGTTGGAGTCGGCCCTGCGGATCGAAAAGCGCGTCGATGCCGTGCCGCCGTTGATCCAGGACAACCTCACCGTCCGCGTCGGCCTGGCCGTCTTCGTGGCGCTGCTGGGCCTCTGCCTGCCCGCCGGTGTGATCGCCTGGTGGGACAGCCGCAAGCGGCGCATCAACTCCGTAGACGACGTCTCGCACGGCCTGGGCGTGAAGGTCATCGGCTCGGTGCCGAGGATCCCCACCCGCGTGATTCACCAACTGGGAACGCCTTCGCGTCGCAACCAGACCTGGCAGCTCCGTCTGACCGAATCGGTCGACACGATCGTCGCCCGACTGCTCTGTGCGGCCGAATCGGGGACCGCCCGGGTGGTGCTGGTCTCCAGCGCTTCCGGCGGGGAAGGAAAGACCACGCTGGCCACGCAACTTGCGATGAGCCTCGCCCGCAACGGACGCCGCACCGCGCTGGTCGACTTCGACCTGCGGCGGCCGGCGTTCGACGAAGTTTTCGGATTGCCGCTGGAGCCGGGCGTGAGCGAAATCCTCCGCCGTCAGAGCGAGTGTTCGGCGGCCGTGCGAAGCACGGGAACCGACAACCTTTCGGTAGTCACGGCCGGTCAGTGGGACCGGGTGGCCCTGGCCGCATTGGCCAACGGGGCCGCGGAGAAGGTCTTCGAGACGCTTCGCGAGCAGTTCGAGTTCGTCGTTGTCGACGCCAGCCCGATCCTGCCGGTGGCCGACACGCGCTTCGTCGCACAGCACGTCGATTCGGTGATCCTCTCCGTGTTCCGCGACGTCAGCGAGAGCCCGAAGGTCCAGGCGGCCTGCGAAGTCCTCGAGGCGTTTGGCGTCAGCGACGTCGAAGCGGTGGTCACCGGCCACACGGAGAAACTACGCGATTCCGACCTGCGGTATCAGGTCGACGTCCCCGAATAGGAAGCCCCCAGCCGGTGCCGGGCGGTCCTCGTTGGCCCGCCCGACACCGGCGTCGACCCGGCATAACTGATGCTCGTACCGACAATCATCTACTTCCTGATTGCCTGCGTAACCAGCCTGGTGCTGACGGTGCTGGTCCGCCAGTTGGCGCCGCACATCGGGTTGACCGACCGCCCGGACGGCCACCGCAAGCTGCACGGCAAGCCGATGCCGCTGGGCGGGGGAATCGCGATCTTCCTTTCCACGGCCGGCGTGATCGTGGCCCTGTTGGTGATTCCCAACCAGTTTCGTGGCTACCTGCACAATAACTTCAAGGCGTTGCCCGGGCTGTTGACGGCGGCCGGCGTGCTGGTGATCGTGGGCCTGATCGACGACCGCATCGGCCTCGGCGCCCGCAAGAAGCTCGTCGGCCAGGTGATTGCCGTCTCGATCCTGATGGCCAGCGGGCTGCTGATCAAGCAGATCGGCATGTTCGGCATCGGGCCGTTCACCCTCGTCGATTGGGTAGCGGTTCCCGTGACGCTGTTCTGGCTCTTGGGTGCCATCAACGCCTTGAACCTGCTGGACGGAATCGACGGGTTGGCGACCATGATGGGGATCATTCTGGTGGCCACGATCGCCGCCATCGCCGTGATGTTCGGACGGCCCCAGGTGGCCATCGTGGCCTCGATCTTCGCCGGCAGCCTGGTAGGGTTTATCCGCTTCAACTTTCCTCCGGCCAGCATCTACCTCGGCGACACCGGCAGCATGTTGGTAGGCCTGATGGTCGGCGCGCTGGCCATTGAAGGGTCTTTGAAGGCAACGGGAACCGTGCTGCTGGCGGCACCGCTGGCCGTGTGGGCCATTCCCATCTTCGACGTCGTGGCAGCGATTGTCAGGCGCAGACTCACCGGCCGCAGCATCTTTACCACCGACCGCGGCCACCTGCACCACCGGCTGTTGAGCCTCTTGGGCAGCAACCGCCGGGTGTTGATGTGTTTGACCGCATGCTGCATGCTGACCTCGGCCGCCGCCCTGCTGAGCGTGTTTCTCAACCTACGCAAATCCGCCCCCGTCGGCGGCGACCTGATCGCGCTGCTGATCTGTCTGGCCGTGGTGATTATCTTCATCGCCACCGGCGTGTTCGGCCAAGCGGAGTTGTTGTTGCTGGGCAGCCGGCTGAAGCGCGTGGGCCGATCGCTGGTGCCGCCGCTGTCGGCCAATCGAGACCGCATCCGCGAAACCACCATCCGCATGCAAGGCTCGCGGCAGTGGCGCGTGTTGTGGGAGACGTTCACCGAATCGGCCGACAGACTATCGCTGATCGAAATCCGGCTCGACGTCAACCTCCCCGCCGCCCAGGAGGGATACCATGCCACTTGGGAACGGCCGGCGCTGAACACGCTGCAACAAGGCTGGCGCGTCGAACTCCCGTTGATGATCGGCGGGCGCCCGGTGGGGCGGCTGGTCGTTGCCGGCGAGCGCGATGAGGGCTCCGCCCGCGAGAGTATCCAACAATTGCTGGAACTGGTCGAGCCCTTGGAGAACCAGTTGCTGGCGGTCTCGAATCATCGCCCCGCGCCGGCGGCCGTCGATCCGTTGACCGACGAAAATCGCGCGGTGGCCGCCGACTCGGCAAACGACGCCCCCGCAAGCGACAACGCCGCAGCCGACGCTGCTGTAACCGACGCCGCCGCAACCCACGACGCGGCCGAACCGGCCGTCGTCGACGTGCCGCAGACTGCCGCCGAAGAACGCCCCAGTCCGGCCGGCTCCGCCCTTTCCCGCGAACGTCCCAGGTAACTTTGATGAGCGCATCGCAACCGAAATCGAGTTGGAATCCCCTCCGCGGAACGCCCTGGCGTCTGATGAGCGTCGCGGCGCTGGTGCTGGTGATTCACGTCGCGCTGAACATAACTACCGCCAGTCTCCGCCCGAAGGACATTGCGCCCCCCGATTGGCAGCTCAGCGAAGTCCCGATTCGGCTGGGAGCGTATCGGGGCGTAGACCGGGAACTGGACCCGCGGATCTTCGGGGCCCTCGACGCCGACCAGGTGATCAATCGCGAGTATCGAGACGACAAAGCAGGCAAGGCGATCACGCTGCACGCGGCCTACTTCAGCAAGTACGACGAAGCCGCCTACCACAACCCGGGCACGTGCTATCGGGCCGCCGGCTGGCAGTTGCTCAAGAGCGAAGATCTGCAGTTGAAACTGAAGGACGATACGAAGGACGATCCGGCACCGGTTCGCATGGACACCTGGACCAAGAGCGGTCAGACCGTGTTGGTCGTCTATTGGTATCAACTCGGCGAGCACATCGTGCTCGACCGCTGGGATATGGGATGGGTGCGGCCTAAGCTGGCCAGCCTCGACCAGTGGCCCGTGCTGGTGAAAGTGCTGCTGCAGATCGGCGTTCAGAACCGTAATAACCGCGCTGCGGATAAACTCGCGATCGAAGCTTTCGCCGAAAACGCCTATCGGGCGATCAATCGCCTGGGCGAAGTGGCGGGCCTGGCGGAACTGCGCCAGACACTCGGCGGCTGGCACGGGAAGGATCAGACGTCGGATTCTACGGTCTTCCGTCCGCTCGACGCGGCAGACGCCCTCCTGCGCGAATACAAAGATGCAGACAACCGCGCGGCAACCCTCTTCGTTGCCAACTACGACAAGTACAGCCGCGCGGATATCGAAGCCGGCGGGCAACACGATCCATTCGCCGCCTATCAAGCCGCCGGCTGGAACCGAGTCGACGGCGGAGACCTGGTGCTCGAGGCCGAGCAAAGGCCCGTGGCCTTCTCGGTCTGGGAAAACAGTGACCAACGCGTGATGGTGATCCACTGGTTCCGCCTCGGAAAGCGCCTCGTGCTCAATGGCGATGACCTGGCGGCCGCGCAGGCCGCGCTCCCGGCGGGCGGACCGAAGCCGCCACTGGTGAAGGTCATCACGCAGATCGTGATCGAGGACCCCGCACAGGACAAAGACCGGATTCAAGATTTCGCCAGGAGGGTCTTCGCGGCCGTCGACGAGCTCGGCCCATAGATTCACGGCCTCGCCATCCGCGCGGCCTGTCCTCGGCGCCGGATGGCCGCGGCCGGGCGGCCATCGACCACGTGTAGCGAGCCGTCGGCGCAATCTGCGCCACCGTTGCGACCGGTACCGTCGCCGGCCTTCTTCGTCGCGGGACCTCGCTTTCGCCCCAATGCCCCTGCCTAGGTCTCGGCGATCATTGCATGATAAGTTGGAGGGCAAGCACAACCGACAAGGGCCGGGTTTCTGGGGGCCTGTGCCACCCACGAGAACGGAGTATGCGCGGACGACGCCGTAGATGCGACGCAACTCCTCTACGGCCTGGCGATTGCCTCTGCGGCGGCCCCGGCGACAGGTAAGTCGCCGTACTGGCGACTGCTAAGACGTTTCAAGTCGCCGTACCGGCGACTGCTAAGACGTTTCAAGTCGCCGTACCGGCGACTGCTAAACGGTGCAGCATCGACATCCGGAACCCCGTCTCCGCTTAGACCCGAATGCCCGAAGATAACATCGAGTCGGTGGTCCGTTGCGGGCTCTGCACTGCTTGCGGCATTTGCACTACGGTCTGTCCACAGGGGTCGATCCGAATGGCCCAAACGCCCGCCGGCTGGCTCGTGGCCGAGGTCGACGCCGCAACCTGCAACGCCTGCCGAGTTTGCGTCGAGGTCTGTCCCGGGCGGCATTTGCGCCCCGGGTTGCTGCCGCCGCAACTCGATCCGTTCGAGGGTCCGATCGAGGCGGCCTATACCGGTCGGGCATGCGAGCGGCAACTGCTCGACCACGCGCAGAGCGGCGGTGTGGTCACCGCCGTATTGGAGCACCTGCTGAACTCCGGAGAAATCACCGAGGCCGTCGTCAGCCAAATGCCGGAAGACGGATCCCTCCGCCCGCAGCCGATCTCGACCGCCGACGCCGAACAGGTCCGGCGTGCCGGCGGCTCGAAGTACTGCCCGATACCCGTGGCCGGCGCTTTGCCGAAGCAGCCCGAGGGCAACGGCACCCGAACCGCCCTGGTCGCCCTGGCCTGCCACGTGCATGGAATCCGCAACGCTCAACGGCTACTCAAAGACTGGCGCGATTGGGATCCGCTGATCGTCGGACTGATATGCCAGGGTGTGTTGAGCTTTCTGGCGATGGACCACCTGATCGGCCGAGGCGGCGTTGCCCGAGAGCGCGTGTTGAGCTATCGTTTCCGCTCGAAGCAATTCCACGGCTGGCCGGGCGACGGGAGCATCCGCACCCGCGAAGGCACCGACAAGTGCGTCCCGAAGCAGTGCCGCCTACGCTGCAAGAGCACTTTCACGCCGAACTACTGCCGACTCTGTTTCGACAAGATGAACGTGCTGGCCGACCTCGTCCTGGGCGACGCGTGGGGACTCTGCGACGACAAGGCCGGCACGTCGGTCGTGCTCGCGCGCACCCGCCGCGGACGCGACGCCTTGGAGGCTACGGCCGATGCCGGTACGCTGACGCTACGGCCCGTTTCGCCGGAAGACGTCTTTCGTGGACAGGGCCTACAGGACTATCGCCGCGATTGGGCCGCCTACATGGCGGCTTCAAAGGCCACGGGGCAATCCGTTCCCGACTTCGGCATCGAGTCCCGGTGGCATCCGCCGATCGACGGCGTGTCGCTCAAACCGTATCGGAAACAACTCGAGTGGGCCCGCGCGTTGGCCGCCGCGGAAACGCCGGACCGGGCCGCCCGGGCCGCCTCGCGACACCTGTTGATTGGCAGCTTCACGCGTGGTCTGTCGCGTTTGGCGTCGGTGCGGCGGATTGGCGCGTCGCTGGTCCGAAGGCTACAGGGGCGATTGGGAAAGGTCGACCGTTGACCGCATCGTACCGTATCGTCGGCCCCGATCAGATCCGCAAATCGCCGGCTCAGCAAGACGTATGATCATCGAAGTCACCGGCGTCAACTTCGTCAATCGCGGCGCCACGTTGATGTTGCACGCGATCGCGGAGCATTTTGCGCAGTTCGGCCCGCAGGTGGAGCTTGCCGCGTTGCCGTTCGGCAGTTTCGCCGAGCGGGCCGAATACCGGCTGCTGCAAAAACTGCCGCGCTTCCGGCCGCCCCGTCGGCCGTCGGCCATTTGGCCTCGCGGCCGTACCTGGCTGGCCGCCCGGGCGATGCCGAAGGCGTTTCGACGCGACTACGGCCTGATTCGCGAAGCGGAGATCGACGCGGTGGTCGACGCCTCCGGCTTCGCCTATTCCGACCAGTGGGGCCTCGCGGCGAGTAAGGCCTTGGCACGCCGCACAAGCCGCTGGAAGGCCCAAGGCAAACGCGTCGTGCTGCTGCCGCAGGCGTTCGGGCCGTTCACCGGCGAACCGATCCGGGCCGCGATTCGGCAGGCACTCGAACACGTCGACCTGGCGTTTGCCCGCGACCGAAAGTCGTACGACGCGCTGGGCGAGCTTGCCGGCGACGCGGAACGCATCCAGCGTGGGCCGGATTTCACGAACTTGGTCTCCGCCGAACAAAGCGTGCTTGCAGCACAGAACGACGACGAACCGTCCAAACCGACCGCCTGCATCGTGCCCAACCTGCGGATGGTCGACAAGACCGAACCGAGCCAGCGGCAACGCTATCTCGACTTCCTGGCCACGTGCGTCGAAGAACTGACGCGCCGCGAACTGGAGCCGGTGGTGGTGATCTTCAACCTCGGCGCCGACGAGGAGTTGGTACCGCTGCTGCAAGAGAAGGTCGGACGAGAACTCCGTCAACTGCCCGACCGCGGCGTGGCCTCGCTAAAGGCCGAACTCGGGCGCGCCCGGGTGATCGTCGGCTCGCGGTTCCATGCGTTGATCTGCGGCCTCTGCCAGGGGGTGCCGTGCCTGGGGACGGGTTGGAGCCACAAGTATCGGGCATTGTTCGAGGATTACGGCTGCCCGGAGATGCTCTGCACGGCCGACGCCACGCCCGAAGAGATTCGCGCGGCGTTCGATCGGGCGCTGGGCGAGCCGGGACGCTCTACCTTAGTGGCCCAATTACACGGGGCGGCCGAAAGCCAACGCCAGGCCGCCCGGGGGATGTGGAACGACGTCGACCGGCTGTTGGGGCTATCGGAAGCGGACACTTGCACCTAGAGGATGACCGACTCGAAGGAACATCGTGACGAAGTCGCGTTCCACCAAAGCGATCGTACTTGCCTCGGGCGAAGGGCTCACCGCGTTGGTGGCCCTGATTGCGGCGGCGATCCTCTCGCGGCTCTTCGCCGAAAACGACTATGGCACGTATCGTCAGACGCTGCTGGCCTTCGCCTTTGCTACGCCCTTCGTCGCGCTTGGCTTTCAGCAGGCGTTGGTCTATTTCCTGCCGAACGAGACGCAGCGGCCACGGGGCGTGGTGCTGGAGAACCTCTTGCTGTTGGCGTTCGGCGGGGCGCTGTTGGGCGTGTTCCTGCTGGCCGGCGGCAGCCACCTGCTGGCCAAGAAGAACCCCGACCTGGCCTGGACGCTGAAGATCATGGCGCCCTATCCGCTGCTGATTTTGCCGGCCGGTTCGTTGAGTGCGTGTTTGCTGGCTCGGGAACGCGTCGGCCAGGCAGCGGCGTTCACCGTTGCCAGCCGGCTGCTGTTGCTGGTGATGGTCGTCGTGCCCTGCTTCTTCTGGACGCAACCGAAAACCGCCATCATCGGCGTGGTGGCTTCGGCCTGCATCACTGCGCCGGCGGCCTGGTGGCTGATGTTTCGGTCCTGCCCGCCGGGGAGTTGGCGGCCTACGGCGGCCGGCTTTCGGCGGCAGATCGGTTTCGGCGTGCCGCTGGGGCTCTCCACGTTGGCCGACCGGGTGCGCAGCGACTTGGACAAGGTGATGGTGGCGGCGCTCTGCGTGCCGGAAAAATTCGCAATCTACGTCAACGGGGCCATACAACTCCCGTTGATCAGCATTGTCACGCGCTCCGTCGCGCCGGTGTTGATCGTCGACTACGCCCAGCTCTATCGCGAGCAGCGCTACGGCGAAATCGTGGGCTTGATCCACCGCGCCACGGCCAAGTGTGCCATGGTCTTGATCGCCGCGATGGGCTTTCTGCTCTGCGTGGCGCCGGAGTTCATGCGGTTGCTCTACGGAGCGAAGTACGTCGAGAGCGCCGAGCCGTTTCGGATCTACCTGCTGATCCTGCCGCTGCGGAGTTTCAACTTCGCCTCGGTCATCGTGGGCACCGGCCACAATCACCACGTAATGATCCGCGCGGTGATCACGGTGCTGCCGAACATCGCCTTGGCTTGGTGGGCAATCGGGGCCTTCGGGCCGATAGGGGCCGCGGCGGCCACGGTCGCCGTGAGTTACTGCATCGGCATGCCCTACTACCTCGCGGTCCTGCAACGTATCCTTCACTGTCCGTTCTACCGGCTGTTCCCTTGGGTGTCGTTGCTGAAGACCGGCGCCGGCTGTGCGGCCGCAGCCGCCGTGGTGATGGGAGCCAGGCACCTGTTGGCCGATTGGCCCGACTTGCCGTTGCTGGCAGTCTCCGGCACGGCTTACACGGTGACGGTCCTCGCGCTATTCTCGGCGTTCGGGTTGGTCGATTTGGCGGCCATGCTCTCAAGGCTGCGACAACTCATCGGGGGCAAGCCATGACGCGAACAGAAGACAGCAAGCCGTCGACGCCGCCCGATACGGCCCTGGTCCTCTCGGCCCACAACTGGAAGTCGAACCGCCAGGCCGGCTTCCACAAGCTGGCCGAGGCGCTCTGCGAGCGAGGCCTGGACGTCGACTTCGTGAGCTTTCCGCGGCCGTACTACGGCGCCTTGAAGCAACACGAGTTGTTCAACGCCCGCTCGCTGTGGCGATTGACCCGGGGACGGCGCTACGAGGTCCAAGGACAAACGCTGACCAACTTCACCTGCCCGACGCTGGCCTTGCCGATGCCCACCCGGCGTTGCGTGCCGGCGCGGCTTTTCGCCGCGTTGGAGACGGCCACGCTGCCGTCGTTGATCGGCCGAATTCGCCGCCGTCGCCGTGCGTATCGGTGGATCGTGTTCGAGTCGACCTCCTGCGTGCGATTGTATCCGGCGTTGAAGCGATACTTCCCGTCGGCCAAGGTGGCGTATCGCTCCTCGGACCCGTTGCCGCACGCAAGTTCAAAGGGGCCCAGCCAAGACGCCGAACGAGAACTGTTGGCCGAGGCCGACGTGGTGCTGCTGGTCAACGAAGAGGGCAGAGACCTCTACGCCGAGGCCTATCCGCAGTGCAAACTTGACGAGCCTCGGGTGCAGATACTCCCCAACGGCGTCGACGTCTCGCGATATCGGCGGACGTATCCCAAGCCGGAGAGCTTCGGCCAACGCCCGGTGGCGTTGTACGTGGGCACTTGGGCGGTCGATTGGGACGTGATCCTGTACTGTGCCGACCGGCTGCCGCAGATCGATCTGCACGTCGTCCGCCCGGACCGCCTGCCGCGGCGATTCCGCCGAGAGATCCGGCGGCGCGAAAACGTGTTTTTCACGCCCGGCATCCCTCCGTCGGAGGTGCCGCGATATATCACCAACTGCGATGCCGTGATGGTCCCCTACCTGGCCGGCACCCATCTGCGCTGCCTAGGGCTGCACGCGAAGCTGCTACAGGCGATGGCGGCCGGCCGCCCGCTGGCCACGTTGAACCTCGCGCCGGAACTCGACCGCTACGGCGTGGCGGTCGCTTCCGACCGCGACGGCTTCCTGCATATCCTCCGCGAGGCGTTGGCGGCCGGAGAAACGGCCTATCCGGTCGATTTGGAAGCCAGGAGTTGGGGCCGGTTTCGAGAGGGGTTTATGGCGGCACTAGAGTTGTAGCCGCCGTCAGTGAAGAATGAGAGGCCGATCGATCATAACGATCATGCCGGCCGGACGGGATGAATCCGCTGATGACGCCGGCAAGTTACGACGTACAATTCCCTAAGGCACCGATCCCATGATACACAACACGCTTTCCGCCGCGAGGAATTACTGGGGGCTGCGTCAGCAGGCCACCACGGGGGGCTGGGTGCGCCACGTGGTGGCGATCACGCCGATCTGGGTCTGCATGCTGCTGCCGCTGTTTCAGGTCCGCAATCCGGTCCCGACGATCATCCCGCTAACCAACCTGTTCTACGTCTACGACGCGCTGACCTGTGTGGCGATCGTTTGGCTTCGCTTCCCCAGGGTGTCGATGCCGACGAGTTTCAACCTTGCCTGGGGGATGATGCTGGTGGGCGTGGGCGTGGGGTTCTGCTCGGGCGCGGCGTCGTCCGGGTTCACCTTCCACCAGATGGCCTATCCGATCCAGTTCGCCCTGGCATTGATCTACGCGCGGTGTCTGGCGACGAACATCGTGGCGGGCCGGATTTCGGCAACGCGGTTCGCCACGATGGCCGGCCTCGGCGGCGCCGTGCTGGCGATCATGGGGTGCGTGCAATACGTCCTGCTGCGGGTGAATCCTGTGCTCGCCCGCGATATCTACACCTCGTACGTCACCTTCGGCGGCA
>CAYYNP010000253.1:0-14693 GCA_964472545.1 uncultured Planctomycetaceae bacterium | reverse complement strand
GGTGCCACGCCGCTGTCACGCAGCGCGGGTGAGGGGGGTTGGCGCACTCGTCAGGTTGGGGTGCCGGGCCGACTAATCCGCGGCGGCAGACGGCCGGCGGCCGGGCTACACGGGGGCCGACTTGGACCGCGAAGTAGAGATCGACGGCTTCGCCGCCGCACTGCCCGACGAATGGTGCGTTGTCGACGGCGACACGATCTATCTTCCTAACTACCAAGAACATAACGGCTCCACAGCGAAGCACCGAGCACAAGCCGCCCACCGCCAGAGGCGGAAACGGGCCGCCAACAGCGTCACGCCTCCGTCACGCACCGACCGTGACACGACCGTGACCAGAGAAGAGAAGAAGAGAGAAGAGGAGAATACAAGAACCCCCCCTACCCCCCAGAAAGCGAAGTTCGATCCGGCGAAGGTGAAGATCCCCAGGGCGTTGGACACGCCGGCCTTTCGCAAGTCGTGGAAGGCCTGGATAGAGCACCGGAAAGAGATCGGCAAGAAGCTCACCAACACGAGCGTCGACCGCCAGCTTGCGATGCTGGAGAAGCTCGGCGAGGTCGTGGCGATCGAGACTATCGAACACACGATCGAGAAGGGGTGGGTTGGCCTACGACAGAAGGATGCAAAAGAGCCCAATGGAAAACCTAGATTCGACGGATCGCTGTTCGACCCCGCCGCAACCTGCGACATCGGCGGGACCGCGCAGAGTTGACGCGGCAGTCAATCGCGTGACGGCCCGGCTGGCGGACGGTGACCACGATCGAAAGATCGAGGCCCGAGAACGCGAGGAGGCAGCGAGGGAACGGCAGGGTCGCATTGCAGCCGCCCTTGACCAGTTGCGGCGCGATACCGGAGCACGTCTTGCCGAGGCCTCGCTTTCCGACCTGACGATCTACGACGAGAAGCAGCGTGCGGTAGTCGCGCGGCTGAAGAAGCTTGCGATCTGCGACCACGTCAAGAGGGCCGGTGGCCTGATCTTGGCCGGGCCGACGGGGACCGCAAAGGATCACTGCGCAGTTGCTCTTCTTCGCGACGTGGCGAAGCACGGTTTCACCGCCAGGTGGCGGAACGGGCAGGATCTGTACTCGGCGGTCGCCGCTGCGTATCGCGACGAGAGTAGCGAGCGTGACGTATTGCGGGAGTTGATTGCTGCGGACGTGCTCTGCTTATCCGATCCAGTGTTGCCGTTCGGGATGAGCGACTCGAATCGCCGAACCCTCTACCGCCTCATCAACGAGCGATACGACCGTAGCCGATCGACGTGGGTCACCATGAATGTGACGACCGAGTCGCAAGCGATCGAGCTGCTGGGGCCGCAAAGCTACTCGCGACTTCTCGACGGCGCGGTTTGCCTCTTCTGCAATTGGGAAGACTACCGCCGTCGGAACGTGATTCAGTGAGAGAAACGTGATGATCCAACAGATGCTCTTCGACGAACACACCACGGACGTTTCGACGCGGAAAGGTCCGCCGCGAAATGCGGGCGTGACCTCGTCGGCCGCGAACGTGGCAATCAAGCCGCTGGCGGCCGGGCTGCGCAAGAAGGTGCTCGACTTCATCGCCAGCCGCGGGGAACTGGGGGCGACCGACGGGGAAATACAAACAGCTTTGGGCATGCGGGGAAGCACACAACGGCCGCGGCGCAAGGAATTGCAGAACGCTGGGTTGATTCAGGACTCGGGCACAATCAGGCCGAGCGCTTCGGGCCGGGCGGCGGTCGTCTGGGTTGCGACAGGGGAGGGCAACGAGAAATGAGCAACCAGCAGATCGAAACCCTACCCGACGGCAACGGCATCTTGGTCCGCGATGCGAGCGGCAAGCCCCGGTGCATCGTCCGTCCCGGCGACAACGGCCCCGGGGTCTTGTTGTTCACCGGGAACGGCGATCCGGCCGGGGCCGTGCAGTTTCCCATCGGCGAAGACCGGGCGGTCGTGACGCTCTACAACCCGGCCGGCGAGGTCGTAGCAGGCGTGTCGATTCCCGATGGCCAGCCGCCGATCGCCGTGAGATTCCAGGACAACGAACCGGTCGCCGTGGGCGAGCTGCTGCCCGATCCGCAGCCGGCCGTGACGCTGGCACCCAGTACGAACTAACGAGAACAGCGCCGCCCGGCCAACCGGCGTCGGGTGGCGAGAACGAACAACGCCGGTGAACGAACCCCTACGAGGAAATCGAAATGGTATCCGCAATTCAACAAATGTCGCACGGCGACCCCAAACGATGCGCCACCATTCGCGCGATGGCCGCCGGCCAACTCCATCGGCTTGGCGTCCCGGTCGTCGAAGAGAGCGCGCCCGAGCCCATCCGCCGGCAGCAAGAAAGGGCGGCCGAGGAGGGCGAGAAGTACGTCGATCCGATGATCGATCTGTGTCGCCGCTGCGTTCGCTACGACGGCAATACTGTCGCCAGAAACGACGAGGCCACGATCCGCTCGGCCGTCTCGGGCGCCAGCCTGGCCGACGTTTTCACCACCACCGTCAACACGGTGCTCAATCAGGGCTTCGACGAGGAGCCGGACACAACGCAGGGGTGGACAAATTCGACCGAGGTCAAGAACTTCTCGGAAATCACGTCGGTCACGTTGAACGCGCCGCCGTCGCTCGACCCGCTCCCCCGCGGTGGTACCGCCGAGCATGCCGATCCGTCGGCGACCGGCGAAACCTACGCAATCACGCGGTTTGCGAAGTCGTTCAGCATCGACGAGATGGATATCCTCGACGACAACATCAACGCGCTGCTCGAAATGCCGCGGCAACTCGGCCGGGCGGCGGCGCGGTTGCGGCCGGATCTGGTCTACTCGATCTTGCTGGCCAACGCGGCGTTGGATGCCGATAGCACCGCGCTCTTTCACAGCGACCACGACAACCTCGGCGAGGCCGGCTCTGCCCTGGCGGCCGCCACCTTGGGCACCGGCGTTGCGGCGATCGCGGCGCAGAGGCAAGGGGACATTCCGCTGAACCTCAAAGCCGGCTATCTGTTGGTGCCGGAAGATCTCCGCGTGGCCGCGGCCGGCTTCCTTCACGCGCTGATGCTCGGCGACCCGGGCCAGGATATCATCCTCCGTTCCGACTCCCGCCTCGGCGCGACCGGCGTGGTCAATCCACTCACGGGCGAGATCATCACCGGCTCGGCCACGAACTGGTTTCTCTCGACCTCCGCCGCGGATCCCACAATCGAAATCGCGAGCATCAAGGGCCGCAACGGCCGGCCGGAGATTCGCGGTTACAGCCTCGAAGGGGGCCAGTTCGGAATCGGCTGGGATATCGCATTCGACATTGGCGCAAAAGCCTTGCGCCACGAGACCATGTACAAAGCAACCGGAGCCTCGTAGGCCTCGGATCTTGCCCAGGCGGCGGGGTTCCTTGTCGCCCCGCCGCCCGATCCTACAACCACGAAGAGCACGATGCCCGACGACTTCCAGCTACTGCTCGCTCGCTACGGCGACACCGCGTTGACAGCCCTTCACGAGGCCGCTCACGTGGTCATGTCGAGGTTGTTCGGCCATCGGGTCGTGGCTGTGACGATCGAGCCCTCGCTCGACAACCGCGGCCAGACGTGGCTGGAAACGTCGTCGCGCGATGCACAGCGGTTGCGTCGGCAAATGGTCATCTACGCGGCAAGTGTTTCAGCGGTCGCCTTGGTCGATCGTGAGCGCGCCACTGCCTGTGGAGGCGACGAGCGGCAAATCTACAACGACGCACGTCTGCTCGTTGGCGCAGCCGCCGACGATGAGGCAATCGAAGAGGAAGTTGTCCTGGCACTTCGCCGGGCCGACCACCTGGTCGATCGACACTGGGCAGAAATCGTCAACGTGGCCGGCTCGCTGCTGGCCCATCACGAAGTAGTCCAGAGTATCGAGCCGCTGACCGGCCCGCTGGAGGGCCTCGACGCGGCATCACCTCCACACTCATAAGGAACCAAAATGTCTCTCGTATCCATGTATCAGGAAAAGGCGGCGGCGAAGGCCGCTGCGGCTCGCAAATCGAAGGCCGACCTTTGGGCCGAGGAACGCTCTATCTTGGAGCGGCAGGACTCCCCCAAAGCGGCCGACGCCGATCGGCTCCACGAACTCGTCGAGCAGCTCAGCCTGGACCCCCGCGAGGTCGAGGTCCACGCCCTGGCCATCACCGAGGCCGCAACTTGTCGTAAGGCGGCAACGGAGGTCGAGCGCCACGATCGCACCATCGCGAAAGCGGACAAGGAAGTCGAGCGGTTGGGCGCGCAAATCGACAAGCTGCGGGCCGCCCTCACTCAGGCCGCCGACGGCCGTGAGCAAGCCGATCAGGCCGCCAGCCACGCCCGACGCGTCGCCGAGAACGTCGATCGGATCGAAGCGCAATTCCCGGCGCTGTTCGGTCTGGACGCCGAGCCAAGCGGGGAGAATGCCAGCCCCACAATCCAGGCCCTGCGGCGGAAGCTGGGGCTCGAGGAGTAGCAAATCAAGATCAGCCGACGTGCTGCGAACGGGTCACTCCGTCCCGGGCCGGCTGGGCGCGTGGGGTTTCGTTCACAACCCACGCGCCTCGTGGCAGTGACCGCGGTCGTGCGGCGCCGGCCGGGCACACGGCATGGTCCCGGCCGAGCGCCCGGCCGCACTTAACTACAAACGGACTCCATCCCATGCCATACGTCCACCTCGAAAGAGTCGAAGGCCCCGAGTGCCCGAAGTGCGGCTGCGAGGACTCTCGACTGCTGGAGTCGAAAACGCGGTGGGGAACACCAACCGAGCGGCGGCGGTGCAACAACTGCAATCATAATTGGTCGATCCCGGCGGCCCCCGACTCGGCTGAGTAGAGCAATCACACCACCACACACGGAAGGAATCACCAATGTCAAATCGCGTCCAAGTCGACATGACAATCAACGCGGCGAAGGCCTACGCCGAGATTCAGAAGGTCGTAGCCGGCGAGGGCGATATGGATGCCGGCTGGAAAAAGGTGGCCGCGTCCGCCAAGCTCGTCGGCAAAGAGCAGCAAGAGATGGGCCGCGCGGCCAAGCGCGTGCTCCGCGACATCCAAACCCCGCAAGAACGCTACAACACCAAGCTGAAGGAGCTGGGCCAACTCCTAAAGGCCCGCAAGATCGATCAGGATCAATACGCACGCGCCGTCGGGGTGGCCAAGCAGAAGCTTGACGCGGCCGGGCGGGCAGGCAAGTCGGCGTTCGGCGGCGCCATGCTTACACAAGTGAAGCAACTCGGCGCCGCGTTGGGGCTCGGCGGGGGCGTGGCAGGCGTGTTGACGGCCGTCGTCACGAAATACGACGCCGTGATCGAACGCATGCAGCGGGTATCAAAAGAGGCAACTACGGCTGCCAACGCGCAAGTCGCATTTGCTGCCCTTCAGGCGCCGGGTACCAAGGGCGAACGGGCAAGGAAAGTTGCCACTCTGGCCGGTCAGTACGGCGTGGAATACGACGTAGCGTACAACGCCGTGCAGGCGCTGCAATCGGCCCAGGGCGGCGACTTTGAAAAGGGCATGTCCACGGCCGAAGTGGTCTTTGGGGCGAAGCGGATGAACGTGCCGGTCGAACGCGGCCTTGAAATGGAATTGTTGGGCATCGGCCAGGGGGCGACGCCTGGCGACACGATCCGCCGGGCGTACGTGGCGGGAACGGAATCGAAGCGCGATCCGGCGGCGTTGTCTCTTGGTGGCGCCGGGTTGAAGTACTGGGCGAACCAAGTCACCGGCATTGCGGCGGCGACCGTTCTGGCAGGCGAAAACCCGGAGAACCAATTGCCTACGGCGCTAAAGCGAGCGGGTGAAGGCCTCTCGCGAACCGGTCCGTTACAGGACGAATTCGAGGCCTGGGGCATGGCCAACGCCACGCAGATAGAGCGCATCTCCGAATTGTCACGCCGAGGCCTGGATATCGTGCAGTTGCAGGAAATGGGAATGAGCGAGTCGGTCGAGCGTGAGGCCGTCGCGGACTTGGTGCGCAAGTACGCTGACATGAAGCGGTACGTCAAGGCGATCCAAGAGAGAGCAAAGCCGGGATTGTTCGTGTCGGAACGCGCCGGCGTCGAGGCCGAAATTCCGCAAGTGAAACAGGCTGGTATCCTCGAAAGGCTGGTCGGCCGCATGACCTACGCGGACACAATGACCCAGGCAGCGGTCGACGCACAGAAAGTTGTGGGCCAGCAACTGGCGACCGTCACGGCCATGAAAGAACACAACGTTCACGAAGGACTACTCGGCCTTAACTACTACTCAGGTGACAAGGAAGATTCCAGGGCGGGGTCAACGTGGGCCTTCCGCGCAGCCCTGAACCCCGCCGTCGGCCCGTTCAAGGTCAAGCAAATCAAAGAGCGCGCCGCGCGGATTTTGCATGAAGCATCATCGACCCCCGACCAGCTTGATCGGGAAGCGATCCTCGAATCGCAGCTCCTCAACGAAATTGCCGGCGGGCTGAACGTTGGCCGGCTCGGTGTTGCCAGCGGCCTCCGCGACAGCGCGGGGCAAGTGCTCGAAGCGCGAGGCATCACGCCAGAGCGCCAGGCGGAACTGGCCGCGCCCGCAGAGCAATTCGCAACGGCAGTCGCGGTTTTCGCCGAGGTGATCGGCAACATCGCCGGCGGCGGCCCGACGCTGGCAAAACCCGACGAGGACAGGTGATAGGGCAAACACCCCCCCCGGGCGGCTGGGGTCCTTCCCCGGGGGTGGCCCGCAAGTCCCTTTGGGATGGTTGGGCGGGGTTTTTATGCGTAAAGGGTAAATCTCAGACTTACTGACCTTCACACACAGAGGATTTGGGGTGGCCGAACGTGGTCGAAAGAAACCAAACGAACTGTATCCGGAAGACCGCGAGCGTGCGCAGAAGGCCGCGGACAAACGGCGTCGGGGTGAGAAGCTTACCACGCGCGAAGAGACCGCGTTGCGTAAGGTCCAGCGAATTCAAGAAGAGGATCTCCGCTGGCAATTCTACCGCTCGATTCCGCAGAAGCACTGGCGGGAGATGGCTGGGGGCAAGCACGTCACGCAACTCAAAGAGCAAGCCGAACGCTACGGAATTCCGTTCGGCGAGGCCGTGGTCAACCTCCCCGCCATCGTCCGGGCTTTGCATGAGTTCCTCGCCGAGAACGCCTACAAGCTCGCGTCGACCGAGGGCGAAAACCCTATGTCCGGCCCGGACAGCCCGGCCCTCGAAAAGTGGCGCGAGGAAAAATGGAAACTGGCTCGGCTGGAACGACTGGAGCGAGAGCGCACCCTTGTGCCGCGAGAGTGGATGCACAAGCACCTCAGCATCTTGGCCAGCTACTTCCGCCAATCCGCAGACACGCTGCAAAAACACCGCGGCCCGATCGAACCGGCCGAGGCCTTCACGATCGTAATGGAGGCAGTCGACGACTTCGAGTCCGTGCTGGAAAGGGAATTCGCGGATCAGGACGAAACCGAGGACATCACGACCCCCTGACAATGGAGAAAACCATGCCACAACAAATCGATCCCACGACGATGCGCACCGCCCACCTCCTACTCCGCTGGGAGCGATTGTGCGCGGCCATCGTGTCGAAGGTGTCCGACCCCAGCCTGACCGGCGTAATCACGGACGCCTGGCAAGACCTCGCATCTTCCCCCTGCGGCGAGCACTCCGTCGAAGAGCTGGTCGAGTTGGCCAAGCACGCCGAGGCCGAGGAGTTGGCGGCGCTGACGACGAGGCCGGAAATCGAAATCACCCACGCTATTGAACCACACGTCGGCCGGCGGGGCGACTCTGCCTCTACATGATCCGCCTGGCCGTGGAACGTCGGCCGACTTTTCAAACCAACGGAGACCAAGACGATGCAAGTCTACATTACCGGCAACGACAGGGACGTACACCGCGCGGCGGCAGAACTCGCCAGCGTCGGCTTCAAGCCAATCATCCAGACCAACCGGCCCGCCGACCCGCTATTCCGCCGAACCGAACTTCCGCTCGTGTCCTCGGCCGACGCCGTCCTGCAACTCGGCGGCGGGCCGCAACACGCCGTGCGTGAAGAAGCATCGTCGGCCGGCATCCCGGTTGTGCGAACCGTACGCGACATCGTCCAGCGATTCCACCCGGCCGCGCGGGAAGGCCTCACGATCCGGGTGCCGGCCGACGACGCGCTCACAACGAGGTGAAACAGTGTATGGGCGACGACAGCAAGAAGATCCACGAAACGGTCGACCCGAGACAGGTCGCCCCCTACGCCTGCAACGGGTGCGGTTGGCTGGTGACGATGCGACCTTGCCGAATCTGCGAGGCCCAGCGCTGCAGCAAGCCGCCAATCCCGATCGACGATTCACTGGTCGACGATGCCGAGCAACGAGCACGCGACACAGCCATCGCCCAAGCCCACGACCTGCCCACCCCGGCCGAGATCGACGCCCGGGCCGCCGAGGTCGGCGATCCACACCGGCCGTCGAAGCCGCGTTACCTGGGCCAAGGGCGGCCGCGGGTGACGCGGGAGGTGCTCGAATCCCGGCTCGAATTGCACGACCAGATCGTGGCGGAACTGCTGGGCAAGATCGCCAGCCGCGCGAATCCGCAGATCGCCGAGGATCTGCTCGGGCTCGTCGAGTGGATTGCCAGCGATCGCCGGCGGATGCTGAAGGTGCTCTTCTTGGAGCGGAGATTCAGCCCCGGCCGGCACGGCAAGCCGCGGATGGAGGAAGTCCACGTCCAAGAGTAGCCGGGGGTTTCTGCGCAGTAACCCCCGCGGGGCCACGAGAAGCACGAGGAGAACAAGAAACGACAAGCCCCGCATAGAGCGGGGCTGCCGAGATTCCAAGCTGGGAGTGGCGGAAGGTGAGAGAGCCAGCCACTTCCCAGGTGCCACAAGGAGCGTTTTCAACGCGCCCAGTGCGTGTTCGTTTTTCATCGTACCGATAGACCAAGAAGGAGTCAACGGATGGAAATCACGGAAGTAGAAGTACCTGTAACCGAGATCGACGTGGGCGATCGCCACCGCAAGGATATGGGCGACCTCCCTGCCCTGGCCGCCAGCATCGAGTCCCTCGGGCTGCTTCAGCCGATCGGCATCACGGCCGACAACCGCCTCGTCTTTGGCGAGCGGCGGCTGCGGGCGGTCCGCGACGTGCTCGGCCGAGATCAGATCCCCGCCCGGGTGGTCGACGTGGAATCAATCGTAGCCGGCGAGTACGCGGAGAATGAGATCCGCAAGGACTTCACCGTCAGCGAGCGGCTGTCGATCTTCGAGGCCATCGAAAAGAAGCCGTGTGGCGATCAGGCACGGTCGCACAATTGTGCAACCGTGGATCAGGCGGCCAAGCAAGCGGGGCTTGGAAACCGCGAGACCGCTCGCCGGGCCAAGAAGGTCGTCGACACCGGCACGCCCGAGCTGGTCGAGGCCCTCGACGCTGGCCTTCCGCCGTCGGTTGCGTCGAAGGCGCTCGAGCTGCCCGAGGAAACGCAACGCGAGGCCGCGAGAGAATACCTCGACGGCGATCGCCAAGCGATCAAGAAGGCTCTTGCCACGCCGGCCGTCTGCCGAAACTGCGGCAACACCACCTTCGACGCCGATGGCGACTGCACGCGCTGCCGGGAGCCGAACGCCGCAGGCCCTCAGCCGCCCGCTGTTGCGTCGGAGTCATCCGCGCATGATTCTGCTTCCGAGGCCGCCGAGGCCGTGAGCGGTCAGCGTGGGGCCAGGAAGCGGGCAGCCAACGGCACCGCGCCGGCACGCCCTCGAAAGCTCACGGCCACCGATCGGGTCGACACCTGGCTTTCCAACATCGTCTCGCTACTGACCACCGTACGCCAAGAGTACGGATCGGTCGAGAAGATGTTCCAGCGCCCCGACTGGGACAAGAACCGGGAAAAGCAGTTCCTCACTCACCTGGGCGTCGTAGCAGACGGCGTCAACGATTTCCACACGGAGGTTCAATCCTATGTCGCAAACCGCAGTACCTGAAGTTGGAACCTATGCCCAAGCGGCCGAAGCCTACGCCGCTGCCAAGCAACCGTTCCCTGCCCCCATCGCCGAGATGGCCCGCTGGCTCGTCGACAACGGCCTGTATGATCCATCCTGGCAAGACAAGGTGAAGAGCTGCGCTCGCGATCTGGGCGAGTACTTCCGCCGAAAGACGCGAAACACGGCCACCGGCGCCCGCGTGCGCAAGTACCTCTCTGCCCGGATGCCGTATGTATCAGCGAGCGACGGCAAGACTCGTCAGACGTGGTTGTGGGACGATGCAGCCACCTGCAGCGCCGAATTCGCCCATGCGGCCATCCGGCAGATGGAGCGGCAGATCGAACGCGATTGCGAGTCCCTCCGGGCCACGGCCGCGTGGGTCAATGAGCACAACCCCAACCTGCACGCCAACCCGGTCCAGTTGTCGTTGCCGTTCGTGGCCGCCGAGCCCGATCCGGCCGCGGCCGAGGAGTCTGCCCCCGAAGCCCGAGAGTCGGCAGTAGCCGGTAAGCCACGATGATCGACCACCAGCGGATCCCGACGCACAATTCGGCGGCACAGCCGGCCATGCCGCTGGATCGGGCGGCGGTCGACCGTCGCGGGATTGTGCGTCGCGAGATCTCGCGGCCCGGCCGAAGGCTACCCGGGCGCCGTCGCGGAAAACGGCGGCTGCGCCCGGGCAGCCGAGTACTCCGCCGCAGAATCTCGCGACCCGGGCCCAGCGGTACCATGCCGCGGAATTCGGCGGCCCTGCAGCGCCGCCAGAAACCGCGGCGTGGGCCCCTGCCGCCAGATCACACGTCACCGGCCGCCGCCGCCAGATGCGCCGGCGCTTCCAGGATCGTCGATCGACCGCCGCCAGATTCGGCGGCAGGACCAGGTGGCAAGAACGAAAAAGGGGGCCGCAGTCGAGGCAGAAAGCTACGGCCCCCCAAGTCACATCCACAGTGAAGGCCCGAGGCCGCCAAGCGGTGAATCCCAAGCGAGGGCACAAGGCGACCTCAGGCACCAAAGCTACCCATGCCAAGATTGCTCACGAAACGGGCGGGGGCAAATGGAAATCGGCGACTGGCCACAAGAACGAAAACGGGCACCGCGGCCAGCGCTTGAGAGCAGCGGTGCCCAAAGCCCGAGGTTGTCAGAGAGTCGTTCGTCAGCCTCGGGGGAGGCAGTGCTAGGCAACAACTACCTAAACCAAGATGGGACACGAAAACGGCAAAGGCAACGAAATGCAGCGATCGTTTCTGTGTGACCTGGGCGGCAGACGCCCACCTGCGACGGTTCTGAGTGCATATCGGCAATCTTGCCGTTTTGACACCGTGTCACGGGCACTGCAGCGCCTCTGGATTCGGCGGCAGGGCCGGCAGCGAAGAGAGAGGGGGAGCCGGAGAAAGGGGACGTGTGTTGTCGGACATCCCCAGAGGTTGGTACCCATGCCGGCTCCCCGGGGAAGTCTACCTTGCGGCCGGGCGAGATGCGGTGCGAGTGGCAAAGTTTGCCACTCGGCCGCCCCGGCAGCGGAGGAAAGAGAAGAGAAGAGGGGAGCCGAGAAAGGAAAATCGACTATGTGGCCCATAATTCAACTACCCACCCCGGCTCCCCAAGGAAGTCTACCACACGCCACGTCGGACGCCGTGCGGACGCCGGCCGTTCGTTACATCGTCGTTCTCGGAATACCCCCAAAGTAGTAGGAAGCTGGCTTGACAGCCGTCGGGCGGTTTGGAAAATGGAGGGCGATAAGAGTGCTTCGGCACGTACGAGAACCATGATAGCACCAATACGAGAAACCAGGGCCTCGGCCCCTGTAGGTTCGGACGTTCGCCGGTGGAAACGCCGGGGTGGACGGGTGACCGTGTCCGGGCGGCCTCGTACCGCCCTATCAGAGCCTTCAGGGGTCGGGGCCTTTGCTTGCGCTCACGGAAGTTTGCATGGACGTGTGCGCAGGCGGAAAGGCATGGATAGCATGTCCTCCGTTCTTTTGGCCGACCGCTCGGCCACTCCCGCCGTGTCTACAGATGTAGACAAATCCCCCGCCGATCGATCCTCGACTGCACGGCTGACAGCCGAGGCCGACGGCCAAATGTCAACCGCGGTTGACAGATCACCCCGGCCCCCCGTCGTCCGCTTGACCCCTTGGCCGACGCCGCCCGAGCCCGCGCCGCCGATCAACGCTGAGGCCTTGGTCGACTGCTTCCTCGCCCCGGCCGACGACGAGCCCGACCCGTTCGACGGCCCGCCCGACACCCTGGAAGCCGAGCCCGGGCTCTACGACGAGCCACCGCCGGCGACCGACGACGACGCGCGCGACCTGGCCCCCGATCCGTCAGCCATCGGCCGACCGCCCATCTACCGCGGCCTGGCCCAGTGGCGGGCCGACAATTCCAACGCCCCCACCGTCAAGCCCATCACCGGCGACGCGAGCCAACACCGACTCGGCCGGCCGCCGGTGAGCCCCGGCCGTGTTGCCCGAGCCGAACGGCAACTCATGGCCGGCGTGGAGCCCGACGACGTGGCAGACACCAACGGCTTGCGGCTGGGCGTTGTCGATCTGATCGCCAAGCGGGTGGCGATCGCCCAGGCAGAAGCCGCCCAGCGGACGGCCTCCCCCAGAGATACCTCGAAAGCGCGGGCCCGGCAGAGGATCGAAAACGACATCCAAGAACTGGGTATCGGTGAGGGACACCAGGTCCTGCTCAGCGTCGCCGAAGCCCTGCACCGGGCACGTATGTTCCTCGACTCACACGCGGCGGCCAGCCTAGCGGTCGTGTTGCTGTTGCGGATCCGCGTGATGCAGATTCTCGGCAGACACGAGACGCCGTTGACCGATCCGAAGCACCTGCTCACGAAGCTCCGCGCGTACGGCGCCATGACGCGGGAAGACTTCCAGCAAGCCACCCAACTTTGCCGCCACTACCCGCCGAGGCCGAAGCACATGCCGAAGCGGTCGCAGTCGATGCTCGCCCTGGCCCGGATGCTGCCCGAGTTGCTGCCCGACCCGGTCGAGCGGCCCCGAACGAAAGAGGAAGCCCGCCGATTCTACACGCCGCGCACGATGCCCGCGGCCGTGGCCAGATCGGCGGTTGTATAGACCCCCATCCCGCCGGCCCCGAGCCACGACAGCCCGGGGCCCGGAGGCCCGGAGGCCAAATCACATGACACGGAATCCAACCGACATCGACTCAAACGCCGGGGGTTGCGGGCGGCACAGGCAGTTCTGCGGAGATCGTCCGCAGTCTGTTGGTCGATTCCACGAAAGCGGTGAAGTGGATTCCTCCGTAGAACGTGAGCCCCCATGCCGACCTGTACACTGCGCCCGGCTGGACGCCGCAGCGATAGACGAGCACCTTCTGCCCAATTTGCTTCTGTGGCGAAGCGCCGAAGAGCCCGCAAACACTGCTATGCCATTGCGAGAAATCATGGTCAGGCACTTGTCCGCGAAGCGTATTGACGAAGAGCGTCAGCACCTCGTAAGACCGCGGAATCCGCTTCCTGAATTCGTGGTGAAACAAGCCACGAACGATCTTCTCCATGATTCTGTTGACACGATCGTGATCCACGCGGTAGCCCGCCGACCTTCCCACGTACAGCCCGCCGGGCGTGCGGTGGTTGACCATACGGAGACTGGAAAAGAATGCGTTGGCGAATCCACGTTTTGCCGGTTTCTCAAGCGATCGCATCACAACCGGCCACAGCTCACGGGTTTTCGGATGAACGGCGTCCTTGTGGGGCACCAGGATGGAGCGCAGGTATTCATCGTCCCCCGACGAGTTCATATTGCAGGCCGGACATGCAGGTACAGTGACGAGGTCCTTCGGCCGAGATCCCTTCTGGCCGAAAAGGCACTTCGGCGGGACATGGTCGCTAGTCGTCTTTCGCCTCTTGCCACAGAAGACGCATGGCTGCCTTGCTTTCTTCCTTCTCGCCATAGTTCGACCTTTCACCCTGGAGTCCGCGAACGTGCCAGGCTCCACGAGGGATCAAACGTACCGCCAGACCCAGCGCGCCTGTTCAAAAAGCACCCACAGAATGAGGAGCCCGCCGAGAAGGTAGTTCACCGCGCAACAGACTCGCCACTTCGTCCCAACCGTAGCCGCACGTTGTCGGGCCCAGGTGAACGGGTTCGCCAGCCGGCGGCGGAGGCACCATGCAGAGACGCTACTCCACGTCGGCCGGAATGTGACAGGGTCCTCTTCCTTCTCGACGTAGCGTTCGTGGAATTCCCGAAGCGCACCGATCTCTTGCGGGCGGATCTCCACCGTCAGAGAGTAAACTACGCGAAGGAGTTCGAGGTGGCTGCCTCCCTTCGCCTCAAAGTCAGCGAAGTCCTTGAAGTCCCGGATCATTCCCGGGCAGAAAGCGGAGTACGTGAAACTTCCCACAACAAAGAAGAGAGCGCTGAAGTAAAAGCACTTCCATGTGAACGGCAGGCCAAGCGCGATCACGATCGCAGAATCTCCCAGCGGTATTTCGATCTTATCGCCAATCTCTGCCAGCAGGTGGGCGGCCAACGGGACGGCGAGAAACCAGAAGTACGACGACCGAAACACGCGGCTCTTGCCAACGCGGCTGAGGGCCAGCCAGTCCGGGCACTTCGCCAGCATCCACCTCCACCACGTTCCAACTCGCTTCCACATGAAGACCGCCCTCCGATATCACGCCGCCCCCAAAATTGCCAGCCAGCATTGTATGCCGGTGAGGCGGAGTGCGAAAGGATCGAACGTGTGCTGACCTGCCGCCAAATCGACCGCGTAAGCGTTCACAGACACCACCTACCCCATAAGTGGTATTGCGCGATCGTGGC
>CAYYNP010000252.1:4551-14721 GCA_964472545.1 uncultured Planctomycetaceae bacterium | reverse complement strand
GGAGCCAGTCCCCGTTTTCCACTCCCGCGAATCGACTTTGCAGTTCTCCTGCGGCAGGAGGCAGAAACCTTGTATCCGCCAAATGCAATGCGTAGAATGCAGTCGCTTCGAGAGGTAGTTCTGCTGTTATCGGTGGAAGAACCTGCTACGTGAATGGGGCGCCAATTGGGGGGACGCGTCGTGAGTCTCTGCTCCCGCATCTGCACCGCGTCGGCTCCTCTGGCTGTAATGGCCACCGTTTCCCGTCCGGGACAGAAAGGAAGGCCCATGAGAAAGCGCGCTTTAACGATAACGGTATTGATGTTCTGGCTTGCTTCAGCAGCAAACCCCTCGGCCCCGACCGCCGGCGCAGAGGTTGAACCGGCCATTCAGGGCAACGCTATTCGTGCCGGCGGCACGAAACACTACGAACCAACTTGGGAGTCGCTCGCACAACACGGTACGGCGCCTGCTTGGTATGAAGATGCCGTGTTTGGGATCTATTTTCACTGGGGCGTCTATTCGGTTGCAGGCAAGGAAACCAGGTACATGCGGCACATGTACGCGCCGGGGCATAAGCTCTACGAGTTTCACTGCAAAACCTATGGTGACCCGAAAGAGTTCGGATACCATGACTTCATCCCGATGCTAAAGGCAGAGAAATGGGATCCCGACCGTTGGGCGGAGCTGTTCGAGAGGTCGGGCGCCGACTTCGCCGGTTCGATCGGGGAACATCATGACGGGTTTTCCATGTGGGATACGAAGCATAACAAGTTCAATTCCATGAAGATGGGGCCCCGCAGGGACGTTGTCGGAGAGATGGCCCGGGCACTCCGCAAGCAGGGATTGAAGGTGGTCACGACCTTTCATCATCTCCGATGGCAATGGTATGACGCGGCCGGGAGTTATTGTCCGGACGGAGTCGGAGCGAACAACCCGGACTACTTTGACCTATACGGTCCGCCCCATGAACCGGCGGATGAAGGCCGCGGATTATGGCTGATCGGGAACCAGATCAAAGACCCGGGAGTCCATGTTGCCGACATTATTCCGAAGGACTACATCGACAACGGCTACAACAAGATCGTCGAGGTCATCGACAAGTACCAGCCGGATCATCTTCAGATGGACGGCGGCACGTGCGTGCGCCTCGGAGACGAACGCCTCAGAAGGCTTCTCGCACACTACTTCAATGCCGCCGAAAGCTGGGGAAGGGAAGTTGCCGTATCGCGCGGATACGATCGAAACAACCCCTACGTGCGCTCGAAGACCAAGGGCAGAGAGGTCTTCACCAGCCAGGTGATACCGATCACTTGCTCCATACAGAACATCGAGTCCCACTTTCCCAAGGTCACTTTGCACGAGGTGAATCCTGACCGATGGCAAACGAGTTCACCGATCCCGGGTTTCGCCTGGGCCTATGTGGATACCCTGGAACATAAGTCACCTGCCGAAATCACCTACGGCCTAAATGCTCTGATAGACGGGATCGTTGATGTGGCAAGTAAGAACGGAGTTACCCTGCTCGGAGTCGCTCCCCGGGCGGATGGGACGTTCCCCGAGTCTCAGATAGAGATACTCAACCGGCTCGGTGATTGGATGAAGGTCAACAAGACGGCGCTGCATGGGACGGATTGGCATACGACGTGTGAGGCGGGGACCCTGAGGTTCACCCGGAAGGGGCATTACCTTTACGCGATCGACTTGGAGCGGCCGAGCGCTCCCCGAGTGATTCCGCGCGTGACGCCCGAACCCGGCTCCACCGTCCGGATGCTCGGCAGCGACAAGAACCTGGCGTGGCGCCAGGATGGCAACGACTTGGTGATTGATGAGCTGCCTGATCCTTTGCCCTGTGATCATGCCTGGGTATTCAGGATCAAGCGGGCTGGTACCGGCAAGTGAGAAGCGCCATCGGAACAATATGCCGGCCCGCGTATGCAAGAGATCCCCGTGTATGCAAGAGACAACGTCAGCAAGTATACTGCGGCAGTACAGTGACGGCCCGCGCGGCGCCGAAAGCAAGACGGACAGACGTTGTCATACGCGCGTGTTGTCTAGTGATTCATACCCCGATGCGAAAGGACCGGATATGCACAAGGAACTGCTTCCTCTGGTTTGGAGTGTCTTCGCGAGCCTGGCCCTATCTTGGACCGACCACGACCTCTGCGCGGCCGAAACCGCCGAGCCGATCCGCGATGTGGCGGCCGCCGGCCGGCCGATGGACTTCGACTACTTCGCCAACAACTGGAACGTCGTTGGGCTGAAGGACTACAAGTTCGGCAGTCGCATCACGCCCAACAACGAGTTGGTCCTGGCGGGCAAGACGCCGGTCGAGATTCGCGTCGGTGCCGATCGGACTCCCTTGAGCCGCGATAATCCCAAACTGGCAATGGACGGCTGGATGCCGATCATCCTGGTCACCGCCGAAGCGGGGCCGGTGCGTTACGAAGTGGCCTATTGGGCTACGCCTTTGCCGGACGTGAACGACTGGCGGAAGGCGTTCGACTGGCCGACCGAGGGCGAGAACTTTCTCAACTGGATCAGGGTGAGGGCCGTCAATACGTCGGATCGGCCCGTCGAGGCCAACGTTGAACTCGGGCCGAAGCCCAACGCGAAGGCGCCGAGGACCCCGGAAGAGCAACGCGGCACGCAGGGCGACAAGGTCCATTCCCGCCAGCACGCCTGGTCTTGGAAACTCCCGCCGGGCGGCTCGGCCGAGGGTGTGGCGCGATACGCGTTCTTCGCGGTTGACGATCCGAAGAAGTATGACCGAGCGGACCCGCAGTTGTGGCTCAGCCGCACGGTCGAATACTGGCAGGGCGTAGCAGACCGCGCGGCCCACGTCGAAGTGCCCTGCCGCAAAGCGAACGAAGCGTTGCTGGCCGCCCACGTCTGCCAGTTGATCGCCGCCGACCACGGCGAGGTGCATGGCGGCGAGGATTTCTACGACATATTCTATCCGCGCGACGGCGCGTATCAGGTGATGGAATTGGAAGAGGCCGGGTTGACGGAGGCGGCCGCGAAGGCCGTCGAACATTACTTGAAGTGCCAAGACGACGAAGGGCGATTTCGCGGTGGCGGGAATCAAGGCAAGCAGCTCGATGCCAACGGCCAATCGGTTTGGACCCTCTGGCAGTACGGCAAGATCACCGGCGATCGTGCGTTTCTCGAACGGGTCTACCCTCGGATGCTCCGCGCCGTTCGCTGGACGATGAAGGCGCGTCGCGCGACCCCGGCTCCGTTTACCGGCGTTCTGCATGCTGCGCCCGCCGACGGCGAGTGTCTCTGGGCAGGCAAGCACCACATCGTCGGCTACGATCTATGGAACCTCCGCGGGATGCTCTGCACGGCCGATGCCGCGAAGACGCTCGGCAAATCGAAGGACGTCGAGGAGCTACTGGCCGAGGCGGCGGCCTATCGCAAGGACATCGACGCCGTGTGGAAGAAGACGGGGCTTGCGCACTTCCCGCCGAGTTGGGAGAAGGACGGCACACACTGGGGCAACACCGAAACGCTCTGGCCGACGGAACTCTTCTCGCGCGACGACCCCCGTGTCGCCGCGCTGAGCCGGCACGTGCGAGAGGATTTCGCCGGCGGGTTTATCGAAGGTACCATCCAGTGGAAGGGCACCGGCAACGTCGAGGCCATCCATCCCTACATGGGCGTCTATACGACCATGGCCGACCTGATTCGCGGCGAGCACGAACAGGTCGTCGAAGACTTCTATTGGTACCTGTTGCACTCGACGGCCGCCCACGCGTTCCCCGAAGGCATCTACTACAAGAAACGCATGGCCTGGAGCCATACGATCCCGCACGTCACCGGGGCGTGCAACTACGCGATCATGCTGCGCCACATGCTCGTGCATGAAGCGGGCGACGAATTGCACCTGCTTGCCGCCGTGCCGGATTGGTGGCTGGACGACGGGCAGCAAATCTGCGTCAAGCGTCTGCCCACGCACTTCGGCAGCATGGGCCTGACCGTGCGGGGCACGCCGCAGGGCGTCGAAGTCGAACTCGATCCCCCCAAACGAACACGGCCGAAGCGGATCGTGCTTACGCTGCCGGAATCTCGATCGTTGGTCGGGTCGCTCGACGGCGTCGACGTCGTCACGCGATCTCGTCAGAAGAATCGCTGGGACTTCCCGGCGGTCGTCGCACATTATCTCGAGACGTCCGATTTCGTCGACCCGGCCCTGAGCAAGCCGAACGCGGTGAGTCTCACAACCGGCAAGCCGGCCACCTGCTCGCACTCGCTGCCGTCGCACCCGGCCAAGCTGGCCAACGACGGCCGCAGCAACAACACCGAGAGCTTCTGGGCAACCGACGTCGCGCAGCACCCGGGCGACGTGTGGTGGCAGGTGGATCTGAAGGAGCCGACGGCCGTCGGCCGCGTGGTCGTGGTGGGCTACTACGGCGACAAGCGCCACTACGGGTTCACGGTCGAGACGTCGCTCGACGGGAAGCAATGGGAGATGGTTGCCGATCGGCGCGACAACAAGAGACCTTCTACGCGGGCCGGCTACACCTGCCGCTTTCAATCCCGCCCGGTCCGCTACGTCCGCGTTACCCAGCCCCACAATTCCGCCAACACCGGGCGGCACCTTGTTGAGGTGACGGCATTCGAGCAATAAGATCGCGTGAGGCTCGGCCCGATTTGGCCTTGGTTGCCCCCTCCGACCTGGGAGCGGGACTCGGCAACCTTCTTCCAGTCTGGCCGGCCAATCGCAAGGCGGCCGACATCGAACGACAATCGGAGGAGTCTCGCGACTGCTGAGACCTCCCGCAACACCGTGCAAGGAACCTGCATGATGAACTTAGCGAATAGAACAAACGTGACATCCCGGGCCATTCTCATCGCCGCCCTGGCAGCAGCGTCGCTGCCATCGGCTTCGGCGGCGGAACGACAGGCCGGCCAGCTTCCGGAGATCGCGGGGACATCCGCCGGCGCCGATATCATCCCGACTCGCGGCGTCGCTAGCTCTACGCCGGCAAGCCGCTGGGATTACGGATTGCTCACCGGCAACGGCCGGACGGGGGCCGTGGTGTACGGAGACCCGGCCCACGAGACGATCGTCTTCAATCACGAGCGATTGTATCTGCCGCAGCGACGTCCGGAGATTCCCGACTTGGGGCAATACCTCCCCGAAATCCGCCGCATCATCCGGGAAAAGGGGCATCTGGCCGCGCGGGATTTCTCGATGCAGAAGGCGGCCGAGCAAGGGCATTTCAATTACCACAGCGATCCCTTTCACCTGGCCTTCGAACTCAAGCTCGACATGCCCGCCAAGGGCCCTGTGACACGCTACCTGCGAACCACCGACTTCGAGACCGGGGAGGTGGCGGTCCGTTGGAGTGATGATGACGGTGCCTATCTGCGCAGGCTGTTTGTATCCCGGCCGGAAAACGTAGCCGTTCTCTCCATCACGCGTCCGGGCGCACGGCCGCTGAGCCTGACGATCGCCACGACTCCTATTACCCATGATCTGATCGACTCCGAGCGTCGCGTGGAAAACCAGTGGATCACCTACCACAACGCCTACACGCTCAGCCCGGGCGGTTACGACAGCGTCGTCCGTGTGGTCACCAAGGGCGGCAGCGCCCGAAGTGACGGCCAAGAGATCGTTATCTCCAACGCCGATGAGGTGCTTCTGCTGGTAAGGGTCGAGTGGTACGAAAGGCTCGAGGAGCGTTCTATCGAGGCGTTGAAGAACGAGTTGCTCGCTTTGCCGCCGGATTATCGCACGCTGCTACGCCCCCATGCTGCGCAGCACGGCGAGATCTTCAACCGTGTGACTTTAGATCTCGGCGGTGGGGACGATCGTCGACTCACGACGGAAGAGCTTCTCGAACGTGCCCGGGCGACCGCCTATTGGCAGGTTCCCAACGCATTGCTCGAGAAGATGTACGACGCCAGCCGGTTCTACTTCATCTGCTCCGCCGGCGAGCTGCCTCCAAACTTGCAGGGCATTTGGAACGGCGTGTTTACGGCGCCGTGGAATGGATCCTACACGTATGACACCAACGTCCAGAATGCGATGGATTCGGCGCTAAGCGCCAATATGATCGAAGGGATGGAGGGCTACTTTCGACTGATCGAATCCTCCTTGCCGGACTGGAGGATCAACGCCCAGAAGTTGTTCGCGGCCAGGGGCATTGCGTCACAAATCGTCGCCTCGCCGAATACGGGTCTGAATCTTCACTACGGGGGCGGCTGGGCGTGGCAGTTCTGGACACCTGGGGCCGGGTGGTTGGCCAGCTATTTCTACGATTACTACCGATACACCGGAGACAGGACCTTCCTGGCCGAGCGGGCGATCCCGCTGATGAAAGAAATCGCGCTGTTCTACGAGGACTTCTTGCTCGAGCAGGACGCAAGCGGCCATTACATCTATCGACCGTCGTTCTCGCCTGAAGTGAGTGGTCTGCTCATCTCGGACAACTCCACGTTTGACATCGCGATCGCCAAGGAGTTGTTGACCAATCTGATCGCAGCATGCGAAGAGCTACAGATCGAGCAGGAGAACGTCCGAAAGTGGCGGGCCATGCTCGAGAAGATGCCGCCCTATCAGATCGGCCCCGACGGAGCCCTCGCTGAATGGGCGGACGGCTCCTTCAGGCATGCCTACGATCACCGGCATCATTCGCCGTTCTACCCTCTGTTTCGCAGCTTCGAGTTCTCGCCCGACGCCACGCCGGAATTGTGGGAAGCGGCCAAGGTGGCGATGGAAAAGAAGGGCACCCTATGGCTGCGGAACCCCGGTTCCGACTGGGCCGGCATCCCCTTCGGGCGAGCGTTTCATGCACAGTCGGCGGCCTACCTGGGGCAGGGCGACGTGGTCGAAGAGGTCCTCAACGGCATGGCCGACCGGGTCTATCCAAGCCTTCACATGTCGTTGCGGCCTGACGGCGGGATCTTCAACTTCGACGGAAACGGGGCATTTCCAGATATTGTCAATCGCTCGCTCGCCTTTTCGCTCGGCGGCACACTGGATCTGCTGCGGTCGATTCCCCCGACCTGGCTCAAGGGGAGCGTCCACGGCATTCTCGTCCGAGGGCAGATCGTGATAGAACACCTGCAATGGAATCAGACCGCGGGCGTCGTGAACCTCGAGTTGACCTCGGCCGTCTCTCAAGAGATTACGCTACGGCTACCGGGCAGCACGAGAATCAACACGGCTGAGGTCGTTGCGGGGGATGCGACGATCCGTGAATCGTCGCAAGGCGCCAACGCCCGTCAGGTGAGTCTGCCCGCCGGAAAGACGGTTCGGCTGGAGTTGCGATTCAAGCCCTACGTCGTCAAACGCAAAGTCGTCAAGAGACGCTTTATCCAACCCAACGGCTTGCCCTTGCGCCTCGGAGCCGACAGCAACGGCCAGCACACGTTCGTCGGCGACATGGCGCGTGTTTCCGTTTTCGACCGCGTCTTGTCGGAGGCCGACATCGCCTCACTCGCCAACAGCGAAACGGGTTCGCCCCAGTCGGTGAACGGGTGCGTGGCGAGCTGGAGTTTCGACCTGACGGACGGTTCCACATTCCGTAGCGCCGGCGGCCGGAAGACCTTCGTCGCCAAACCGGTCGGCGCCGTGAAGACCCTCGACACCGGAACCAAGCTCGGCAAAGCGATTCACCTCGAGGCCGGCCCGTATCTTACGGTCGACCACGACCCGGCGCTGGACTGCCCGGACGGCCTCACGCTGGAAGCGTGGATTCGGCCCGGCCAACTGACGGGTGCGGGCGTGCGGATCATCGACAAGTCGCCGGCGGGGTCCGCGACGGCCTATCTACTCGACACGTTCCCGGCCAACTCATTGCGGCTGATCTTCTTCCGGGAACCCCATCTCACGTACCACGCCAAGTTCGTTGCCGACGAGTGGGTCCATGTGGCGGCCACCGTCGACGGTGCGACCGGCGAAGCGGCCCTGTACGTCGGGGGCAAACGGGTGGCGCGGCAGAGGTAGGCCTCGCGTAAGACGGCT
Organism: uncultured Planctomycetaceae bacterium; assembly: GCA_964472545.1. Classification (GTDB taxonomy): domain Bacteria; phylum Planctomycetota; class Planctomycetia; order Pirellulales; family Thermoguttaceae; genus CAYYNP01. Next base: position 6,764 of record CAYYNP010000252.1, on the reverse strand, counting down.
TCAGGTCAAGGTCTTGATCGAGCGGTCGTGTTCGGAGTACAACACGATAAGGAACTCGGTAATTGTAGTCGTCTCGCTCCGCGAGACGTCGTGACATCTCGCGGATTCGCGAATTGTAGTCGTCTCGCTCCGCGAGACGTCGTGACATCTCGCGGAGCGAGATGACTACTATGACGTTTTCGGAAGACAACAGCTCACATACGGCAGAAGGCGTGGAGTACACAGATGGCGAAAGAGAAACTCAATCGCAGACAGATCCTCAAGGCCTCGGGCGCCGCGAGTGCGGTTCTGGGCAGCGCCGGCTTGGGGTTCTTCGGCTACCACGACGGTAAGAGCCCCCAGACGTATACGGGAAACGAGATCCTCGAAGGTGCCGGCCAGACCTTCAACCGCAAGGCCCATGCGGTGGATCGCCCCCATTACGAGAAGACCGGGACAACGAGCCGCCCCGATGCGCGCACGGAAGTCGTCTTCCAGCGGCGCCCCGCGATGATGCGGCAGTGGAACGACGAGACGGGCGTCGACGGTCTGGACGAACTCCTTGGGCAGTACTACCGTGACCATCCGGACGTGCTGGAGTTGGATCTTCACCTGAAGAACGACATCTTGCCGAAGCGGAAGATCGACGCTCCGAAGCACAAGGACGATTATCTGCTGTCCGCGGCCTGGTCCAATGCGATGGGAGCGGTCTCCCCGCCGGGCATCCACGAGCCGCCGGAGAAGTCGGACTTTCCCGGCGGAGATCGCGAACCGCTGAAGATGAAGAGCGAGGAACAGACCTCTCGCCTGATCAAGAAGATCGCCCACGAATTGGGGTCGGTGTTGGTGGGCATTGCCCGGCTGAATCCCGATTGGGTCTACGAGTATCCGATGCGAGGTCGAGGCTTCGCGCCGAACGAGCCGGTTGAAGTCCCCGCTCACTGGGAGTTTGCCGTCGTGGTGGGAACTCCCATGTCGTGGGACGCTACGGCGGCCAATCCGACGTACGGGACGTCCAACGACGCCTATTCTAAGAGCCGGATCGTGGCCCACCGCCTCACGTCGTTCATCAAGACGCTCGGCTATGCGGCACGTCCGCACACGCCGGGAGCCGCCTACGACTTGATGGTACCGCCGATCATGGTCGACGCCGGACTGGGCGAGCAAGGACGCCATTCGATCGTGATTACGCCCGAGCTGGGGTGCAATTTCCGCCCGGCCGTCGTCACGACCAACCTGCCGCTGGTGCCCGACAAACCGATCGACTTCGGCGTGCAAGACTTCTGCAAGAAGTGCAAGATCTGCGCCGAGAACTGCCCTAGCGGAGCGATCACGACCGGCGGAAAGGAAGAGGTGCGTGGCTACACGCGCTACCCGGTCTGTTCCGAGAAATGCCACAGTTTCTGGAGTTCCTGCCTGGGCAACATGGGCTGCCGCCTTTGCGTGGCCGTATGCCCTTATACGAGAAAGTCGAACTGGCTGCACAAGACCGCGCTAAAGGTATCCGCCAACGACCCGACCGGGTTGTCGCACGACGTCTTAATCGGCCTGCAGAAGCGGCTCTATCCGGGCCCCGATCCGGAGGAGTACTTCATGCCGTCGTTGGGCGGATCGAACGCGACCTACCGAGATCCTCCCTGGTGGCTCCGCACCGAGGATTTTATCGACATTCAGCCCGACCCCGACGACGACTCCGAAGCTTAAACTTCTGATCTTGCCAGCTTCAGTATAGGAAACGAGACACGCCATGGGCTCTTTCTTCACGAGCGGTTTGTTCTGGTTCATCGAGGGGATCCTGGCCTGTTTGGCCGTGATCGGGCTGAAGCTGTGGATGGAAGATCGCGGCGTCCCGATGCCGTTCTGGAAATGGGTGATTGTGGCGTGCTGGTTTCTCGGCCTTGGGGTTACGATCGCCTTCGTCGGCACGTGCCTGGGCGAGAACGAAACGCACGCGGCGACTCAGGGTGGGCTGATCTTCGGCACGATGGTGATCATCGCCGGGGTCGTCGTATGGCGGCTGCTGCGGATCGGATCACGTCCCAAGAAGACGGGAAGTGCCGATGCTTAACCGGGAACGAACGCTGGCCGTCGTGGCCTTGGTCAGCGTTGTGGTGGCCTGGGTCGTAGGATGGCAGCGCCACGATACGGATCTCGCCCCGTTCTTGCAGCACGCGCTTCCCCATGCCGACCGGTTCGAGGAATGCCACCCGGGCATCTTCGCGGGCAGAGATACC
>CAYYNP010000252.1:0-4451 GCA_964472545.1 uncultured Planctomycetaceae bacterium | reverse complement strand
GCGGCAAGGGATACCGCGGCAAGGGATACCGCGGCAAGGGATACCGCGGCAAGGGATACCGCGGCAAGGGGCGCCGCGGCCGAGGAACCACCGATCGTCGGCTACGTCGCGATCGGTCGGGCCGGCGGCTACGGTGGTCCCATGCAGGTTGCCGTCGGTGTCGATCCGCAGGGGACCGTCGTCGGGCTCGCCGTGGTCGACCACCAAGAGACGGCAGCCTACTACCAACGAGTGACCGGAACGGGGCTCACCGAAAGCCTCTTGGGCAAGAAGTACTCCGATCCGTTCTTGCCCGGTCAAGACGTCGACGCCGTCACGGGGGCCACGATGACCGTCAGGGCGTTGACGGAATCCGTCCGTTCGGCCGCGCGCAGCGTGGCCGGTACACCACTGCAACTGCCTGTGCCACCGGAGGAGATCGCTCCGATTAGGTTCGCTCTGCCGGAGATCACCCTGCTGTCTCTTTTCGGATTGGCACTGGCCGGCCAAGCCGGAAGACTCAAGCGAAAGCGAGTTGTCCGCTGGGTCTGCCTCCTTGCGGGACTGGTCGTTCTGGGGTTCATGCTCAACGTTCCATTGACCCTGACCAACGTGAACTCGCTGCTGATCGGCTATTGGCCTCAGTGGCAATCCCACCTGTACTGGTACCTGCTCGTGATTGGCGTGCTCAGCGTTCCACTGATGACCGGCAGGAATCCGTACTGCAACGCGATCTGCCCCTTTGGAGCGACCCAACAGTGCTTGGGAGTTCTCGGCGGCGCCAAACCAAGACGCCTTTCCCCACGCTGGCGGGCGCGCTTCCGCTGGATGCCGCGAGTTCTCGCCTGGGCTGCCATCCTGCTGGCCCTCACCTATCGGAACCCGGCGCTGGCCAACTACGAAGTCTACGGCACGTTCTTCGATCTTGTCGGATCCCACTTGCAGTTCGGCCTGCTGGCGATCGTGCTGGTGGCTTCTCTCTTCGTCGCCCGCCCCTGGTGCAATTACCTGTGTCCGATTCGGGCCGTAACCGACTTCTTGATACTTGGCAGAAGGTGGGTTCGACGTGCCGTCGGATCGTAGTCCTCTGCTGCCGTGTTCGCGACCTGGGTGATCTCCGCCCGGTCCGGATGCGCCGGCGCTGCACTCTTCGACCGCCCCGTGCTACACTGTTGGACCGCCGTTCACGTTCATCACCCCAACTTTGCTGCTGGCAGGCTCAAGGCCGTCATGCGATAATGGAGACCGTGGTGACGTAACACCATGCCTTCCGTCTCCCTGCCCCGGCCACCGACCCTGAACATCCGGGGCTCACGTGACGCGCAGTCAACGTGGCTGCGTTTTGCCGTCGAACCACCTCAGAGAGAGATCGCCAACATGCGCAAGTTCCGGACGTCGTCGTCAACACGTGTCAAAGCCGTTCTGAGTCTCTTCGCGGTTGTCGTGTCGGGCGCATCGGCTCCGTCGGCGCTTGCCGAACTGCGCCTTGCGAATATCTTCAGCGGCAACATGGTGCTACAGCAGGAGCAGCCGATTCCAATTTGGGGTATTGCCGATCCCGGCCAGCCGGTCGAGGTGACGTTCGGCGAGAAAACGGCATCGACAACCGCGGACAAGAACGGCCGTTGGTCGGTCGAATTCGCTGCACGCCGAGCGAGCTTCGACCCGCTGCCGCTCTCGGTCAAGTCGGGCGACAAACAAGTTACCCACGAAAACATTCTCATCGGCGAGGTTTGGCTTTGCGGCGGACAGAGCAACATGGCGCCGGCGGGTCACCATAACTCCGATCTCGAATTCCCTTGCGCCGACTCAGACGGAGTGCGCTACACGCGCGTCGACTCCGGGATCGCGGCCGAGCCGCTCTACGACGTTCGGTTTCGCGACGGCTGGATGCCGCTGGTTGCCGGAACGATGGAACTTCGCCGAATCTCGCCCGTGGCGTATTACTTCGGTATCCGCCTGAACCGTTTCTTGAAGGTGCCGGTGGGGATCATCAATACGTCCGTCGGCGGAACGACCGCCGAGGTCTGGGCGTCGCCCGCGTCGCTGCGAGCCATCCCCGAACTCGAGGAGATCAACGCGAACCTCGGCAAAGACCTCGGTGCGTTCTACAACGGTACCATCGTCCCACTGTCGAAGCTGCGCATTCGTGGAGTGCTGTTCTATCAGGGCGAAAACAACACGTTTGACCTGTACGAAACGTATGTGCATAGTTTTCCCTGTGTGATTCGAGACTGGCGAAAGGCCTTTGGCGACGACGAGTTGCCCTTTGGCATCATCACGCTGGCCGGCAACAAGGGCATGAATTTCGAGCCGAATCCCGAAGGCGAGATGACGCACCGGCACAGCTACACGCACATCCGCGACGTCCATTTCCGCACGTTTCGCTCCACACCGAAGACGGGCTTGATCGCCATCCATGACCTGGGCGAAGACGACATGCACCCGGGCTGCAAACGCGACGTTGGCGAACGCTCGGCGCGATGGGCCCTGGCGACCGTTTACGGCTTCGGCCAGCAGAGCACGCGGGACGGCGGCGTCTATCACACGGCTCCGATCTACCGCGAGATGAAAGTAGACGGCGACAAAGCACTGCTCTATTTCGACTACGATCCAACCGTCGACGACCGACGGGCCGGCAAGTGGTACAAACGGCTTCCGCTGCCGCGCCGCGCACGCGAGTATCGGGGATTCATCATTGCCGGCGAAGACCGCCGCTTCTACCCTGCCCAGGCGAAGGTCCGTGCCGTCGAGGACGACAACGACGACGTCCGGCAAGAATGCCTCGAAGTCTGGAGCGAGGACGTGGCCAAGCCCGTGGCCGTGCGTTACGCGTGGGAGAACCAGCCGCTGGCAAACGCCTCCGGGTTGCACGGCCTCCCGGTTGCTCCGTTCCGCACGGACGACTGGCCCTTTATCCGCGCCGAACCGTCCTGGGCGCCGGACCTCGAACGGCGCAAGGCCGACAACCAAATCACCTCTCGGCAGAGCGAGCAGTGGCGCCGTGAACGGCAAATCGGCGAACTGAAGCGGAAGCTGAGATCGCTGGGCGTCGAGATTCCGCATGCGGAGCCGCCCGCCGAGCAGCAGCCGGACGACGTCGAAGCGCCGCCCACGGAGGCGACCGGCGACGTCGATCCGTTGCCGGGCCGGTACCGCGATTCTCGGGAGATGTTTCCGGACAAGAATGTTGCGTTCATGCCGACAACGGTCGTTCTGGCCGCCGCCGCAATCTCCCAGGACGCCACCGCCCAAGTAAGAACCGTCTTCGGCAGCGGTCGACCTGCCCTGACGGACGCAACGGGGAAACTGGCCTCCTTCAACCAGCCTTTCGGCATCTGCCCCGATGGCAAGGGCAATCTCTATGTGGCCGATAGCGAAAACCACTGCGTCCGAAAAGTCTCGCCCGACGGCGTCGTCAGCACGTTTGCCGGTAACGGGGAGAAGGGAACGGTCGACGGATCGGCCCGTCAGGCACGGTTCAACACGCCGTCGGGCGTCCGTTGCGACGGGAAGGGAAACCTCTTCGTTTTCAGTTACGAGGAGAACAGCATTCGCGTCGTCGGCCCGGACGCAGAGGTCCGCTCGCTGATCAAGAGCCGCGAGGAAGGCTGCCGAGACGGTTCGCTCGTTGAGGCCCGCATCAGGGCACCGCGGGGGCTGGTATTCGATTCGCAGGGGAACATCTTCTTCACCGACTGCTGGAATCATCGCATCCGGAAGATCACACCGGAGGGAATCGTCAGCACGTTGGCGGGCGGCGGACCGACGGGTGTCGAGGCGAAGGCGACGTGGCGCGACGGCGTCGGCACCGAAGCCCGTTTCTTTGCGCCTTGCGGGTTGGCGATAGACGAGCAGGACAATCTGTACGTGGCCGACGCTGAAAACCACCGCATCCGAAAGATCACTCGTACGGGAATCGTAACCACGATTGCCGGCCGTGGCCCCGGTGGCAAAGAGGGCCGTGCGTTCACCGACGGCCCGGCCGCGCAAAGCCGGCTGAACACACCGACCGAACTGCTGGTGACGGATGACGGGACCGTCTATTTCTCGGACACCTACAACAACCGCATCCGTAAGATCAGTCCCCAGGGCATCGTGTCCACGGTCGCCGGCACCGGAGAGGCCGGTCTTCGGGACGGCCCGGTCGACAAGGCCCAACTGAACTTCCCCCGGGGGATCGTGCTCCGTGGCAAGACGATTCTGTTTGCCGACTTCAACAACCACGTCGTGCGGGCCGTCGAGTGTGAGTGAACGGTCGCGGCGGTTCAGGACTCGGTGCCCGGACCGCCCCAAGCCCCCGCACTCGATGGGCGGCAGCGGACAAGAGGCGCAACGTCTGATAGCCACCCCAGGAGAACTGCAAAGTCGATTCGCGGGAGTGGAAAAGGGGGACTGGCTCCGAGCCAGAATCAACACGGAACCTGCCGACGAAGTTTCCGGCTCGGTGCCTGTCCCCCTTTTCCACGGTG
>CAYYNP010000251.1:0-14755 GCA_964472545.1 uncultured Planctomycetaceae bacterium | reverse complement strand
TTCGGGATCAAGCCGTTCGCCAACAACTCGCTATTCAAGGGCGACAGCACTCCGGACAATCCCCATGCCGAGGAAGACAACCGGCTTGCCCGGCTGGCCATCCGCTACATCCTCTGCAACCCGGCGATCACGGCACCCATTCCCGGTCTGATCACCACGGAACAGGTGGACAACGTGGCGCTGGCCGTCAAGGAACGCCGGGAGCTGGACGTGCATGAGAAAGCCGAGCTTCAGCGGGCCATGCAGCGCGCGTGGGCCAACCTGCCGCACGGGTATCAATGGCTGAGAGACTGGGAGTACGTGTAGACGGTAGGCCGGGATTTGCAGGTCCCGTCTTGGACTAGCTGGAGAGCAACAGCCAATGAAACGCCGTCTGTGCAGGATTCTGAGCGAAACCCGGCCGCCGTCTGCCGTGCGGATGGGGAACGCCGAGCATGGTCTTGATGCCGGACTTCCGATACTCGTTGCTGGTATCGGCGGGCTACGCGTTTATGATGTTGCTTATCGGCGTGTCGGTTCTGCGGGTGGACCGGCTGGCAACATTGTTGACCGGCTCGGTCTGCTTCGCAGGGAACGCCGGATTGGTGGCCTGGACGCTGATCAGTCCTTCTACCGAAGGATCCAACCCTCACCCTTCCACATTGTGCTTCAACCTGGCGCTGATGCTCACCGTCTCGGACGGTTTCTTTGAATGGACCAACGAAGACGGTGAGGCGTTCGGTCTAGAGCGTCTTCAAGAAGTCATCCGTGATCACCGGCATCAGTCCGCCACGGAAATCCTCGAGGCCATGGAGTACACGGTGAGGCGTTTCGTTGGGGACCTGCCCCAGCAAGACGACGTGACGGGATTGATCATCAAACGCCTCTGCGAATAGTATCGCCCGGGATTCCCAGAAACCGTTTCTCGGGGCGGATCCGGCGCCTCGGAAAAGGTGTCCGGGATAGGCGGTCGATATTCGGCGCGTCCGGGAAATCGAATCGGGCTTCCGACGGCCTCCTGAGACGGCGATTCGGGGACTCCCGTTCTGTTCAGCGGTCTTCCGAGCGACATTGAATCAGTCCGGCTTGGCAAGTTCGGCCGAACGGTCCGGCAGCGGCACGGGCTGGCCGGTGGTCTTGTCGACGGGCATCTGGGCATTGGACTGACGAAGGAACGCAGCAAGCTTCCTAACCAGTGTGTCGGCCTTCTCGGACTGCTGCTCGGCCAGATCGTGCTGCTCGCCGATATCGTCGCGCAGGTTGAACAACTCAGCCTTCCGAGGGCCGTAATGATCGATCAGCTTCCAATCGCCCTGACGGACCGAACTGTAGGGCGCCTGCCCGTACGTGTTGGGGTAGTGCCAGTAGATGGGACGCTCGACCGGGAAACCCTCGACCTGCTTCAATAGCGGCACGAAACTCACGCCATCGATCGCTCCGCCAATCTGATCGTGCTCCGTCACGCCCGCCATTTCCAGGACCGTGGGGAAGACGTCCTCGATGATCACGTACCGATCGCACTGCGACTGCGCCTCGACGACGCCCGGCCAGCGGACGATGAGCGGAACGCGCGTGCCCCCTTCATAGGGTCTCAGCTTGTGACCGCGCAAGGGTAAGTTGCGCGGAGCCCCGCTGGGCGCGCCGTTGTCGGTCATAAACACGACGATCGTGTTGTGCTCAATCCCATTTCGTTTCAGGTTGGCCAGGATATCGCCCAGCGATTTGTCCATGCTCTCGATCATCGAAGCGTACGTGGCGGCCATTCCTTTCAAGCCGGCCTTGTGGTATCGCTCCAGAAACCGTGGGTCTGCTTCATACGGAGCGTGGATCGCGTAATGCGACATGTAAAGGTAAAACGGCTGCTTCTTGGCCACGGCCCGGTCCATCGCCCGGTTGGCCTCGACGGTCAATGCTTCGTTCAGGTAGATATCCTGGCCGTGGTATTTCTCCAAGCCGGGAATATCCCAGATGCGGTCGCCTTTGCGGAATGCGGCGCTGAAGTTATTCTTGCCGTAGTAGCTTCCCGGTCCGCCGGCGCAGTGGCCCGCGATGTTGACGTCAAAACCTTGGTTCCGGGGATCTTCGCCCGGCGTGCCGTCGGCGCCGAAGTGCGCCTTACCCACGTGGATCGTGCGGTAGCCGGCTTTCCTCAGCAGCATCGGCAGCGTCACGGCGTGGACCGTCCGCTCTACCCCGGCGACCGGGCTCAGCCCGTTGATATTCCACTGGGGCGCCTTGAGCGTCGCGTGCCCATGTTCGTGGGCGCTATTCTTCCGCAGCGTCCAATTGGTCACACGATGCCGGGCCGCGTTCATGCCCGTCATCAAACTCACCCGCGTGGGAGAACACAACGCACAGGCGTAGGCCTGCGTGAACTTCATGCCCTGCCGGGCGAGCGCCGCCATGTTGGGCGTGCGGTAGCGCCGGTTCAGCTCGGTGGTTTCCGTGTGAAACGGCACGGACGTGTCCTGCCAGCCCATGTCGTCGATGAAGAAGAACACGATGTTGGGGTGAGGATCGTCGGCGGCCATGCTCTGGCTCACCATACAGAAGATCATGCCGGTAGCAGCAACAATGGTTCGGTACATAGGGTCATCTCTCGGCTTGTGGTTGGCCTCGGTCGGTCTTTCCGCGGCACGGATACGGCGACCGATCGAATTTCAGAACGTAGGATGTTGTGCCCGATAGCCCGTCAATCTGAGTGCCGGACGGAAGATAGAGATAGGCCGGCTCGCCGTCGATCATCAGCACCTGCGGCCGTTCGAACTTGGCTTGTCGTCCGTAGTAGCGGCGCGGCCTGGCCGGGTAGCCCTTTGGAAGATAGTCCCAAGCGAGGTGAAAGCCCTTTTCCTTGTCCGGGAAACTCTGACCGTCGTCGGACGACCAGAGGATTCCGCCGCCCTTTCTGAGCAGGCCGTGGTTGTCGGTCGTGAGCAGGTGAAACCGCCCGTTCCATTGGAAGACGTATCCATCCTCGATGCCGAGTTTGTTTTTCGTGACGGGGTGCTTCTGGTGGACGTACGGACCTTCGAGCCGCTCGGCGATCGCCAGCCCCATCTTGGCTTGGGCCGATTTGTAGTAGAGGAAGAACCGCCCGTCAGGCGCCCTCAGAAAGGCCGGATTGACCACGCCGTTCGACGCGCGGTGCGTCCAGTGGTTCGGGTCCTCGGACGGGCTCAACACCAACCCGTCGCGCCCGACCTTCTTCCACGGACCGCCGGGTGATGCGGCGATCGCCATGCCGATTCGTTGCGTGGGGGGATGGGCGCCCATTCCCTTGGTGACCCCGATCGGGTTGGCGACGTAGAACAGCACGTACTTTCCGTCGACCCGTTGGACGATCGGATTGCACGGCGCATACCGGTCCCAAGTATCTTGCCCGGTCCCTTTGAGCACTACGTCAACGAACCTAAACGGGCCTTCCGGGGAATCACCGACGTAGCGGGCGATCTCGGAGTCGTGTCGCCAGCCGCGATCGAACGGTGCATTGCTCGGCCAGCGGGCCACGAACAGGTGTACCTTTCCGTCGTCGCCGATCGCCGGCGAGGAACCCCAGACGTGGTATCCCGGTGCATGGACGGCCAGACCGACCCATGAAAGGCGGTCGGCGAAGGTCGCGGCTTCACTCACCCGGGCCATCGTGCACGCCGGCAGTTCCGGGAGTGTAGACAACGGCGCGATGGCCAGCGCAACCAAGAGAACGCGGTTGTCAAGCGATTTCATCGCGGTTTCTCCTGTACGCCCAACTCTGCGGCGCACACCGGGACGCCGTTCGCGCCGTGCAGGGCGGTGAACTTGAAGTACCTGGCCATGACCGGTTCATTCAATTCGACCACCTGTTGAATCGGATTGTTGACGATGTTGCTGAATTCGCCCTCGGCCACCTTCGTCCAAGTCGTACCGTCACGGCTGACGTGGTACTCGTATTGATCGACGATCGCACGGCTGGTCCCGTCGCGGCGCGGCATGTAGAGAAAGGCCGCGATCTGTGCCTCATTGCCCATGTCGATCGCCACATACTGCGGGACGCCTCGTTCGCCGTCGGGGCCGTGCGTGTGCCAGAGCGTCTTGACGTTGCCGTCGATGGCTCTGGCGGCTTTGCCGCCCTCGGGGGCTTCGTAACTACAGGCGTGGATCGTCCAGCCCTTCTTGGACATGCCGAGGTCCGGGTTGTCCTTGGTAGCAGGGCCTCGGCGAGCCCAGTCGGCCTCGCGATGCAGCGCGAATTCGCGAACGGCCGGGCAGGCAGCGGCCTTCGTGATGCGCAACCGGGCCTTGCTGGCCGTCATGTAGTCCGTGCGCACCAGGCGCCGGCTGCCGATGGCCGTGCCTTTGGCAAACTCAACCCATTTCCCGTCCTGCCAGGCGTCCAGCGCCCAGTCGTCGATCCGCTGCCCCAGCGGCAGGTATTCGCGCAGGCTTACGACGTTGAACTCGACCGGATCGCCCAGATCCAGGACAAGCTGAGGCGTCAGCACAGCGTCATCGGTACACCAGTAGGTGTCCCGTTTGCCGTCCAGGACGTTTTCGCTCGCGTACTCTCGGCTGCCACCGCGAGTGTTCGACGCCGTCACCTTCGCCCCCGCGGCCAGGTTGTCGGAAAACGTCTCTTTCAGCCAGTCGCCGAACCGCTTGAGCGATTTTACATCGTTGTCGTGCAGCCGTCCGCGCCTATCGGGAGCCAGGCCGACGTTGAACGAACCGCCTCGGCCCACGGTAACGAAATAGGTGTGCATCAGTTGCCAAGGCGTGCGTACCCGTTCGTCTTGGCTCTGGTGGTAGAACCAGCCCGGCCGCAGCGGGAAATTCCCTTCGGCCGGCATCCAGAACATTCCGTTGCGATGTCCCTGGCGTGCCTCGGTGTAGCTGCTTGCGCCGTTGGGAAAGTCGGCAAACCGGCCCGTCTTCGGATCGACTTTGACGGGAATCTGCGTGCCGCGGTATTTCGGGGTGTAGGTTGCCCAGCACGGATCGCCGACCACACCGCTTTCGCTGCCGCCCCAACGAACCCCGGGCCCCAGTTCCGAAAACACCACGGCGCTGGGCTGAAGCTCCTCAATCATCTCCAGGAGGCTGAGATAGTCGTAGTAGGTCTTCCGATCGACGACCCGCTTCTCCCGTGCCCCGCCGTAATAGCCCGTGCCGCCCATAGCCCCGTCGAACCAGACCTCGAAGACCGAACCGTAGCCGGTGAGCAACTCACTGAGTTGCTCATGAAAGGCCTTCACGTAGCCGGGCCGGCCATACTCGGCGTGGTTTCGGTCCCACGGCGACACATAGACGCCGAAGGCAAGACCGTGCCTGCGGCAGGCGTCGGCAAACTCCCGAACCATGTCCCCCTTGCCGTCCTTCCAGGGGCTGTTCTTCACGGAGTACTCCGTCGTCTTCGTCGGCCACAGGCAGAATCCGCCGTGATGCTTCGCCACCAGGATGAATCCTCTCAAGCCGCCGTCCTTGGCCGCTTTGACGATCTGGTCGGCGCTGAAGTCCGTCGGGTTGAACGTTGCGGCCGGCTTATCGCCGTACGCCCATTCCTCGTCCGTAAAGGTCGGGATACTGATGCACGGCAGGCAATAGGTCTCGATCTCGTGCCACGCCAGTTGCCCGCTAGTGGGTACGGCCCCATGAGGCTTCGGTTCTGGAACGTCTGCGGCGAACGTATGCCCTGCGACGACGAGGAGAATCGTTGCCCGTAATGCTATTGCGTATGATCTGTCCAAGGCCACGGTCCTTCTCCGATGTGGAACGTTGTTATTCGTGTCTCCGTTTCGTTCTCTGTGTGTCATTCTGGACAGCATGACATCTAGCTACCCGCATGTCAAAACCAGTTCGTTTCCCGACGCAGACGCCACGTTCCCTTCCCTCGCACGTAACGGCTTGTCCGGAAACAACTTCGTCCGCTTCATGGTAGCCATCACACTCCGCGTGATGATTCGCCCGAAAAACTGCGAAGTTGTTTCCGGACAGGCCCTAAGTCCTCTTCCTCCAGCCCGGTGAACTCGTTGGCCAGCACGGTCACTTGCAGCCACTCGTTGCGGACGGCGTAGTGCCCATCGAGCGAAACGGACGGACCGAGGTTGAATCGAGCGGAAGCGTCGGCAGGTGCAAGACGCCGTGCCCCACTATGGATCGTCCCAAGCGCCTTCGAGCGTGAGAATGTAGTCTACAGCCGCCTGGTCGACGTGCTTGGTGTCTCCCACGCCGATTGGACGAATCGTTCTCGGCGGAACGGGCGATGCGGTAACGTGGTCGAACGCGGTGACCCAACTCAGGTACGTTTCGGATCGGTCGGTAAGCTGTAGCCAGTCGGTGTCGTCCGCTTCGCGGCCCGCGGTGAGTCGATCGGGACCCAACGTGCCGAAGAGATAGGCCCGGTCGTTGCCGTTGGCGCTGCCGTGGGCGCGGACTTCCTCGAATCGCTTGGCGCGATTGTAGAAGGCGTCGCCGCGCAGCGTGGCGTAGCTCGGCGTTCAACCCGCCACGGCCGGCAGTGCCGTCGCACTGGGGGCGGTCATGCAGAAACTGACCGGCGTGTTGCAGCGGTCCTGCCGATAGCGTACGCCGTCGACGATCAGCCACAATGCGGGGGCGTCGGCCAACTCGACCCACTGCGGTTGCTTCGTCCAGCGGGCCATCGATCGGGCGTGGTCCCGGCTGACAAACTCCACCTGCCGCTGGCACATCAACGCCGCGTCGATCCGGTTGCGGTCGGTGGTTACGTAGTCGGCGTCGATCAGGGCACCAATGATCTCTTCCTGCGTCATGGCGGCTCCTCCTGGCGGTCGGTCGCGGTGGCTCCCACTCCCAGTCGCGTTTGCCCCGCTACTAGGTTAAGTGACTTTTGCAGGCGTCTTACGACACGAAAACCGGCGAGATTCTCAACCTGGCGTGGTTTTTCGGCTGTGCCCCTACGGCCTGGGCAAGCTGGGGGCTTGGGACGAGTGGCCTTGTCGGGTGGGTGGCTGGGGTCGAGCTTGGGGCCTGTCCGGAAACAACTTCGCAGTTTTTCGGGCGAATCATCAGACGGAGTGTGATGGCTACCATGAAGCGGACGAAGTTGTTTCCGGACAAGCCCTTAGCGCAGCCTTCGGCCGCAACCGGCAGGGACGAGGGATTAGGGGCTGGGGATTAGGGGCGAGGGAAGAAGTTCGCCCGCAGCCGGGGAGTTCGCTCGGAAGACAAGCTTTCACGGGTTTGCTTTGCAGCGAACCCCCAGCTTGTCGCACTCTGGGGACTCGCTGCGCTCGACCCCAGCCACCCCGGATTTCTCCGGCACCCCCGCAAACGCGAAACGCACCGCAACCGTCAGGTCGCGGTGCGCAACGCGCACCCGGCAATCTAACATCGAACGCACGCCCGCGCGGCTTACGCGTAAGGATACATTCCGCGTTGAATGTCGGCCAAACGGCTCAGCAACAGATCGTGCTTCTTCTCGTCTTCGAGCAGGTACTCCAGCAGATAGGACTGCAAGAGCATGCCCTTGGAGGCCTTGGTGGCGTCCAGGGCGGTGCGGGCCAGTTCCTGGGTGCGGCGTTCGATCTTGATGTGCTCTTCGATCATTTCCCAGACCTCGGCCAACTCGTCGGTCGAGAAGCTGACGGCCTTGGTCGTGAGGCTGTCGGCGATCCACTCTTGCACGCGATGGTGCATCTGCGAATCGCGCTGGATGATCTCCATCACCAACCGTACGATCGGGTTGACCGTCTTCTCGATCACCCGGCCGGTCGACGCCACCGACGCGTCTTCGACCTTCTGCCAGGCGCGCATGTTCTCGACCAGATCCTGCTGGATTTGCTTAACGGACTCTGCCATGGTTACTCCTTGGGGCTTTATGGCAAGTGGTCTGGTAGGGTGCGTCCGGACGCACCACGGTCTAATCCGGTAGCGTACGTCGCGACGTACCGTGCATCGCGACGCACCGTGATCTCTTGGGGCTCGGTGAGTTTCACGCACCCTACTTGGGGTATTCACCCGATAGGGACCTCAGGAACGCGACCAGGTCCTTGACGTCCTCTGCGGAAGCCTCTTCCTCGGCCATCGCCTTGAGCATCATCGAGAGGTTTTCGTTTTCCTTGCCGCCTTTGACCATCAGCGTCACGGCCTCTTCGAGTGTCTCGATGCTGCCGTCGTGATAGTAGGGGCCGGTCTCGGCGACGTCGCGAAGCATGGGCACGCGGAACTTGCCCAGGTCGCGGTCGCGCCCGCTGACCGCCTTGCGCCCCTCGTCGGGCGGATCCTTGTCCATGCCCACGCCGGTATTGTAGTAGCGATAGTTGCTGAACAGCGGCGGAGTGTGGCAGGTCGTGCAACCCATGTCGTCGAAGAGCTCCATGCCGCGCACTTGCGAAGCGCTCAGAGCGTCCTTATCGCCGGCCTCGTAGCGGTCGTACGGCGAGTTGCCGCTGAGCACGGTCCGCTCGAACGTGGCGATCGCTTTGGCAATACCGTCTTTGGTCACGCCGGTGCCGAAGGCCTTTTGGAAGCCATCTTTGTATTCGGGGATCTTGGCCAACTCGACGACCAGCACGTCCAGGTCGTGGCCCATCTCGATCGGGTTTTCGATCGGCCCTAAGGCCTGCTCTTCCAGGCTCTCCGCGCGGCCGTCCCAGAACTGGGCTCGGGCGTAGGCCGAGTTGATCACCGTCGGCGAGTTGGCGCCGCCGATCTGGCCGTCGATGCCCTTGCTGGTGGCGCGAGGTTCGGTCCAGGCCGTCTTCGGGTCGTGACACGTGGCGCAGGAAATGGTCCCGTCTTTACTCAGCCGCTTGTCGAAGTACAGCAGTTTGCCCAGGGCGATCTTCTCGGCGGTGATCGGGTTGTCGTCGGGGACGGGCAGCGGCGGCAGCCCCAGGGGGATCTTCACCAGCGCCTCGTCCTCGGCGTCCGCAGCCTGCGACCGGGCCACGCGCCCGTCAAGCTGCCACACTCCCGACAGCACGACCAGCACGCACGCACCGATCAACCAGCAACACGTCTTCAGTCTCATGGCGACCAACTCCTTTGAAAGAAACAGCAAAGCGAGCGAGAAATGAACCATCCCTGAACGAACGACTCCTATACAACGTCAATCTATCGGCGGCCGTTCTTCGGCCGCGTGCTTGTCTTTGATCTTGATCTTCTTGGGCTTGCAGACGTGGCCCTTCTTCTTGGAGACGCCGCCACACTTCTTGCAACGGTAACGGCCCGGCTTGGCCTTGTGTTCGGAATCTCCGCCCAAGCATCCCATCGCGTTACCCGTCGTGTCGCGGCTGCGGCCCGCCGCGGCGGTTCAGCCGGGCTTTGTGACGCTCGATACTCATCTGGATTCTACTACGGAGGTGGTGCGGGGCAAGTCGGCCGCACCGCCCGTTGCCTTCGCCGTCCGGCGCACAGAGCCGAAAACACCACGCCGAGCGGTTGCGGGTCATCGGACACCCCAGATACGTGTAGCGATGCCGCTGCTTGTCGAGCTTCCGGGGCGATTTGTCGGTCTTCATTAGCGGTCCTCTTGGGGTTGATAAACTCACTCTTCGGGCGAAAAGTCGCCCTTTCCCACGCCGCACTCGGGACACTCGAACGTGTCCGGCACGGCCTGAAACGGCGTACCGGGCTCGATGCCCTCGTCGGGCAGCCCGGCGGCCGGGTCGTACGTCCAGCCACACACGTCACAGACGTGTTTCTGCATTCGACTCTCCTCGCTACGGAGACGGTTTGCGGCCGCCAAGGATCTCCTCCAGTTCGTCCGGTTCATGGACCGGCCGTCGGCAGGTAAAATCCTCGCAGACGAAAACCGTCGTTCTGCCCTCGGTGGTTCGTTTGGCGGATAGCAGCGGAATCAGCCGGCCGAGTTCCGCGGCGCCTTCCGCGTCCGGATCGATCAAGGCTAGTGTCTTGTTGGGGAGGAACCGGCCGTGGATCGTCGCCAGCAGCCGCCGGGTGTCGTCGCTATCCGGTGTGCCGGCCAGTGCAATTTCCGGGCCGCCGTGGAGGTAAAGGTCCAGCGCACAGAACAGGTTCAGATACGCCCGCGGTTGGCTCCGCATCTCGCCGGCGGCGTAGCGGAGCGTGGCTTCGGCCTTTTCGGCGTACTCCGGCCGATCGAGCAACCTGGCCAATCGCAGCAGGGCCCACGCGGCCGAGGCATTGCCTGAGGGGACGGCCCCGTCGTAGAGCGGCTTGGTCCGCACCAAGAGATCCTCATGATCCGCCGACGTGTAGAAGAACCCGCCGTCGTCGGTGTCCCAGAAGTCGTCGATCATCTTTCGCGCAAGCCGGTCGGCCGCTTCGAGCCGCTGCCGCTGGAAGCCGGATTCGTAGAGGTCGATCAGGGACAGCGTCATTTCCGCGTAGTCGTCGAGATAGCCCGGCAGCCGGGCCTCGCCGCGATAGGTCCGCAGCAACGTGCCGTCGCGGACCATTTCGTCGAGAACGAAATCGGCCGCCCGTTCGGCGGCTTCCAGATATCGCTGCTCGCCGAGGACCTGATAGCCGCGCGCCAAGGCCGAGATCATCATCCCGTTCCAGGCGGCCAGAACCTTGTCGTCTTTGGCCGGGCGGATGCGCCGGTCGCGGTGCGCGAGGAGTTTGTGCCGCGATTGTGAAAGGCGGCCCTCCAACTGTTGCGGCGTAAGGTCCCGATCGCGAAGAAACGCCGCCGGATTGCGCGCCACGTTGAGGATGTTACTTCCCTCGAAATTGCCCTCGGCCGAAACGCCGTAGTAATCGCCGAACAGCGCGGCTTCTTCGACGCCCAAGACGTCCTCGATCTCTTCGGGACGCCAGACGTAGAACTTGCCCTCCTCGCCCTCGCTGTCGGCGTCCTCGGCGCTGTGAAAACCGCCGCGGGCGTCGGTCATGTCGCGCAACACGTAATCGAAGACCCCGCCGGCCACCTGGCGGTAGAGGTCGCGACCGGTCGCCTGCCAGGCCTCGAGATAGACGCGCGAGAGCAAGGCGTTGTCGTAGAGCATCTTCTCGAAATGCGGCACCAACCAGCGCTCGTCGACCGCGTAGCGATGGAAACCGCCGCCGAGGTGATCGTAAATGCCGCCGTAGGCCATGCGGTCGAGCGTGACGGTGGCCATCTCGAGCAGCTTCTCGTCGGGCTGCCGGGCGTGTTGCCGCAACAACAGGGCGATCGCACCGTTGGACGGGAACTTCGGCGCGCCGCCGAACCCGCCCCATTGGGCGTCGAACTGCCGCTGCAACGACGACACGGCCTCCACGAGCGCCGAAGCATCCGGCACGTCCGCCGTGGTCGCTTCGCCGGCTACGTTCGCCTCGATGGCCGTCACCAACCGCCGGGCGTTTTCCGCCACGTCGTCGGGCTGCTCGCGCCACACCTCGGCCAAGCGCGTCAACACCGTCTTGAAGCCGGGCATCCCGTAGCGATCTTCCGGCGGAAAGTACGTGCCGCCGAAAAAGGGCTTCAACTCGGGCGTGAGAAACACGCTCAACGGCCAGCCGCCGCGGCCGGTCATCAGTTGCACGGCCGTCATGTAGATCTCGTCGACGTCGGGGCGTTCCTCGCGGTCGACCTTGATGGCGATGAAGTGCTGATTGAGGATCTCGGCCGTGGCCGCGTCCTCGAACGACTCCCGCTCCATTACGTGACACCAATGACACGCCGAATAGCCGATCGAAAGAAAGATCGGCTTGTTTTCCCGCTTGGCCCGATCGAGCGCTTCGCGGCCCCAGGGATACCAATCGACCGGATTGTGGGCGTGCTGCAAAAGATAGGGGCTCGTTTCGCCGGCCAACCGATTGGCGCGGGCAGGGGGCGGCCTCTGTGTGGTCGGCGCGGCGGCGTTTTCGGAGGCGTTCATGTCGTGGTCGTCCTCGGCCGTGGCCCCGTTGTGCCGCATATTCCTATTGTGGTCATCTCGCTCCGCGAGATGTCGCTTCGTCTCGCGGAGCGAGACGACTGCTATTACTATCAAGCCCGCCACGAGTATGCCCGCCGCCAATACCGGCCGGACGGTCTTTCTCACGGCGTGCTATCCTCCTCCCGCCGCCCGACGCAACCCGGCGATAAACCTTGGGCTGACGCTCAACGTGGTCAGCCCCAACTCGATCAGTTTCGGCAGCCACGCCGGATTGCCCGCCGCCTCGCCACAGACCGACACGGTCCGCCGCGTCGCTTCGGCCGCCGCGGCGATCTGCCCGAGCACCGACCAGAAGACCGGATGATCGGGCGTGTGGTCGTCGGCCACGAACTCGTTGTCGCGATCCACCGCAAACAGGTACTGAATCAGGTCGTTGGTGCCGATGCTGCCGAAGTCGGCCACATCGAGCAGTTCGCGGGCGGCCAGACACGCCGAGGGAACCTCGAACATCACCCCGTGGCGCACCACGCCCGGCGGCGGCTCATCGAGGGCCTCGCAGAACACGCGTTTCAGTTCGAGGAACTGTGCGGCGTCGACCACCATCGGGTAGAGCACGTCGACCGAGCCGTAGGCCGAAGCGGCCGCCAAGGCCCGGGCCTGTGGACGCCACAACTCGGGCCGCTTCAACAATAGCCGGGCGCCACGCAGCCCGAGGTACGGGTTGCTCTCCTGCGGCAGATCCAACAACGGGGCGCCCTTGTCGGCGCCGAAATCGAGCGCCCGGAAACAGACCGGACGGCCGTCCATCGCACGGACCGCATCGGCGTAGCGTTCGAGTTGCTCCGCCTCGCTGAGGACGCGTCCGGCGGCGAGGAACTCGAATTCCGTCCGATAGAGCCCAATGCCCTCGGCCTTGGCCGCCACGGCGTCCGACGTATCTATTGCGTTGCTGACGTTCGCCAACACGGTCAACCCCGGCACCGCCTCGACCGGCTCGGACTCCTCAGCCGAGACGGCCGCCGCCGGCCGCGACTGGGCCCGGGCAATCGTCTCTCGATCGGGCCAGGTAACGACGTCGCCCGTGTCGCCGTCGACCAGCAATTCCGTGCCACAGCCGACCATGCTGCGGATGCCGCGGATGCCGCAGACCGCCGGGACGCCGAGCGCCCGAGCAAGGATCGCGCCGTGAGACGTCGGACCGCCGCGCTCGGTGACGAACCCGATGATCCGCTGGCCGTCCAACTCGACCGCCAGGCTGGCCGTGAGTTCTTCGGCCACCACAATCCGGCCGCGCCCCCGCTCGCAGTGATCCGTATCGCTGCACTGCAGCGCCGGGTTCATGTCGGCGAGCACGTCCAGCAGCCGGCGGCGGATCTCGCCGATGTCGGACGCCCGCTCCTGGATGTATTCGTTGTCCAACTCCAGCAGCTTGGCCTCGTAGCCGTCGAGCACGCGGGTGACGGCGGCCTCGGCATTGACGCCGGCGTCTTCGATGATCTCGACAATCCGGTCGATCAAGGCCGAATCGTGGAGAATCGCCTGCTGGGCCTCAAAGATCTGCGCTTCCGCCGGGCCGATCCGCTCGGCGACGTCGTCGATCAGCCCGTTGAGTTGTTCGGCCGCCAGGTCGATCGCCCGCTGTACGCGACGTTTCTCGCGGATGACCCCTTCACCGTCGACTTTGTAGACCGCCAGATTGCTGTGTCGATTCTCGTTCAGCAGGCAGACCTTGCCCACCACGGTTCCCCCACTGATGGGAATCCCGGCGAGCCGGGTCTCGGTGCTGACCTTCCCCGCGCTGACTTTCTCGGTGCTGACTTTCGGTGTGGACATACAATCTACGCGGCCCGCGGCTGAGACAGGCGGGTTGGCAATCTGGGGCGTTCAAGACGGGCTTCAACCAATTCCAACAGGTACGAGGTTCTAATTCTCGGTCAGAATGTGCTCGTCGTACTCGATCTCGAAGCGGAGCTTGTGCTTCGCTTCCTCCTGGGCAAGCCCCGACAGCAGGGCCGACAAATCGGCGTCGTCGGTCGCCGCGGCCATGTCGGTATACAGCTTGAAGGCCGCCTTCTCGCGCTTCATGGCCACGATCAGCAGTTGCTGGTAGTCCATCTCGGCGTTCGGCTCGGTGTCGACCAGGTAGTCGCCGATCTGTAGGTCGACGACTTTCTTTTCGGCCGTCTTGAGGTTCCCGGCCTGCTTGACCCTCAGCAATTTGGCCTTGTGCTGGTCTTCTTCCTTGGCGTATCCCTCGAAGACCTTGCCCATGCTAGGTGAGTTCGACTTCGCTCCCAACTCGCGGTAGAAGGCGGCCGCCTCTTCTTCGTTGGCAATCGCAAAGTCCAAAATCTCACTCGCGGAATTCCACTGACTCATCGTCTCCTCCTTAGCTTGTTAGCAGCCGGTCGTAAGTGTTTTCGGTTCTCTGGAGGTTACCTACACGGCCTTCCATAAACCGTGAAGATTGCACAGCGCCCGGGCGGTGAGCTGATCCCCTTCGACCGCGAAAACGGCTTCCGGCGCTCCGCCCGGGGCGAGCGTATGCCGATGGACACAGCCGTCGGCGATTAGTTCGATCCACTCGATCAGGTGGTCGTCCTGCATCGGATGCGCCACCGAACCGACGGCCACCTTGATCCCGCCGTCGACCTTCTCGATCACCGGCACGTGCTTCTCCTGCGCGGCGTCGGTGGTGTTCTCGCTCAACGGGTCCATCGGCCGATTGCAGCAAACCAACTCGCCGCTGCCGCCGCGCACCACCTGAACTACCGCCTTACAGACACCGCACTCGTACACCTGCAACTGACTACTCGCCATGCTTCTGGCTCCTTCAGGAAAACGTGTCGTAAATGGCCCGGCAACGGCACGCGACCTGGCGTGGCCGTTGCCCGCCCAATCCCTTCGGGCTTAGTCCGAAAGCAACAAAGTACCGGTCTCGCCGAGCGAGATGAAGCCCAAACGTTGGGGCT
>CAYYNP010000250.1:0-14779 GCA_964472545.1 uncultured Planctomycetaceae bacterium | reverse complement strand
CACGATACAAGTGCCGACCTTCCTGCAAGTGGCGCTGGAAATCGACAAGCATGTCGATCTCGAGCTCGTAATGCCTTCTGGCAAGGGTCTCTGGAGTATCGGATCGGAACACGGGCGTCGGCATTGAGGAAACAACTTCGCCGGCGTCCACCTCGGCGTCGATGTAGTGGAGCGTGTTTCCAACGGGCTTGTTTTCGTGGATCGCCCACTTGAACGAATCCAAGCCGCGCGAAAGCGGGATCAGCCCGGGATGGCAATTGAGGATTTGCTTGCCTCGGAGACACTCCGCCGACAGGATTCCTGCCCCGAGTATGAGATACAGATCGCAGGAGTCGTCGACGTCAACGTCACTGTCGCACTCGACGTACGGAGCTTCCATCATCCGAGCGACTTGCTCCGTGTGTGCACCGCCGGACTGCTCGGGGCGATGCTGGAAGACCACGGTTCTTGGCTTTCGCAGCACAAAAGGCAATGCAAACACCTTCAATGACGCGACTTTGCCCACAAGCCCGAGCAACACCTGTTCCGTCTTCAGATGATGGTGCTTGTACGTGATGATCCCTACAGAACCGCTGAACATGTCTTATTCCTTCGTGCCGGCCGTGCCGCCGCCGGGGCAAGCAAATTCAACTTGCGCGAGGGCCGGATACTCCGCGCCCGGCGTCCGATTGCCGGGCCGTCCTAGGTGGCCACCATGGACTTGGCCTGTCCAGACCGCCTCAGCAGCAGAGGATGGTAATCGCCGCACAATCCAACGGGCGTGGACGTGCGGATGCCGTAGACGACGTCGATCGCGGCTCGAGCGTCGGCAATACTGAAGTGATCGCCGGCGAGGATTCTCTGATAGCTCTGCGTGTGCAGATCGGTGAAACCTCCGGAGAACTCGATTTCCTCACCGTCCACCGCTATCGACCGGTACGTCGAGGGCTTTCCCGGTTCCGGCGCCACGGGAAGATCCTGCCGATCGACCGATAGGAACCAGCGAACACGGGCGTTCTGTAGTTCCAGGTATCCTGCCGCGCGCGTCGGTTCCAGGACGTGGACGTTACTGTAATCCGGTCGGCCGAATATCCACATCAGCAAGTCGAAGAAGTGAACGCCGATGTTCATCGTGATGCCCCCCGACTTCGTAGAATCGCCTTTCCAGGATTGAAGATACCAGCGTCCCCTGGGCGTGATGTAAGTCAAGTCGACGTCGTGCTTGGTATCTCCCGCGTCCCGTTCCACCCGTTCCTTCAGCGCGATGAGCGAAGGATGTAGCCGCAGTTGCAGGATGTTGCAGACCCGCCTTCCCGTTTCCTTCTCGAAGTCGATTAGCGGCTCAACGTTCCACGGGTTGATGACGAGCGGTTTCTCGCAGATGGCATCGGCGTTGACGCGCAGGGCAAATCGAATGTGCGAATCGTGCAAGTAGTTGGGAGAGCAGATAGAGACGTAGTCGAGACTCTGCTCACCTGCCCGACGCAACTTCTCGACGTGGCGGTCAAATCGCTCGAATTCGGTGAAGAAGGCCGCTTCGGGAAAGTAGGAATCGATGATCCCCACCGAATCGCTCCTGTCCAGTGCGACAACCAGGTTATTGCCCGTTGCCTTGATCGCTCGCATATGACGAGGTGCAACGAAACCCGCGGCTCCGATCAATGCGAAGTTCTTCATTCCGGTGTTTCCTCTTTTCCCAAGGGCCGTCCTACGTCCGAAAGCGTAGATCCGCGAAGGTTGCCGGCGCGCTTCCTGGTCCCAGGATCCGTAATGCGGCTCTCTTTAACCAGCGCGCCCCACCACCAATAGTGGATGCCGTCTCGGCTAAACTCCGTTCTCCCGGGTTGCGTCAGCATGGCCGCAATCCACATTCAGCCTCCCATTGTATCGCACTACTCGCGGTGTGCAGGTCCCTCGCGGCAGCGCAAGACCTCCCAAACGCCGAAAATCGCTCACACCGCCATTTGGGCGGCTATTGGCCACACCGGAGGGCACACGAGAGGCCACACCGGGGGAAACTCCCCAGATTGCCACGCTATGCGTTGACGTGCATATTTTGCAGTGGGTGTGCTCCGGCCCTTCCAGATCCTCAGGCAGTGGCATTGTTCCATGGCCATTTGCCTCCACCATGATAGTGTTTGTGGAACTCGCAAAAGAATCAATGGGGCGCTGCGCCGAGAACCGACGGTTTTGTTGGAACAACGTTTGGAAGAGAAGCTCCAACCGAAGACGGCGGCACGCGGCGCCTCCACGATCGGCTGGGCGCCACCGACTAAAGAGGTGTCTACTCCTCCTCTCGCAGTGCGGCCATCGCGCGTCGCTTTGGCGGGCGCTCGACTGCAACGGGGTCCGTTGGGCGGTGGTGGACTTCCCCGTGGCCCAGGCGACGAGGATGGGCATTGGCTGGGGTAGTCACGTGACGCCTCAGGGCGGGCGCCAGAGAAGTAGAATGGATGGCTGGCAGTTGGAGTCACTGCCGCATTGGACCGGGCCTCTCTGACGCCTGCGACCACCGGTTTTCGCCGGGCTCAACAAGAGAAGAAACATCTTGTGTGGCAACGACTTACACCAACAGGACGAAGTCGGGCTCTTGATTTTCCAGACCGTCGCCTTAGTCCACTCGGCCACCCATCCAAGCTCAGGGCCACGTTCAAGTCTACCACTTTTGGGAGTCGGCGGCCACAGGTTGGCATCCATTAAGGCTAGAACTCGATCTGCCCGATGTCGACGGTCTCCTGGGCCTCTTTCAGGCGGATGGTGATCGATTTGCGCTGCTGGCCTTCGCGGCCGAAGTCGGTGAAGACGTCGACCTGCACTGTCACGGCTCCGAGCAGCTTGGTGGCCTGGCTGCCGTAGAAGTTGGCCTGGATCTTGTACACTCCCGGCATCGCGCGGCGGACCATGTACTCCTCCGGCCCGTAGCCGCCGGTGAAATCCTGGCTGACCAGCCCGCCGATCGTGGTGCGGTTATGTGCGTAGAAGGCCTTCTCGCCCGAGGGCTCGATCACCCAGAGATCGATGTCGGTGTTGTCGGCGTGCCAGGTCATCACGATCCGCACGTCGACGTCGAGCAGGTCGATCAGCCGCTTGTCCAGCGGAACTTCCTTCACACCGGCTTCGCGAGCCCGCGGCCAGATGGCGTTGAGTTCTTCCAGCGCCATCAGTTCGATCTCCGTGAATCGGCCGTCCCAATGGCCCATGACGACGCGTGCGAGCAACTCAATCGCCCGGGCGTAGTCCTTCTGCCGGCCGGCGTTGTCTTTCTCCGCGGCCTCGTTCGCCCGTCGGGCGAGCACCAGTGCCAGATCGCGATACGACTGCGGCTCTTCGGGCCGTAGTCTGAGCACTTCGTCGAACGTGTAGACGGCCAGGTCGAGATAGCCCAGCTGGCTGAGACGGTGGCCCAAAACGCGCAGCAGCGACGGATTCTCCAATTCCATCTCGGCGATGTTGCTCAACACCTGTAGGGCCAGGCCTTCCTGCCCGATACGGTTGAAGTGGTCGGCACAATCGAGGAAGAACGCCGGCGACTGGCCGTACTGCCGGCGGTTCTTCAGGTAGACGTCGAAGACCGCCTCCGGCCTCGCCGCCCGCAACGCCTTGACGTACGGCGTTTTCGGGTCCCACTCCTTGATCGAGATGCCGGGCTGCCGACCGCCGCGTCCCTCGTCGGCCTTCTTCGCGTCTTCGCCCGCTTCGCCGGAGGGATCTTCCGCATCAGGAGTTGCGGGTGCCGGATGCCTGCCGGGAGCCGGGGCCTCGCGTGGCTCCATGAGGCCGGGAGCCGCATCAGCCGGAGCGTCATCGGTTTCGGCGCCCTCGGCGGGGCCCTTGTACTTGAAGTTCTTGGGATACTTGAACTTCGCCTGGTGCCACTTCACCCGCTCTTGCCAGAGTTGCAGCACGGCGGCCAGCTTGTCGGCCTGTTGCTTGCGTTGCTGGTGTTCGAGCGTATCGATCCGCTTCATGTACTCCGCCCGCATTTCTGGCAGCGATACGGGCGGGGCGATGTCGTTTTCGACGTACTGTTCGAGCGTCTCCAGCACGATCAGCGAGGTAAACGGAGTGACCAAGCCATGTTGCTTTCCCAGTTCGACGATCTGCGGTTCGTTGCGTTTCTGGAAGATCATCAACTCGGCCAGTTTCGTCTGGGCCCAAAGCCGCCGCAAGAGTGACCCTTCGGCCGCGTCGGCCCGAGCGACGTGGTAGGTTCGGCGTTGGGTGCGGCGTGTCCCGATGCCATAGTTCAGCGTAATCGTCGCTTCGTCGGCCGTAAGCTTGCCGACGAGTGTGAACCGTTCGCCCACCGGCTGCGGCAGACTCGGATAGACGTCGCTTATCTGGGCCTCGTCTACCGGAACCTCGCCGACTTCGGCCGAGAGGAACTGAAACGCCGGCCGGCCGACGGCCGCCGCGACCTCGTCGTCGGCAGTTCGCTTGAGATTGAAGTATCGTCCGCCGGTGGTCATCGCCAAATGGCGAAGGAACGCATGGTCCGCCGTGGCGTCGGCCGAGAACGCGTAGACCGGCGCATCGAGCTTGCCGGGCTGTTGGCGGCCGAAGTTCGACAGGCCGTCGGAGAACAGCAGGTAGAAGTCGGGCTTCTTCCCGCCGGGTACGGGAGCCAGCGCGCCGAGTTGCGTGCCGCCGTCGTACTGCACGTTGGCCAACGCGTCGAACAATGCGTCGTTCTTGCGGGGATCCCGCCAGTTGAGATTGGCTGAGTCGAACCGCCTCGGCGTTTCGGCCACGTTGCGCAACAACACCAGATCGATCGTGAAGCCGGCCGACTTGACGTCCGACGGCAAGAAATCCTCGAAGCATGTCCGCAGCAACTCGGTTTCCCGCTGGTGATCGCTTGCGCCGCGCGAGCTCGAGGCGTCCCAGAAGACGACGACATGTTTCGGCCGCACGGGCATCGGAGGAGGTTCGATCCTCGGCAGCGGGACGTGCAGGTCGTGGATCACGAAATAGCACTGCCCGTCGTCACCCCGCTCGACCAACACGCTCTGCTTCTCGACGTTCGGCAGGGCGATCAGCAGATCTTCCTTCGGGGTGAAGTCCTCCAGCGTGGCCTCGGCCACGAAGCTGTCTTGCCAGCGGGAGAAGCCGAAGTTGGTCAGGTCGCCTTGTCGCACGACCGGTGCGGCGGCCGGCTTGACGACTTCCACCCGTAGCGAGAACTGCCCGATCGGCCGGCGGTATTTCAACGGCAGGTGATACGCCGGCGTCTGGTCGCCGCCGATCAACTCGGTGACGTAGCTGAGTCGAATCGTGCGGCTGCCCTTGGCGGGAATGGGAAACACGCGGGTCTTGAAGTTGTTGCCCCGGGTCCATTCGACCAGGCCCGGATCGAGGCTCTGACGGACGATCTTCTCGAACACCTCCCGGGCTTTGTGCTTTTCGACGGCCACGCCGTCGACCATCTTACCGGCGATGTCCAGGGCGTATCCGCTGATGGTGGCCCCTTCCGGCAGCGGGAAGTAGAGATCGCCTTGAAGGACTCGATCGTGCGGATTGGTGAAGGTCATCGTGGTGGTCGTCTCGGCGACGCGGCCGAAGATCCGCACCTGGGTATCGACCCGGGAAATGCCCAAGGGCTGCGATCTTTCGCCCTCTTTAACCATCAAAGCCGGTGGAACCGTTTGGGCGCGGAGAGTGGATGCGGCGGTGAGCAGCAAGAGCGTCAGCAAAGGACGTCGGATTCGTGTGCTTATCATGCGGAATCTCGTGATGGCGTTGAGTGTCGGTTTCAGAGAGAACGGGTAGCCCCACCAGTATGACGAATCGAGCACGCTTTCAGTTCCCCGCTGTCCGGGTTCCGCTGCCCAGTTTGCCCGCCCCTGGGAATCATAGCCCGTCCGGCGTTCGTTGTTTAGCCGCCGCCGGCACGGCGGCTTTGTGAGGGTGCTTGCCACGGCGCCAAGTCGCCGTACCGGCGACTGCTAAACGACTGGGCCGCCCATGCCGATCGCCGCGTCACCTCGGCCAGGCCTCCACAAACGCCAGCACCTCGCGAAAGGGCACCGACGCGAAGCGGCCGAACAGCGGATGCTCGCCCAGGTTGGCCCGCGTGGCGGCCGGGGAGGCGATGCCGCAGTAGAACCGGGCGAACTGACGCGGCGTGGCCAACGCTTCGTAGCCACCCTTGCGCAAGCGGCGCAGGTCGGCAACGTCCTCCTCGCCGGGCGGCTCGTATTTTGGCGGCGGGACCGGCCGGGCGGGCTGGCCCTGACATCGCCCGCAGTGGCCGCACGGCTCGCGCTTCTCGCCGAAGTAGGCCAGCAGGCGTTGCGTCAGGCAGCCCGTGTGCTCCGCAAACCCGAGCATCCGCCGCACGCGGCCGACGTCTTGCTGTTCGCGCCGCTGGAAGCGCACGTCGAGCCGTTTGCAGAGGGCCTCGATATCGCCGGGATCTTGCTCGAGGCGATACGCCTGCCGCACGCCCGACGCCTTGACGACCATGTCGCCCCGCTCTTCCAGAAACCCCAGCGCCGCCACGATCCGCTGCCGCGCGTCGCCCGTGCGGCGGCTGACCTCATCGGCGTCGAGCGTGAACCAGGTGCGGCCTTTTGTGGCGTGGCGGAAGATGCGATGAAGAAACTCCGCCCGGGATTGATCGAACTGGCCGAACATCTCCTGCGACGTCTTTTGCGGCTGGAACTGGTATCGCGAGTAGAACGGGCCGGTCGAGTGGATCAGGTCTTCCAACTCGAGGTACGTCAGCAGCGTCTTGACGACCAGCGGCCGGACGTCGTGCAGGGCCGACAGATCGTACACGGATACGTCGAACACGTCGTCTCCGCCGAGCACTTCATGGACCAGCCCGCGCACGGATTGCGGCGTGGGCGTGTCGCCGTAGGAGAAGTTCTCCAAGGTGACCAGGTCGTCGGCGCAGGCAAACAACTCGCAGACCGACTCGCCGCCGTCGCGTCCGGCCCGGCCGATCTCCTGGGCATAGTTTTCCATCGACTTGGGCAGGTTGAAGTGGTAGACGTAGCGGATGTCCGACTTGTCGACACCCATCCCAAAGGCGATCGTGGCCACCACGATCATCCGATCCGACTCCATAAAGGCGTCCTGGATCTCGTTGCGATCGTCCGTCGGCATGCCGGCGTGATACGGCCGGGCGTCGTAGCCGGAAGAGGCGAGCGACTGGGCAATCGCCATGGCCGTCCGCTGCAAGGTGACGTAGACGATCGCCGGGCCCGGCGGCCGGGCCTTGATGTGGGAGAGCAGCAGCTTTCTGCGCTGCCGGACGGTGCACGGCGTGGCGAACAGATTCAGGTTCGGCCGGTAGAAACCGGTGTGTACCACGTCGGCCTTGGCAACGTCGAACGCCTTGGCGATGTCTTCGGCGACCTCGGGCGTGGCCGTGGCGGTCAGCGCCAGCACGCGGCCGACGTTCAGTTGCTTGGCCAGTTGGGCGATCTTCAGATAGTCGGGCCGGAAGTTGTGGCCCCACTGGCTGATACAGTGGGCTTCGTCGACGGCCAACAGCGAAATCTTCCGCCGCCGGAGCGAGTGAAGGAAGCGCTCGTTGCCCAGCCGCTCCGGCGAAACGTACAACAGCTTCAGCCGGCCGGCGTTCAGGTCATCGAACACGGCGAGCGTCTCTTCCCGATCGAGACTCGAATCGAGCCGCGCCGCCGGCACGTCGTGGTCCCAAAGGAAGTCGAGCTGGTCCTTCATCAGCGCGATCAACGGCGAGATCACCAGCGTCAGGCCGTCGAATGCCAAGGCCGGCAGTTGATAACAGAGGCTCTTGCCCGCCCCGGTAGGAAAGACCGCCAGCACGCTGCGCCCCTCGTTCAATCGCCGCACGACGGCCTCTTGGCCGGGGAGGAAATCGTCGAAGCCGAAGACGCGCTGCAGGATCGCGCGCGGATCGTCACGCCCTGACTCGTCTCTCTTGGTTCGAGGCGGCGGCACGGCAAGGTCCTCGGCTTCCGGGCTCTCAGTGTCCAGCGGATCGCAGTCGTCTCGTCACCTGCTCCGAGAGACGTCGTTTCATCCGGCAGCAACGAGTCGCCTGCCGAACGGCGTTCCGGCAGGCGTTCCGGGCAAGGAACGGGAGACCGACGAGTATCCAGTCTAGCAACGTGCGCCGGGCGAGGCCATCCCTGCTCGTGCAGGCGCAGCGTTCGGCGGGCTCCGATCGCAATAGATCGTCGTACCGGTTGTGACGGTTGTTCCCACGAAGGCTGGTGGGTTCTCACCAATTGCGAGAAAAGGCCACCGCAAGCGACGAATTAGCGTGGAGACGGGCGCAGAATCCGCCCGATTGCTGCATTGGTTACACGCGGGGCCGCTGGGCGCTGCCGGGCAGCATGGCCAGGGATCGGCCTCGGGCACATTGGAGGCAAACCTCACTTTCTGTACGGCCCGTGGAGGTACGTCACGCCGGGCTGGGGGTTTGCGCATCACGGAGGAGGATGCTATGCGCTGCGCGACGAGGATCGCCTTTCTTATCGCTCTTGTGGCACTGACCCTGACCTTGGCTCCCACGCCCCCCAGCCGCGGCGGCGAGGTGTTTCGCATCCTCTCGGGGCTGAAGGAGCCGGTCGACGCGGTCTTCCACCGCAAGGCGCCCGACACACCGAAAGACGACACGATCGAACAACTGGCCAAGCAGATCGATTGGTTGGAGCATCATCTCGATTGCTACGGCACCGTGGTCGCCAAGCAGCCGGACGTCTGGGGTGAGGCGCGGCTGATGCGGCATCGCGACGAATTCGAACGGCAGTTGGCCTCCGAATTGGGCAAGTTCGAGGTGAAAATGAACGCCGCCATTCGCCGCAGCGACCAGGCGTACCTGGGCATGGCCATGGCGATGCAGGCGAAGCTGTCGGAAGCCAGCGGGATTCCGCCGGCCCCCACAAAGGACGGCGACGAGAACATCTACTACTTCCCCGCCACGCTGATATCGGATCCCACCAAGGAGAACGGGGCGAACGGCCAAAACGTCATCACGCGCGTGGCCCCGTTCGGGCTGGATGAGAAGGTAAACACCGACTTCACGGTGGCCGGCGGGAACACGCTCGCGCTGGAGCCGACGCTCGAACTGGATCAGAGGGCTCGATACCTGAACCATCTCCACGAGTTGCGGCGAATCAACGAAGGCGACGACACGGCCGATTCGCCCGGCTACTCGTTGAATCTGGTCCGCATTCCGGTCTCCGTCCTGCCCGGCGGCAAGACCCGCAAGGGCTACGGGGCCGAGATCACGATCACCGCATCGTACGAACCCGGCCGAGACCTGCTGCCGTCGACGTTTCGGCATCTGGTGATCAACGATCTGGTGGATCAGTTGGCGTATCCGATTACGAAGGTAATCAACAGCACGGACGACGAGATTCAGAGGTACCTCAGCGCGATCGCCGCACGCCATTACGAAAAGGACTCCGATCTCTACGAATTCGAGGTCGAGATGGAACGTGATTCACCTCTCAGCGAGAGAAGCGAAGGGCGTCGGGAACGTCCTCGAGGCAACGTCCTTCGCGAGTCAAGCACTGAGGCAAGACCAGTTGCCTTGGGTAGTTCGAGCACAAGCAGGCAAGGAGGTTCAGTCGATGATAGTCTGAGCGAGAACGGGAAGGAGCCCCCGGCCCCGACAGCGTTCTACTCGGTTTTGGGTCTTTCCATTCCTGCATCATTGTCACGCCGAGCCCGACTGCCGATTCCGCCTTCGCAGATTCTGGCAATATATGACCTGCAACTATTCGCGCATGTTGCTGCGGACGCTAAGGAAGGCTTGGGGGCACACGAGGTTAACCAGCGGATGATCCACTTGATGGACGTTCGTGCCTTCTTGCAGGAAGAACTGCAGGCGGCATACGAACTGCTGGCGTTTCCCGGAAGCGAGCGCCACTGGCGGTACTCCGGTCGGGACTTGGCCAGTGCCATACGTCAACGCGACGTGCCGAAAGTGCAGCGGAAGCGGGATGAGTTCTTGGAGCAGGTCGCCGGTTTGCCTGGAGACTACCGCTTCTGGGAGGGCACCACGACGGTCGCTTTGGCCTGGGCGATCCTCGTGGAGTCGGCGTTGTTGAACGAACGGCTAGCCCGAGACATCAAAGAGGCGAGTTCGGCGAAGAACGGCCGCATTCCGATCCTCGAGAATCCGCACTTCTACCTCCCCGACCCCGGCGTCATGGAGCGGGAGGTGTTCAACGAGTACGTCAAGTGCCGCTGGCCGATCCACGTGTTTGCGTTGGACCCGGTGACGCAGGACCAGAACGTGGCCGACGCCTTTGCCCGGCGGCGGGAGTTGCAGATTGCCATGGCGTTGGCGTTTGCCAGCGGCGAGATCAACGCCCAGGGCCTGATGCGGTTCACGCGGCGGCTGGAATGGGACATGGCCACCATCGGCCTGAACCGCACGGTGGTGGGTTTCTCGCACGGCGACGACACCTTCGGCTGGCGATTCACGCCTCGCTTCCAAACGCCGCCGATCAAGGGCAACCTGGCCACGTTTCGCGAAACGCTGCTGGGCGGCCCCACGCGCGACGAGGACATCCGTCAGCGCGAACTGGAGCCCGGCATGCGGGAATGCGTGGCGATCGTGATCATGCCTTCCTTCGTGCCGTACGTGCAATTCGACACGCGCACCAACTGGTTCTGCCTGACCCATCCAAAGCACACTGACGCCAGCATGCACGAGACGATGCAGATGAGCCGGTCGATCAAGTCGATGGAGCAGTTGGCCGCACAGGCCGTCGACGTCTGCGACCTTTACCGAGACGGCGAAGTCGACCGCCTGTTGCGGCGGGTGCGGCAACTCGACCGCGAGTTGCCTTTGCAGACGATGGTGGCGCAGGTGCCGCACGAGAACACGCTGGGCGGATTCGAGATGTTCAACCGCGGGATCACGGACTTGGCGCCCGAGTTGATCGGCTGGTACGGGGCGCCCGGCATCAGCCGCGACGGGATGACGAGGATGTTTCTGGTCGGCGACGGCTTCAGCGTTCACGATACGGCCGTGGTTGCCGGCGGAGAGTACGTTCAGTTCCGTCTGCTCAGCCGCCAGGTGATGGAAGTCCACATCCCGCCGAACGTCCGGCCGTTCTTCCACCCCCAAAAAGGCGACCTGGTCGACGTGCACCTGGCCACTCCCTACGGGGTCTCCAGCCACCTGACGATACCGGTGGCGCCAGGTAGTTCGCCTTCGTCGGCAACCAAACGTCGTTTGGAGTGGGATCCGGCCCGATACAACGTGCAGTACGCTCACGACGAGAAGAACAACACCTTCTCGACGGTTTCGATATCGCTTCCGGGAAGGCAGTTGTCGATCCGCGCTCCCTCCGCGGTGATACCGCCTAAGGAGGTCACGCTCGAAGTCGCCATGCGGTACTCCGACGGCACCAAAGATGTCGATATCTTGCTCGACATTCTCCCCACCGAGAAAGTTCCATACGATGAGGTTCGGCGCAGGTACGTGCTAGCTGGAACGCAACTGAACACGTTCTTGGGTGCAGTGAACACGAAAGTAGCAGAGTTCTTGCCGTATCGCCCCGAGTCCGGCGGCAAGCAGCCGACGTCATTTCAAGTCAAGCTATACGGTCGGCTGGCGGGCACAACGCACGTATCGCTGGAGACCGCAAACCATATCACAGTTGATGCCAGCATCGTCGCGGCGCAGGAGCCGGCGCCGGACGGGGGTTGAGCGAGAGCGCGGAGCGATTGCACGGTAGCCATCTGATTCCGTCGATGTGGCCGGCTCGGGCACGATCCGGTCGGGCGGATCGCAACGGTCGTGACGCGCTGTGCGGCGCGAGAACGGAATCGGCACGAGAGATCAAGACGCCTCGCTCCCCGGGGCTGAATGCGGCCGCGTCCGGCTGCGCGTTTCACGCGCCGGCGCCCGTCTCGATAAGCTACGTTTTCAAGATGCCTAGAAATGCGCATCTCCAGTCGTAGGAGAGCGCTTCGGCAACCCTGAAAGACGGGCGGCAGAACCGATTTGGAGTGAAACATGCCGGCAGGAAACGTCCGCGTCCTGGTCGTCGACGACTCGATTCTCATCCGCACGATGATCTGCGACCACATTGCGGAAGCCGAAGGAATTGAAGTGGCGGCCACGGCGGCCGACGGACGGAAGGCCTTGGGGATCATCGACTCGGCCCGGCCGGACGTCGTCACGCTCGACGTGCAGATGCCGGGGATGGACGGCCTGGCCACGCTCGACGCGATCCTCGAGCGGCGCCCCGTGCCGGTGATTATGGTCAGCTCGATGACCCGTCTGGGCGCCGACGTGACCCTCGAAGCGCTCGATCGCGGCGCGCTGGACTACGTGGCCAAGCCCACCAGCGGAGCCAAGGCGGCCGCCGTGTTGGGCGACGAGTTGATGCGGAAGGTTCGCTCCGCCGCGGGGACCGACGTGCGGCGCATTCTTCAGATTCGGCGGGATCGCAAACAACGCCGCGAGGCCAAAGCGCGGCAGCCGCGGACACCGAGCCGCGTCTCCGAGACCGTGCCCGCCGAGTTGGCCGACAAGTGTATCGCGATCGGGATCTCCACCGGCGGCCCGCCCGCGCTCTCGGGGCTGTTCGAGAATCTCCGCCCGCCGATGCCGCCGATCGTGGTCGTGCAGCACATGCCGGCCCAATTCACCAAGCCGTTGGCCTGGCGGCTGGATTCGATCTCGGCGCTCTCGATCAAAGAGGCCGAAGACGGCGACCGCCTGCGTCCGAACCACGTGCTGATCGCCCCGGGCGGGAGGCACCTGCAACTGCGGCGGCTGGGCAAATTCGTCAAGGCCCGGCTCGCCGACGGTGCATCGGTCAGCAGCCACAAACCGTCGGCCGACGTGATGATGCGATCGGCAGCCGAGGTCTTCCAGGGCGGCTGCCTGGGGGTCATCATGACCGGCATGGGCCGCGACGGCTCGGAAGGATGCCGCGCGATTCGCCGCGCCGGCGGCTACGTCCTCGGACAAGACGAGGCCACCTCCGACGTCTACGGCATGAACAAGGTCGCCCATTGCGAAGGCAACGTCGATCGGCAGTTCGCCCTATCTACGGCCGCCGGAGTCATCACCCGGCAGATCGCCGATCTCTGGACTCGTCGCCCGGTCGGCGCGGGCGGATAGGCATTCAGACTTGTGGGTGGCATTCAGACTCGTGGGTGGCTGGGGCAAAGCGCAGCGGTGCCCCAGGTTACCGGCTTTCTCAAAGCTCGATGAGTCACTGGGGCATCGCTGCGCTTTGCCCCAGCCACCCCAAGAAATCAATGTTGGAAGTGCACTAAAGCCCGGCCGCCAGCACCAGCAGGAACACCAGCCAAACGGCCTGCAGCACGGCGGCGGCGATCAGCAGCGGCTTGTTCGGCCGAGGAGGGTCCGGTGCCGAAGGGGCGTCGGCGTCGTTCTTGGCGGGGACGTCGGGACGAGGCTTCTCGGCCGCCCTTTGCTCGGCCTTACGGGCCGTGGATCGTCGGCGACGCCGGCTCATGCTCGATGTCCTTATCTTCCGCCACGATCGCCGCCCGCAAAGGCTACTCGGGCATCGTGATCTTGAAATCCTGTTCGAAGGCCGCGTCGAATTCGTAGACGTCGTCGAAGTCCTCGCGGCAGTCGTGCGGCGTCTTGCGCATTTGACCGATGCGGATCAGATTGAATACGATCTCGCCAAAATCGCCGGTCCGCGTGATGCCCCAATTGTTCAACACCGTCTTGGCCATGTAGCCAAACTGCTGCAGGGCGAACTGCCGGATCGCCTCGCACAATTCCTGGCCGGTGACGTGTTTCTCGACGGCAGGCTCTTTGTCGGCAGGCTCTTTGTCGGCAGGCTCTTTGTGGGCGGGCTCTTCGTGGGCGGGCTCTTCGTCGGGCGGCCCTTCTTCTTCCGAGGCCGGCGCCTCGGCGGGGTACTCCGTGCCGAAGTCCAACACGTTCTGCGCATAGCCTAACGCCTCGAACACGAACACGTACGCCTCGAAGGTGAAGCGTCGGTCTTCTTGAAGTAGTTCCGCCAACGGATGGGAGGGTTCCAGCATCTCGTCTCTCGGTTCTCGTTTCCTCACTGCCGCCGCCGACCGCCGTCACGGCCGGCCGATCTACGACTTGCGGTTGCGCCGCCGCGATCTCTTGCCGCTCTTACTGTTTTCGCGGCGATTGGGCTTATCACCGGCGTTGCCCTTCTCGTCAGATTTGGCTTTCTCGTCGGCTTTGGTCTTCTCGTTGCCCTTGCTCTTCTCGTTGCCCTTGGCCTTCTCGTTGCCCTTGGCCTTCTCACCGGCTTTGCCCTTCTCGTCGGATCTGGCGTTCTCGTCGGATCTGGCGTTCTCGCCGGCTTTGGCCTTCTCGCCGACTTTGCTCTTCTCGCCGACTTTGCTCTTCTCGGCGACTTTGCTCTTCTCGGCACCCTTGCCCTTCTTCTCGCCCTTGTCCTGCTTGTCGCCCTTGCGTGCGGTCTCGACCCGCGATACTTCGTCCACGTCGACCAGCACGCGGCGGCGGTCGTCGGTGACCACCAGCACCTGCCGGCTGAGAATCTCGTGGCCGATGACTTTCGCCGGCCCTTCGGGCGTCATCACCGACGAACCGGTCGGCGGCATCTCCTTTTGGATCTGTTCGTAGGTATCGTACTCGTATCGCAGGCAGCATTTCAGACGCCCGCAACGGCCGGAGATCTTGGTCGGATCGAGCGTCGCCTTTTGGATCTTGGCCATCTTCATCGAGACCGGCGGCATCTGCACCAGGTGGTTGTTGCAGCAGACCGGGTTGCCGCAGTCGCCGTGATCGGCCAGCAGTTTGGCTTCGTCGCGCACGCCGATCTGCCGCATTTCGATTCGCGTCTGG
>CAYYNP010000249.1:0-14837 GCA_964472545.1 uncultured Planctomycetaceae bacterium | reverse complement strand
CGACCTGGAGTTCGACGAGGATCGCGTCGCCGTCGGCTCTGGCGGTCGCCGATATCAGCGTACCGAAGTCCTGTCGCTGATACGACGTTTGGGCCGGTCCACCACGCCCGCTAGAAGACCGCCCGCTGGCGACCGGAGCCGTCCTTCCGGCCTGGACCAGCGTCTTCTGGCCCTCGAGAGTGGTCAGCCGAATTCGCTCGATGGCAACGATCCGGCCCTTTGATTCGAGTTCGCACAGACGCGCGGCAACTTCGTCTGAAGGGCCACAGAGTTCTACAGCGCGTTCGTCCTTGGTGCCGTCTTTGGCGTCCACAATGAGCACCTCGATGGCAATCGCCCGCGGGGCGTGTGGAGTCGGCGCCTTCGTTTCCGCCGGGCCGGATCGTGCATTCACGGTCAGATCGAACGTACAGACTGCCATGGCCGCGAATAGGATCGCTCTGTTCATCTCCTCGTTCCTCCCTAAGTTCAAACGCCTGGGTTGACGCGTACAAACAACCGCCAAGAGGTTTAACCCCGTGGCTGCTCGGGGGTATCGGCCCAAATCGGCGAAATGGCAATCAGTTGCCGTTCGAGGCGAAGATATGGCATCGGCCGCCGCTCCCCATGCGGGGGTCCGGCCTGCGTGTCGAATGCGTTGGGTAGATCGGCTAGTTGGACGGCAACGCGCCTCATCGTCGCGCAATTGCCGTCTCGAGAACGTCCAGCACGGGTGCCCCCGTGGTATACTATCCGTGAAAACCACGGACAACCGGTTCATCGAGTGGAGAACGCCGTGCGAACAGACCGCCCCTCGGCTGCGATTGCGTCGAAACGTATGCCGCGCGTCGGCCTTTGGCTTTCGGCTGCGGCGATGGTCGGTTGGGCGTTGGCCGCCGTGGCGTCTGCGCAGCAGCGAGAGGTCGTCAACTCCTGGATCGGCAATACCTACGGTGTGCCGGAAAAGGCCGTCCCCTATACGGTCAAGTCGATCCTCCTGGCCGACGACGGCCGGGTCTACGTCAACACCCGCAGCAGCGAGCAGATCTACGTCCATCAGATCTACGATCGTCGCGGCAACTGGGTCGGCAAGTACGACGTGCGGAACAAGAAAGGCGGCAACGCCATCGCCGGCGACGGGGAATTCCTCTACTACAACCACGACTTCAAGGTCGATTGGATCCAGAAGACGCGGCTCCGCGATCACCGGCCGGTCGTCAGGGTCGACGTCTCGTTCGGCGAGATCGTCGGCATGGCCTGCCACGGCGGCGTGCTCTATTGCAGCGACAAGACCAACGCGCGGATTCACCAACTCGACACCAAGGACCTGTCGCCGATCGAATCGCTCGACGTCTCGGCCGACGCCGCCCAGCCGGGACGCATCGCCGTCGACGCCCGGGGCAACCTCTGGGTGATCGACTCGGCCGATCGGCACGTGCATCGTTACGATGCCGACGACGTGCGCGCCGTGCAGGGCGACATCGAATCCCCGGCCACGCGAGCACAGTCCAGCCGAGCATTGCCCAGCAGCTTCTGCATCGCGTCGATCGACAAACCGAGTTGTCTGGCGGTGGATCGGCGGCGGGAGTTGTTGTACGTGGCCGACAACGGCGAAGACTACAACGTCAAGGTCTTCGATATCTCCGGCGAGTCGCCCGTGCTCGATGGGACCGTCGGCGTCACCGGCGGCGCCTTCGAAGGCACAACGACCAAGGGCAGGCTCGGCCCGTTGCGACTGAACGGCGTCTACGCGATCGGCGTCAACGCGGCCGGCGATCTGGCCGTCAGTTGCGGCGGGGCGTCGGTCTGGAAGGGTGCCGAGATCCGCTGGCTGAAGCAGACGGACGGCGCGTGGACCGAAACGGCCCTGGTGCGTGCCGACCAGTTTTGCGACGGCGCCGACGTCGACGACGGCGACGAGACCGCGATCTACGACATGGACTTCAAGTACCGCATGGACTACACCCAGCCGCCGGGCCAACAATGGAAGAACGAGGCCGTCACCGTCTGCCCGTTCCTCTTCCCGCACGATCCCCGCCGCCACGACGGCAACAAGACGCCGGGCGTCACCGTTCGCCGGGTCCGCGGGCGGAAGTTCGTCTACATGTCGTCCCAGGACGACCGGTTCCTGATGGTCTATCGTCTCGATCCGCAGCGCTTCGGCGAGATCCTGATCCCCTGCGGCGCCTTCACGCACAACCACATCACCCGCATGGAG
The DNA here is from genome assembly GCA_964472545.1 of uncultured Planctomycetaceae bacterium. Classification (GTDB taxonomy): domain Bacteria; phylum Planctomycetota; class Planctomycetia; order Pirellulales; family Thermoguttaceae; genus CAYYNP01. The sequence continues at coordinate 12,640 of CAYYNP010000249.1, read as the reverse complement.
CCGCACTGGGGCAGCGCCCAGCCGGAAGGCAACTATCGCTGGATGTGGACCGATACCGACGGCGACGGCTCGATCGACCCCGACGAAACGCACGTGCTCAGCCACCTGACGCCCGGCGGGACCGGCTGGTTCGTCGATCGCGACGGCACGATCTGGGACAACGGCACGTGGAAGGTTGGGGGCGGGAAGGTCGGCGGCCAGAAGCGCGGCCATCTGCTGCGGTTCGCACTGACCGGCATCAACCCACACGGCGTGCCGGTCTACGGCCGGCGGCCGGAGATCACGCCGGTGGCCGATCCGATACGCGGCATCACCTACCAGGTCTACGACCCCGAGCACGACGTGATGGTGCTCTGGGGCGAAACGGCCGAAAAGCGCTACACCAGCGGCTTCAAACTCTCCCGGGCGGCGATCTGCTACGACAACTGGTCGACGTCGCGCGAGGTGCGCTGGCTTTTCGACAAGTTCCAGACGAGCACCACCGGCGCCGTCCATCATTGTTGGGCCGAAGGCGACTTCATGTTCGCCGGGCGTCGCGACGGCCACGTGCAGGTCCACGACATGGCCGACGGCGCCCATCTCTTCTCGATCCACGCCGGCCCCGAAACCGGCCACCGCGACGGCAGCCTCGACCACGGCCCGGCCTTGCTGCGCGTCCACCGTCGGGCGTGCGGCGAGTACCTGATCCTCGAAGAGGAATCCGGCCACTGCAAACTGATGCTCTATCAATGGTCGGGCGTTGTGCCGGAGTAAGCAAAGGCGGCATCACGGCAACGGGCCTGAGGAACGTAGTCCCACGGGTTCAAGAACCCGCGCCACCCGCGTCTTCCAATCGAACAACGCTCTGCTGCTACGGCGGAACAGAATGCCCCTTTTGCCGATTGTCTGAGCCGGACCTCTACCGTTGGTAGCTCACGAGTGGGCCGCCAATCGCGCCGCTAAGCAGCAAACGATATGCGAAGGTCCGTTCTTCCGGGCTGATGCGCTGGGACGGGTACGAGCGTACGCTGCCCGGCTCCTCCTCCAGGAACCGATCTGTGCCGTCCTCGAAGAAGTCGGCCGTCACACACATCGGCGGATCCGAGTTCCTTGCTCTGGCCCAGTAGTGCACTCGCCCCGCGACCGTTTCTCTCGATCGGATCATCGGAATGGCGCCAATGGCGCTGGCGAGTTGGGCTTTGGAGAACCGGCGCAGAAAGGTTCCGCGGCCTATCTCGCCGTCGGGAATGGGGAACCAGAACGGCTCGTCTGCCTCGACCTTCCGCTGGAACACCGGCCAAATCTGATCGGCCGTGCATTCGGGGCAATAGGGAAGCAGCCGCAGCTTCACCAGCAGCGCGATGATCCGGTCTCGCTGCGGCCTCGCAAGGAATCCCTCCACACACGCCAGACTGGCGGCAACGGCCATTTCGACGCCGATCGCCTCGCCGTGAGTGAGCATGAAGCCGCTGCGGCTTTCGAGTTGCCGCGAGAAGGAGTGTCCGTAGCTTCGCATGGAAGCGGGATCGTTACCCGGAAAGGGCGGCTCGAACTTCATTTTCAAGAAGAGGCGCCGGCCGAGGTCGATCAGCCTCCGGCCGACGGCGCTTTGAAACCTGTCCACCAGCAGCCGGAGGCCTTCGCGTTCGAGCAAGCTGAACAGCTCTGGACAGCGAACGATCGACAGCTTGATCAGTTCGGCCAGGCCCGTCTTGACCGAAGGGTCCGTTTTCAGGAGACGGGTGTCACTGAGCACGCACGTCGGCGGATAGACCAGTCCGCATGCGTTCTTGTGCCGGCCGACGTTGATGCCCGTCTTGGGCGAGATTCCCGCGTCGATCGTCGCGGTCAGCGTCGTGGTTACGAGCAGATAAGGAATCTCACCCCGGCGCGTCGTGCCCGCCGCGAACCCTACCAGATCGCCCACGACGCCGCCGCCGATGCCGATCAACATGTCGGTCGGGCCAATCCCGTAGTCCATCAGCCAACCGTTGAGCCTCTTCCAGATGCGAGTCGACTTGTTCTCCTCGTTGTTGACCAGCCCCGGCAGCTTGCCGACGGCGAAAGGCGTTCTGTAGTGTCTGAGGTACTCTTTGATTTCGCTGCCATAGATCTCGTAGACCGCCGGATCGATGACGACGAACAGCCGCTTCGCGCCGGCACACTGCCGATGCAGTGTGGGATTCTCCTTGCTAAAGAGGCTAGGCGTCAGGATGGCGTCGTAGTCGCGGATACCACCGGTATCGACGGTGCGCACGACCGTATTGCCCACCGTGTCGCGCAGACCGTAAACGCCGGGCTTCACGGCCTCATCCTTGGCCGTCGCCGGATAGAGCGGCAACCAACTCTCGCGGGCGATCCACTGCCCGGTAGCCCTCGCCCCCGGTTGCTGAGGCGAGCGCTGAGACTCCCGCCGCGTCGGGCTTGGTGCCCCAGGATGGCGCCGATCAATTGGATGGGCACCCGAAGAACGCCGATCTCTCACCTGACTCATGGCTTGGCTCCTTAACCTATGGCCATCCGGCTACCCGCGACAATCAGTGTCGTGAGCAGAGACCCCAACAAGATCCAGCTTCCCAGTCTCAGTTCGCAGCTTATCAACTGGCCGACGCGAATTGACAAAGTCACCTATCAGTTCGATACTGACCACAAGGACCGAGTGTGCAACGGAATCGAGATTCTCCTCCCTTTCCAACTCCAGGTCGTCAAAGTACCTCTCCGGGAGGCTGTCCAGCCTATGAGGCTCTTTCAAGTCGAGCATCAGATCTAGAGTGTCTTCATCACGAAAACGCACGATTGCTGCACGCACCGAGCTATCGTATTCCCTCCACCCATTCGTTGTCAGTCTCTTGACGCCAGCCAAGAACCTGTCTCGATAGCGCAACACCTTCGCGTGCTCGGCTCCACAGACTTCTGGGTCGACAACGGGATAGGTGGTCACAAGGTGAACCGTTCGCCCGTCCGGCTCCAAGAGATAGTCGGTCCCAAAAAGATCGGCAAGAGTCGCCAATCGGCTCCCCGAGTTGAAGCCCCACTTTGACGAATCGAACGCGAGAATTACGTCTCGGGATGAACGGATAAACGCCTTCTTGATCCCGTCCTCGACCCCGGAGCCGGTCAACAACCAGGGGGGACTGAAGCCGTTGATTCCGAGAACACTAACCGAGTATTGCAGACGCTGGATACTCTCGATAGCCTGATCCCCCACAAACGTCTCTCGATCAGCACGGTACAACCCACCCACGCCGAGCACCTGAATTCGATCGGAGTGGCGAGAAATCAATTGGGGGATTAACCGATGGTTGGTGATGAGGACACGCTGATCCCGCGCACTAGTTGCCGCATCGTGACCCAGTACCTCAGCAAGTGCCTCATTTGTCGTGCCCCCATCGGCGCCCATGGCTTCACCCACATAGCTTCCTTGTGCGAGAATCTCGGCGATGCACCTGCCAATCGCGAGCTTCTCCAGACGGGCATGCGTCTTCCGTCTGCCGTACATATGCGGGCTATCCGGCGGAGGATCGTCCGGAACGCAGGACTTCAGCTTGCCATTGTCCCGAGGGCCCTGGCAAGGGCAATCGCTAGCACACTTCGACGCAATCTGATCTAGGAGAATCTGGCGCGCGTTGCGCCCGTTTTCCGTTTCGAGATAAGCCTCTACGTCCTTCTCGGCCATTCGGACCCGTTCGCAGTACACCTTGCAAGGTCGGCAACGATCTAGGTGTTCCCTAATCCGTTCGAATTCCTGCGAAGCGAAGGAGTCTGGGAAGAGTTCCCACTCTTGAAGCTCCTCCTCACTCGGGTGGTTTCCATTGTGATCCGACTTCAGAACGTCGGCATTGTGCTTCTTCTTGGTGTTCATGGCAGGTCCTCCGTTTCAGTCTGATGGGTCTACCGATGCGTTGCCGTATCGTCATCCGAGTCTGGTCTCCCGTACTCCTCTTCGGGTGGCACAGTTTCAATCACTGCCTTCCATCCTCGTTGCTGCGTGTCTCCTCAGCGTCGTCATTGCCCTTTGGTGGGCTTGCCTTACTGCGTCATCGGTCTTTTCCATTTCCGCAGCAATGTCTCTGAAGGGCTTGAGTTGCCCTCCTCCATGAAGGTACCGCTGCAAAACCACAGCCTGCTGATAGTGAGAAAGGAACTCCAGGAGTGGTTTCAGGAGTGGTTTCAAGTCCTCAAGGATCGGAACGGGCGGCTCGCTATCGCGTGCCTCTGCGTCAAGAAGCGGTTTGCCTTCCCCGTCCAGGGGCATCTGGCACTCATTGCCGGCGCGCTGGCGATTCCGACCAGCATGCTTCCGGAGATGATTCCGCCATGCCGTTAGGATGTAGGCTTCCGCGTTGCCCTTACGAGGATCAAAGCTCGGAAAACCTCGCTCAATGATGTTCATGGCAAACTCTTGGAACGCGTCCATCGCGTCCTCTTCGTTAAGGGCAGCGAGCCGCTCGATTGTCAGGATTTCCGTCAAGCGTGCCTTTGCGAGCTAACATGCAACTTCTGCTCTGTCGTTTGCACTCCACTTGCTTCCCGGTTCGGCGAAGATCTCCTCGATACGCACCAGTACCGGGCAGTCACGAGTAGACTCCGTCATGGCAGGTCTCCACTGGCTCGGCTGATTGTCTATTGATCTATTCAGTTGACCCCTAAGATCACATCTTAGGTTGAAGAGGCGTTCTCTTACACCTCCTGCACCGAACTCTAATCCTCCAAGCAGCACGCGGGTCTCTAGCAGCTATAGGCACGGCAGGGCAAGAACGTGATGCGGTTTCTCCGGAATTTGCTGGTTTTTCGGATCTGGCGAGCCTGGTAGCATTGTCGTACAGGGCAACGTCTCGGTGACATGACTCGACGATCCGGGCACGGCCGAGTAGTGTAAGTTGTGTGCTGAAAAAGACTTGTGGAACGCGAGCAGGCTGGGCGTCGTTGGGAAGTCAACTCGCCCCAGTCCGCGCGCAGGAGCGCGGATCGGTCGATTCCGAACATCCGACCATGGTGAGTCCGCTTGCCCGCATTCGGCTAACACCTATACTGACCCAAGGCTACGCATGTTCCTTCCATCTCGACCGGCCGAGATCGACGGAGAGGCCGATTCTCGGGGCGCGGCACGGTGGTACAGACCATGAATGCAGATCTCACGTCGATTGTCGGGGCTTTGGCTGCCAAAGGAAAGGGGATCCTGGCTGCTGACGAGAGCACCGGGACAATTGGGAGGAGGTTCTCGGAACACGGCATTCCGTCGACCGAGGAGACCCGTCGCTCCTATCGCGAGATGCTGCTGAGTACCCCGGACGCTGAAGAGTTCATCAGTGGAGTGATCCTCTTCGACGAAACTCTTCGGCAGCAAGCCGGCGACGGAACGCCGTTTCCGGACCTCCTGCTGGAACGGGAGATCATCCCCGGCATCAAAGTGGACGCAGGGGCCGTGCCGCTGGCGGGCTTTCCCGGCGAGAAGGTTACTGAGGGGCTTGATGGCCTGAGAGAGCGTCTGGACGAGTACCGGCGGATGGGGGCGAGGTTCGCCAAGTGGCGGGCCGTGATCACCATCGGTGACGGAATCCCCACTGACGTCTGCGTCGAGGCAAACGCGCACGCCCTGGCCCGATACGCCGCCCTGTGCCAGGAAGTGGGCTTGGTCCCGATCGTCGAGCCGGAGGTGCTTATGGACGGCGACCACACGATCGAGCAATGCGAGGAGGTCACAACGGGCGTGCTGAATGCTGTCTTCCAAGAGTTGAGACAACACCGCGTGTCGCTCGATGGGATGCTGCTGAAGCCGAACATGGTGATCGCCGGCAAGGAATGCCCCCATCAGAGCGGACCGGAACAGGTGGCCGAGGCCACGATTCGATGCCTGCGGGAGACGGTTTCTCCGGCCGTTCCGGGAATCGTCTTCCTTTCGGGCGGCCAGACGCCGGAAATGGCTACCGAGAACCTCCAAGCGATGAATGTGATCGGAGACCATCCTTGGGAGCTGTCGTATTCGTACGGCCGTGCTCTTCAGTCCCACGCGTTGGAGACCTGGAAAGGCCAAGATGCCAATGTCCCCGCTGCACAATCGGCCTTTCTGCGACGCGCACGGCTCGTCAGCGCCGCACGGGAAGGAACCTATTCCAAGGAACTCGAATCCCAAACCGCGCGTGGCACTGGTTGTTGAACCGGCGTGGCTCTGCCACGGGAGGCTTGCGGGAGTGACTGTTGATCGGGGACTGCCCGACGGCCCGTTGTGATACCGTTCTGTCCATACACGTCGATGTCCGCAACCTCCCTGCCGTTGAAGCTACCCACACCGATGAAACCGCTCCGATGATTCAACGCGCGGGTGGCCAGGGCGATTGCTCCGCACCAGGCTATGCTACTGGAATTAGCCCGTTCGGAGAATCGCCCACGTGCGGCGCGTTCAAGAGGATTCTGCCGGGGGAGCCTCTCGTTGGCCCGCTCGGCGAAGACGGCGCACCGTATGAGCCGTCCGGAATGCCGTTCGACGCGTTACTACCATTTCCTTGCCAACACTTGTTCCCGAGCGCAATTACCTGAACTTCGTGTGCGTGTCAACCCACTGCCATCGCGACTTACGACGATCGGCAGGCAGGTCGCGATGTTGTAACTCACTGCCGGAGAGGAATTTCCATCATGCACTGCCGCCGAACGGGTCGACGTAAGTCTGCGGTCGAATTGTTGACCGGCGGCGGGAGTGGGTGAGTTGACGTAACCTGTTCTCATTAAGTGGGTTACGTGAATCGTCGGGCCATTCTTTGCGCATCAGCCCCTGCGAGGGGGGACTCTCGGCGGCCGGAACGACCGACGTAACATCTTGAGACACAACGACTTATCGGCCGCACGATCGGGCCGAGGAAAACCGCCGCGGGTCGAAACGGCGGCAACTTCTGGTGGTGCACAACAAGTCGACGCACATTTCGCCGACCCGGCACAGGCTTGCGTGAAGCGGAGGCCGTATGCGAGAACCGCCGTCGTCTTCACGACGATCCAAAAGGTCTCGTTGCGATGCGTGAGATCTCCCGTGGGCTCGTCATAGCGGTCCTTATCGAAAGTCCTTCAGCGACAGCACGGCTGCCTGGCCGGGCGCGAGGCTCAACTCTTTTCGCTTCCCGCCGAAGACAACATCAACCTTATCGAGGGCGTTCTTTCCCGCATGCACGGTGGCCTCGTCCAGCCGGCCGTCTTGCCAACGGATATCGACCGTGAAGTCTCCGCGCGCCCGCAGGCCGCTGACTGTGCCCGTCGCCCAGGCCTTCGGCAAGGCCGGCAGCAATTGAATCTCGCCGGCATGCGATTGCAGCAGCATCTCGATCGCTCCGGCGGTGATGCCGAAGTTCCCGTCGATCTGGAAGACGCGACCCGGCCAGCAACCGTTCCAGAGGTTGGGATAGGCGTTGGCGGAAACTTCCTTGTGATAGAACGTGTAGGCGTTTTCCGCGTCCAACAGGCGAGCCCAGAGGGCCGTTTTCCAGGCGTTTGCCCAGCCCACCACGGTACCGAATCCGCGGGCCTTCAGCGACGCCGCCGCGGCCTCGGCGAATTCGGGCGTGTTGCTCCGCGATATCTGGCGGCCCGGATAGACGGCGAACATATGAGAGATATGCCGGTGCTGGTCCTTCGGATCGTCCCGATCCACCATCCATTCTTGAAGCTGGCCCCAGCGGCCGATCTTCGGCCCCACGAGCTTGTCCCGCATTGCGGCGAGCTGCTTGCGGTAGTCCTCGTCGACGCCCAGTTCCTCCGCAGCCTCAATCGTGTTGGAAAACAGATCCCAGATTAGCTGTTGATCGTGGGAGACGCCGTCTTCCGTGGGGCCGTGCTCCGGCGACCAGCCGTTCGGCGCAACGAGCCGGCCGTCGGGCAGCGTCTTCAGGTGATCCTCCCAGTACTGACAAACCTCTTTCAGGTACGGATAAGCCACCGTGCGGAGATATTCCTTGTCCCGTCCAAACGCGTAGTGCTCCCAGAAATGCTGGGCGTACCAGGCGCTGGCGGGAATGTTCCATTTCCAGCCCATCCCGCCGAACGGGTTATGGGAGGTGCGTATGGTGAACCCGCGAATCTCCTCGCCGTAGGCCAGCTTCGTCGCCTTGCGAAACGGCGGCAGCGAAGCGCTCAGCAGATCGAACAAGGGCGTGTGGCACTCGGCCAGGTTGGCCGACTCCGCCAGCCAGTAGTTCATCTGCAGGTTGATGTTGCTGTGGTAATCCGCGTGCCAGGGCGGGTTGTTCCGATCGTTCCACAGGCCCTGCAGATTGGCCGGCAGCGAGCCGGGGCGCGAGCAGGCGATCAACAAGTAGCGACCGTACTGGAACAGGAGCTCGTCCATATCCGGATCCGGCTTTCCCCCGCGAATCGCTTCAAGTCGCTGGTCCGTCGGCAAGGCAAGTCGGTCATCTTCGGTACTGCCAAGGTCGAGAGCCACGCGGCCGTAGAGCGACTGGTGGTCTTCGATATGCGTCGTGAGCAGCTTTGCATACGATGTTTGCGCGGCTCGGTCCACTTGCCTCGACAGCAGCGCATGGGGGTGCTCTCCCTTCCACTTCTTGTCGTAGTCCATCACGTAGCTTGTCCCGGCGGCGAGCGTAATGGTCAGGCTGTCGCACTCGCTGAAGACCAGCGTGTCTGCGTCCGTCTTGACCGTTCCGCCCTCGGCCACAACGAGGGCCTGTGCCTCGTACTCCATCCCATTGGCCAGCGCGCCGGCGAAGGTAAGGCGGTTGGACGCGGCGGACGTCTTCTCTTCATGCGCACCGGCGAGCTTGATGCGCCCGGAGTACTTGCCCTTCGCGCTGGCCGTCATCCGGGCAACGATCACCTGGTCGGGATGGCTGCAGAAGGTCTCGCGCACGAACTCCGTGCCGTCCTGCTCGTAGGCAACACGGCACACGGCCTTGGAGATATTCAGTTCACGCCGGTACTTCGTCGCCGGGCTCGTGGCCTCGAAGGTCACGAGCAGGTTTCCGAAGTTCTGATAGAACCCCATGCCGGGTGCCCGATAGTCGCCGGCCAGGTTCTCGTCGCCCGTCCAGAGGCTGTCGACGTTGAACTGAACGCGTTCCTCCTCGACCCCGCCGAAGACCATACATCCCAAGCGGCCGTTGCCCAAAGGAAACGCTTCTTTTTCCCAGTTCGCCGCCGGCTTATCGAGCCAGATCACATCGTCGGCCGTCGCGCTGCCGAGGCAAGAGAAGAGCAGCACGGCGGGCAGCAACCAGAGTGTCTTGGCGGCATAGCGCCCCGAGGTCTCGGTAATCATACGTGGACTCCCTTTGTTATATCCCAGACAGCAAACGTGGAGGGGAAAATGAGGACTGGCTCCGAGCCGCGCCAAATGTCAAACCTCTGGAAAAACGCTGCCGGCTCGGCGCCTGTCCCCTTTTTCCACGCGGCGCCGGTGTCTCCGCCCGACAAAGGGGACAGGCACCGTCGGCAATACGAATCACCACTACTATGCCGGTCGTCGACGGAGCCAGTCCCCATTTTCGGGCTCCCGCATTTACAGTTTGAGTTATCTCGAGTTCTACGGATTCATCTTGTCGACCGCCAAGTCGATCGGCCCCGGGAGTTGCTTGTCGTTCGATTCGGGGCCCCCGACGCGGCCTCCGCCTGTGGAGCCGCCGCCTATTCGAGTTTCTCCGCCGCGAGCGCGCCGAGCCCGGTGGCGATCGTTTCGAGGCCCTTTGGCCACTGGTCGAATTCGATGCTCAGGGCGCCTTCGATGCGTGGTGCGGTGATTCCTTCCACCAAGGACGCGGCCGGCTGGGCGTAGAGGAAAGGGACCTTCTGTTGGCCATACGTCTGCGTCAGGCTGGCCGCATAGGCCTCCAGCGCGGCGGCGTATCGGGAGACGTCTTGCCCCATGTTCTTTTCGCCCGGTATCCACACGACGCCGCTTACGGCCAACGGCGTGTTCGGGCTGATGCAGAAGTTGTACGTATGGGTCGCCGTCTCGGTTTCACTGGCCCATTGATTGTAGTACGGCTGGGGAAACGGCGGCAAGTTCTCGCTCCATGCCAGAGGGACTTCCTTCCCCGCTTTGCGCAGCGCGACGATGTCGGCACCGTACTTCTCAAGAGTCCCGATGTATTGGGTCACCGCCGCCTTGCAGACGTCGGTATCGGGATAGACCAGATTCAACTCGTCGCGCTCCTTTTCAAAGCCGGCCGCGTTCTGCATACCCTCGTACGAGACCCAGGTGAGCGGCGGATTATCCGCGCCCAGCGTGATGATCCCGACGGGGACGTTCTTCTCTCGAACTCGAGATGCGAAGTAGTAGGCTGCTGCCGACGTGTCACGCTCCGCCTCGGTAAACAGCGCCGGCCGCCAGAACGCGGTGTACTTGCCGCCGCCGATCTCCATGCGCCGCTTCCGGGGGGTCGGGAAGCGACGTGCCTTGGTCCTGATCTTGAACTCGCGCAGCAGAGGCATGGCCGTCGGCGGCTTTGCCTCCGGGTCTCTGCCGGAGAACGCAAGTTCGCCGCTGACGGCCGTCGAGCCGGTGAGTATCCAGACGTCACCGACGACCACGTCGCCGATTGTCGCTGCCGCTCCGTCGCTACACGTGATCCGTAGCGGACGCCCGTTGGCAGCAGCCGGCATCGGATCAAGCTCGACCCGCCATTGATCGAACTCGTTGACGACGACCTTCTTCGTCTGGTCGGCGAACGTCACGGTAACCTCGGCGCCGGGCAAGGCAAACCCCCAAACGTGTACGGGCATCTTACGCTGAATTACGGCGCCGTTGCGAAGTGGCGTCATGACTTCCAAATAGGGCTCTCGCGGCGGCGGATTCGTCTTAGCGTCTTCGAGGGCCTTTGCCGCGGCGATCGCCTCGGGCAGGTCTTCGTTGAACATCTGCTTGCCGTCGAAATAGCCAAAGGGAACGGCCGGCAATCCGGCCTCGTTGTAGAGGTTTGCGCCCATGGGCGTGGCGCTGTAAGCGTACTGCACGCCGACGGGATTCGGCACGGCCTTCGACGTCACGACGACTTCATCGCCGTCGATCACCGCTTCGGCCGCATGCCACACGCGGTCCTTGCCGGCCAGCCGAAAGTGCTTCAGCTTTTCGCCGGGCGTCGCCCTGGCCGGTTCAAAATAGGCGGGTGGGTCCTTTCGGTAATCTGCTGCCATGCCCTTGCTGGCAACCATCAGGCCGTCGCCGGGGCCGCGCTGTTCAAATTGAACGCGCACGGTGTTGCCCCGGATGCTATGCGACTTGTAGATGGGGCCGGTATAGGCAATCTCTTTTCCGTACTCATGGGCCAGAGCCCAGCGGGCGAGGCGTTGGCCGGGATGAAGCTTGTTGAAATTGTGAATCCCGCCCGGATTGGCCGAATTGAGGTCGACCTGAAGCGCCATGCCGGCGTGCTTTGCGTTCATGTAGAACAGGGTCTGGGCCTCGCGAAGATCGGCAAAGCCGACGTTGTCGGGGTCAGGTTCGCCGTAACATTGCTGTTGGGTGAAGTAGAAGGGCAACTCGGGCCGTCCCCAGTTCTTCCGCCAGCCGTTGACCAGGGCCTCCATCTTGGCGGCGTAGATCTTGCCGTCACTGCCGTTACTGGTCCCCTGGCACCAGATGGTGCCCCGGATCGCGTAAGGGATGAGCGGGGCAATCTTCATGTTGTACATCCGCGATGCCCCTTTCCACTCCGCGGCGATCCCCGGCAGGCTCGGCCGAGACAAAACGGTGCCGGGCCGTTTGATGTACGTTTCGCCGCGCCGCACCCAGGAAAGCGAACAGTCCATCGCGCCGGTGGCCCGCATCCGTTCGATCCGCTTCTCGCCCTCGACCTGCCACTGCCGGAGGTCTTCGTAGTGCTTTTCATACGCCGCCTTGCCCTCGGGCGTGCATGGATCGCTCTGCCTGATCTGCATCGCGATATGCTGGAGCTTGGGATGCTCCGCAAAGCCTTCGTAGGCGGTCCAAGTTTCGATCGGCGTCGCGCCGTGGCTGCTGCGCATGATGCCGATGGGGACCTGCAACTCCTCGTAGAGATCCCAGGCAAAGGCAAGCGCCAAGGCGGAAAACCCCCCGGCCTGTTTCGAGTTCTTCCATCCCCCCTCGGCGGTCGTCCGGCTTTGTGGGAACACGGCCGACCCGATATCGACCTGGTATTCGCGAATCGGGATCTCTTCGCTTGAACGAGCCACCTTGCCGGCCAGTTCCCCGCACATCGACTTGCCGGCTACCCACTCCATGTTAGATTGGCCGGAGGCGAACCAGACCTCGCCCACGAGGATACCCTCGAGGATGACGGTCTTGCCCTCGCTGTCGGTGACGACCATTTTCTGAGCAGAGGCGTTTGCCGTCAGCGGGTCGAGATCGAGCATCCACCTGCCGCTCTCACCGGCGGTGGTGCTCTTCTTTTGCCCGGCAAACTCCACGGTGATCTTGGTGCCCGGCTTGCTCCACCCCCAAACGGGAACCCGCATCTGCCGCTGTAGAATTCCGTTGTCGACAAAGGGCGAACCCAATTCGATAGCGGGCTTCGTTTCCTCAGCAGCCGCTTCCTCGGCGGCTCTCGCCGACAAGCAGCAAGCACTCAACGCTAGTGACGTGAGCAGCACATACGGTAAACACGTCGACACCCTTCGTCCACAGATTCTCATCTTCTTGTCCTTGTCTCTTCGTTTCTTCTGCGATGATAGACTCGCTCGC
>CAYYNP010000248.1:0-14857 GCA_964472545.1 uncultured Planctomycetaceae bacterium | reverse complement strand
CGTCGACGGAGCCAGTCCCCTTTTTCGGGCTCCCGCACACTTTGCAGTTCTCCTGTGCCGCCACAGGGAAACCCGAATCGTCTGCTCTACTGCTGCGGCGGCTTGGCCGTCTTCACCACGGCGCCGTGCTCTTCACTCATCACCAGAACGGCAAACTCTGAAACGGCGCCGATGTCGTCGGTGTTTAGGCTGGTGTAGTCGAACTTGCCGCGTAGGTCGGTGTAGCCGTCTTTGAAGAACTTGGCGCCCTGCGGGGTCTTGGCGTAGACCTTGACGTAGACCTTCGAGAGCGGTTCGCCGGTCTCGGCGTGGCGGACTTGCAGGCGGCCGTACTGCTCGACGAGCTGAACCTTCAGGTCGTTTGCGTAGTAGGCCTGTGCGACCCGACGTCCGGCGCCGACCGCCTCGACGAGCACGTTCTTGCCGGCGAATTCTTCGGGAAGCTCGAAGCGATGGACGTCGCCCTTCTTGGGGCCCTCATCGGGCAATTGCACCACGGTCGAGTAGTTCGGCCGGATGACGCTGAACCTCTCGGCGCTGCTCTCGACGAACGGGTTGGCGCTGAAGAGGAACTCGAGGTCCATCTCGTAGAGGTTTACGGTCACCTCCTCGAGGTTCTGGAAGGTGAGTAGCGCCTCGCGATTCTCGACCTTCAACTGCAATGCCGGCTCGGTCGACGCCAACTCGTCCTGTAGCGACTCGCGATCGTCTTCCTCTCGATCGCTCCGGGCGACCCGAGCCCCGTCGATCTCGGCAACCTGAGCCGTCACCGCCGCGAAGCGTTCTCGCCACTTGTCGACCGGGTGATCGGCGTAGCGAGCGGCGATCTTCGCTGCCTCCTCGGGGCGCTCGCGATAGAACGCGACGTAGCAACGCATGTAGTCGATCTGCAAGCTGCTGGGCAGCCTCTTCGCGTCGACCGCGTCGAACCGCTCAAGCGCCTCGGCCACGCGATCCTGCAGGAACAGGTAATAGGCCACGTCGAGCGAGTCCTCGTCGGTCGGTTCTGCCTTGTATCGCAGCACGTTCATCAAACCCACGTACTGGCTGCGAAAGGCGCCGTTGACGATCTTCCGATCGCGGCCGAGCCGATGCGCCCGGGCGTTGACCAGCGGGCTGTACTCGAGATGCTGCCGCCAGTGACGCTCGACCGGGTCGACCACGGCGAGCGTGCAATCGACGTAGTCGCCGAAGCGGCGCAGGAAGCCGTCGTTGCTGCGGAGGTATTCCCGGATCCGCTGAAGCCGGTTGTGATGGATGCCGTAGCTCCAAAGCACCGGATGGAACGCGTGACGGGCGGCCAGCAGTTCGAGCGTCTTGTCGAAGAAGTCGAGGTCGCTCATCCGCCAGGCGATCCTCCCGAGATCGAGCCGATGGACGTTGTTCTGCTCGAGGTAGGAGAGCACGTCCGCCTCGGTCCCCCATTGAGAGACGTAGTCCCACGAGGCCTTGTCGATCTTGCTCAACCGCTCGACGACGTGGAAGGTGAACGGATCGGCCCAGGCGGCAGCCGCTTCGTCGCGGGCGACGTGGACCGGGTAGTGTGCGAAGTCGCCCGTCCTGGGGAAGTAGAAGTAGTACTCGATCTTCTGCGTCGCATAGGGCCCCAGCCGCAACGACTGGCTGCGCGTCCGCTTGCTGCCGAGCACCGGCATCGCCTTCTCGGGAATCTGCAACAGGACGTCGAGCCCCTGCGTGGCCGAGGTCGGGTTGGTCACCACGACCTGGCAGCCGTAGACCACCCCGCGCAGGAACTCTTCGGTCACGTACTTGTCGCGTTGCTCGCCGTCGACCTGGACGTAGCGGTCGCCGTGGCGGAAGAAGTTCTGCCCGACGAGCACGGGCGTCTTGTCGTCGCTGACCGGGGCACCCTGGATCTGCTTGTGGTAGACGATCACCGGCGACGCAGCCTGCATGGCGAAGGCGGCCGCCTCCTGCTCCGTTTCATGCTCGCCGGCCTCGACGGGCAGATCGAGCACGGCCAGTGCGAGCATCATTTCGCTGAAGTTCGACGTCGGCTCGGCGACGTGCTCCGAGAGGAACGGCCCTTCGGCGCCGTCGGCCAAGTAGGCCGCGTAGTCGCGCCAGAAGGCGTTGATCTTGACCAGGTCGGCCAGTTGGTTCTGGATCAGCACGTGATGGTAGTTGTTCTCGGCCCATTCCTTCACCTTGGGCATCTTGCGATAGAATCCGCGCGCCGTCCGGCGATTGGCCAGATCGCCCGCCACGACCGCGGCCCCGTCACGATCTTCGAAGCCGAACAAGGCCTCTCGGCTGCGTCGCGACTTCGCCATTTCCGCCCTCTTCTCGCTCATCTCCGCGTTGGCGGCGGATTCCTTCTTCGCCAGCGCCCTCCCGTTGTCCGCGGCAATACGCAACGACGGCGCCGCGGCTGGAGGTGGGGCCGGGCTTTTCGGAGCCGCAGAACTCCCGGGGCGGGGCGAGAAAGTCCTGCCCGCTACGACGCCGAGATCCAACTCTCCGGGCGTGTCGGCGTTCGCATCGAAGTGGATCCCGGCTCCACCGCCGACCGACAGAGAACGGCCTCGCAACGCCGTGGCGAAGAGGAGTTCGCGGTGACTCGGGTTCGGCGGCAGCATGGCGTAGAGATCGGCCAGATGGCGTCGGGCGGCATTGCGTTCCTCTTCGCCGAGCCGATGGGCCAGCAGCACGCGCTCGGCCATGTTCAACCGGCCGTAACGCCACGGGTCGAGGAAGCTGCTCAGGTCGTCCCCGAGCAGGTAATGGTCGAGGAACGTCTTGTCCTTCTTGTTCTTCAGGTAGGGAAGAATGGCCGTCTTGAAGAACTCGGGATCCTTCCGGCTGAGGAAGAAGCTCAACTCGTGCGACGCATACTCCGAGTACTTCGCCTGCTTCTGCTCGTCGGTGAGCGTCGCCCAATTCAGCACGAACCCGAACTCGGCCAATGTTGAATTGCTGCTGCGCGTCATGTAGAGCGCGTAGACCGAGCCCAGCGTATCGTACGACTGCATCTCGGCCGCCCGGACGTCGTCGATGCTCAGGCGATCGTCCGCGTCGAGCAGCGAGACCGTCTTTCGTTCGGTGAAACGTCCGTCCAGATCGAGCGTCCGGGCAAGACGCAAATCGCGGAACTTGGCGTCGGCGTCGGCCAGCGAAACGCGTCGGAAGACGGTGTCGGTCCGGCCGACGGCCACCACGTGAACGTCCTGACGGTCGCCCAGTTTCTCCTTCTCGATACGCACCACACCGTCTTCGTCGGGCGCGAGGTTGGCCAACAGGACGCCGGGCTGCATGAGGAAGTCGAGGTTCGACGGATCGGCGAGCGCGCCGGGGCCGCCCTGGCCGGGCGCACGTTCCGCCGCCGCCGAGCCGGCGCCCCCGCTGGAGCGATCGGCGTACTCGCCGCCGGTCGCGGCCTGCTGCTTGCCGGTGTCGGTCTCGCGAATGGCCCAGGGATTCAGCAGCAGACCCGGCCGCGCGAGCATGTTGCCGGGAAACGGCGTCTGCTCGCGGCGTTCGAGGATGTAGCGGTGTTCGTCGCCGATGTCGCGGCCGCTGAGGTAGACGTTCTGCGACGTGGGCCGCGTGAGCGTGGCGATCGGCGGCTGATAGGCCGCCCCCAGCGCGCCGTGCAGCGGGAAGACGGGATCGAACCTCGCGACCAGCAGGTGAACCCGGGTCGCTTCGTCGGCATTGACCAATTGAATCAGCAGGTCGTCCTCCTCGTCCCGTGCGACGTCGATGACGTGCATCGGCAGACGATTCGCAGTTTCGAGGATGCGACGCTTGCCTGCCGCGAAACGGCCGATCATCTCGCCGGCGGTGACGCGGACGGGAATCGCGCGGCCTTCGCGTTTTATCTTCAGGCTGTAGTCGCCCGGTTCGAGTCCTTTGACGGCGAGGAATCCGCCGCGGATCGACAACGCGTCGAAACAGTCACGCGTGAACGTGCTGCCGCGTTGCTCCAGCAACGAGTAGTCGGCCCGCGAGACTTTGTCCGTGCCAAGGTGCGGCACGTGAATCGTCTCGCCTTCGGCGGCGTGCAAGACGGCCGGGCGGCTATGGGCGTCCTCGCCGGCGCCGATGTGCCACACGACGCTGGCGATGCCGTCGCTGGAAGCGGTGATCTTGCGGATCTCCGGCAACTCGCCCAGGTCGATCCGGCCGGCCTCGTCCGATTTCAGCGTCACGCCGTAGGCCGGCTTGAAGTCGCGGTGTTCGATCGAGAAGCGGACCGCGCGATCGGCGATCCGTTCGCCCGTCTTGCCGAGGACCTCGAGCACGGCGTGCCCGTCCATGCGGCTTAGATGCAGGTCGAACGTCGCCTCGGTCTTGTCGACCGCGTTGACCGCTCGGGAGCCGGCCGCGGCGAGCGCAAGTTTCTTGCCCGTGCTGACCTGCTCGACTTTGGCTTCCAGTTGGAAGCTGAGCGTCGCCAGCCGCGGCGGCACGGCGAAGAGGTGCTCGCTCTCTTTGGCGGCGTGCAGTTCGAAGCCGGGGATTTCCTGCGTCGTGCTGACGCCTTCGAGATTGGTCGAGGTGATCGTCAACTTGACTTCTTCCAGCACCTCGAGCGGCGCCGCGACGCCGTTGACGCGGAAGTCGGGCCGTACGAGCAACGACGCCTCGCCGCCCACGCGCAGCGATTCGCGATCCACGAAGAATCCGGCCGTCAGCGTGTACTGCTCCGCCGCGTGTTGGAACTGGGCCAGCGACGCCAGGCCGTCGGGCGATTGCAGGATCATCGCTCGGTTGCCGGGGCTGGTCGAGTAGGGAATCGTGATCCCGCCGCGCCGGTCGGCCTTGTACTCGCGTCCGGCCAGCCAGGCCGACGCGCCACGGACCGGCCGATCCGCCTCGTCGAGGATCGAGAGCACCGTGCCGCCGACGCCCTGTCGCGAGAGATAGTGCAGCCCGCCCTTGCGGATCAACGCCCGAGAGCTGCGTCCACCGCCGATCAGTTCGATCACCCAGACGCCCCGTTTGCCCGTCAGTTCGGGGAAGGTGAACTCGCGCCGCACGCGTTGAAACGGCGATTCCTCGTAGACGAGTTCTTTCTCGTCGCCGGCGACCAGACCGTCGAGTTCTAAGCCCGTGCCGATCTCTCGGCCGGTGGCCAGGTAGACGTTCAAAGCGTTGATCTGGTAGATCTTCACGCGAAGCTTCTTGACGTTCTTCACGTGGGCCGTCAGGGCGACCTCGTCGTCGGGGGCGAACTGCTGCGGGTTGGTTGCCGCTAAGTCGATGTCGACCCGATCCTTCAGCGCCTGGTAGGCGGTCGGCGAGAGCATTGAGGCCCAACGCTCGGGGTCGGCGGCGCCGGCGACGATCTTGGCCTCGGCCATCAGCGGCGTGACGAACGTATCGCGGATCCACTCGGTCCACGGCAGGTGGTCGTCTTCGTCGGCCAGGAAATGCAGCAGGAAGTCGCGGACCAGCGGCGTGTCGTCGCCGACCGGCCGGCAACGCGTGAAACCGGTGAAGTCCTGACCAAGATTGACCGGCCAACGTCGCACGTCTTCGTGCTGGAGATAACGCGGCTCCATGTAAGGCGCCGGGCGAGGCAGCTTCACGTAAGTCAGAAACAGGCCGCGGTCGTAACGGCCCGTCTTGCGCTGGTGGTCGAGCAGCGCGTAGAGCACGTTGGCCTTCAGCGAGTTGTGTGCCGGCGCGAGATTCTTGACGAACGCCCACATCCGATCGAGATGGGCTCTGCGGACCGCCGGGTCGTTGACGTCGGCGTCGGCGTCGGGTGCGAGCTTGGTCAGGTAGGCGTGAATGAAGTTCGTATCCGTGCGCAGGTCGGGCTTCTTTTCGAGCAACTCGTCCAGTTGCGCGAGCAACAGGGCGCGGTGGATGTTGAATTCGCCGAACCCGCGACTCTCCTCCGTGCGAAAGTCGGCCAGGATCAGGTCGACCAGCCCTTCGTAGTCGGGCCGGGCGAGCCGCGAGAGCAGGGCGCGACGGCGGCCGGAGGTCAGTTCGACGCCGCCTTCGCGAAGGATCCAGTCCAGCGCCGAGTTCTGGAACCCGGACAGATTGCCCTGATGCGCCGTCGAATAACGAATGAACGCCTCGCGCGTCACGCTGGCCGGATCGAGGCTGGTCGGCAGATCCGGCTTCTGCCCGGGCGCTTTTTCGCGCTGGTGGCTGAAGTGGACTCCCAGTTCGTTGCGAAGCCAGGTGAGCGTCCCCTTCGGGTCGCTGTCGTAGGCGAACAGCCGCTGGCGGCGCTCGATCAGATCGCGCAGCCCGGAAGACTCCACCCGCTTGGTCCATCGGGCGAGCACGTCGCGGAGCTTCTCCTTATCGCCCGTGTTTTGGTAGTGCAGTGCGTGATAGAAGTAGTACGGCTCGGTGCCGGGGATGAGTTGCTGCAGGACTTCCGAGCGATCGTCGGCCAGGGCAAACGTCTCGACGAATCCGATCGCGTCGTTGGCGGCAACTCGATTTGTGGCCGTTGCGGCAAGTGCAACGAATAGAAAGCCGACCGCCCGGCGTACGCGCTTGCCAAGAGGGGAAGTGTCTCGCATCGTTTTCGTCCTTTGTATGTTCAGAAGAATCAGCATTGACCGGAGAGTCTTCGACGCTCCTAGCCCCGCGATGGTTCCGTTCGGGGCTCCGCATCTCAATAACACTGGCCTAAAGAACACCCCGCCGAGGGGTAGAGACCATTGACGGCCAGCCCTTGTTTCCCTAGCTCTTCTCAATCAATACGTCATACAGGCCGTCTTGGGGAAGTGGTGTAGTGTCCCAGCGACCTCTGGTGGTCCTTTTGGGCGAAAGGCCTCCCCGCATTGAGGGGTGGGCACTTGTCCTAACGATGTGATTGCCATTCGCTCTGAAGAACCGCAAAAAGTTGCCGGACTAATCTACCCGGAAGGGTTGTGGAGAATCGCTGGGCCACTACAGCCGTCTAGCTCCCGTAGTGCATCAACAGCGCGTCGACGATCTCGTCGGAGACCACGGCCCGCTCCTCGGACGGCAGTTCGAGCATCTTCAGAGCGTTGAGGAAGAACGTGGAATTGTTGCGCGCGAAGAGCTCGTCGCTGACGGTGACGAACGAATCGCGGTTGTAGTCGTAGGCGTCGTCGATCGTCGCACGATTGAGGAAGTTGTGGGGGTTGTTGCGGGCGGAGATTTCGTCGGTGGCGTTGACGTAGGCGTCTCGCGGGGAATTGCCGCCTTCGCCGATAGCGTTTCCGAAGTAGAAGGCGTCGTCCTCGGCCAAGCCAAGACGGTCTGCCAAGACTGTGGTCCGTAGCCACTGCTTGCAGATCGCCCCGTCTTCGAAGGTGATCGTCACGCGGTCGGAACCATCGACGCCCGCTCCCGGCCGCAACGCTACGCCGCTGGGTGCCGGGGCGTCTGCCCAAGCACTCGGGTCATCGTCGTTGCCGACTTGGAAGCGGAAATCGGCGGCGTCCGGGGTATTGGGCAGGTTGAACATGTCGATCATGATGCCGTTGATGCCGCGGCTGTAGCTGGTGTAGTTGGCAAACGACGCCTGGCCGCCGGGCAGCAGGGCTTCTTTGTCGACCGCGATGGCACCGTCGTCGGATTCGCCCGCTCCGGATTGGTTGCCGTCGAAATACGAGCGGTCGTAGAAAACATGGCGGTCGACGACCGTCGCCAGCGAGGTGAGCGTGAGCGTGCCGTTGGTCACCCGGGCGGGCACGCCGGGAAAGCCCGAGTCGCCCATCACCGTGTCGACCAGCTTCAATTCCCAGGGGTGGTCCGGATGCGTTTCCGAGAAGCCGGTGGTGTCGATGGTCACCGTGGCCAACAGTCCTTCGGCGTCGACGGTTCCCGACTCGGTCGTGGTGCCGCTCTGCCAGAACTGCGGCACGAGTTGCCCGCCGCCGGCCTCGCCGGTGTTGTTGTCGGCGAAGATGGTGCCGGTGAAGACGTCGACGTTGGTGATCGTGGGACCGTCGACGGACCCGCCTGCTTCGGGGCCTCCGTCGGCGATTTGCAGGAACAGTTCGAGGCCCTGAACGGGCTGTCCCCCGCCCACGAAGATCTGGAACTGCTGGTTCGGCTTGTCGGCCAGCAAGATCGGATGGCCCACTTCGACGACCAGCTTGTCCTCGGCAACGGTTACGGTGACGGTGCCCGTGGCGATGCCGTCTGCTCCGTCGGCTATGGTGTACGTGAACGTGTCGGTCGTCGACTGGCCGGCGGGCAAAGCGGCCAACTCCTCAGAGGTGGTCGGGTCGTAAGAGTAGCTGCCGTCGGCCCCGACGGTCACGGCGGCCCCTTTCGTGCTGAGTTCGTCGAAGGCGACGATCGTCAGCGGATCGCCGTCCGGATCGGCGTCGTTGGCCAGCACGCCGGGCGCGGCGACCGAAATCGGTGTCACCTTGTCGGTCGAGTTCTCGTCGTCGGCCGCGGACGGCAGGCGATTGGTGTAGTTGCCGAAGTCGATCCCGTCGATCACGTCTCCCGGGCCGACGGTCACCTCGTGCGTATGCATTAACTGGGTCCCCACAACCTTGAGTTGGCCGAACTCGACGGGCGCACCCCACTCGACGGTCCACTGCAACGAGAATTCACTCACGTCGGTCTCCGGCGGGACCAGGCGGCCCAAGGCGGCATCTTCGTAGCCGAACACGCCGGCGAACTGGGCTTCTGAGACGGTGTTTGGGTTGATCGAGACGATGTTTGCCGGCGAGCCCAACGGGAGGATTTCGTACAACGCAAGCACGTCCGGGCCGGTAAACAGGCCGTCGCTGATCACCGCCCAATTCAACACGCCGTTGACCGAAACGATGAACTCGCCGGTGGCCGGCACGTAATTCATCTTCACCGAACCGGGTTCCGCCGGCCCGGGCTTTGCCGGCCCGGTGCCCAGCCGCGATGGGGCCGTCTGCTCCCAGCCGGCCTGCGGTACCTCGCCCACGATGTACGCGCCCGGCCGCGGCAACACGAGCGCGTAGTCTCCGTCGGGACCGGTCACCGTCGACGGCTCGCCATCGTCGAGTTGATCGTTTGCGTTGAGATCGGCGAAGATCGTCCAGCCGGCCAGGCCCGGCTCGCCAGCGTCGGGCTCGCCGTCGCGGTCGTAGTCGTACCACTTGCGGCCGCGAACGTACGGCGCAGTGGTGACCGTGACCGTAACGGTGGCGGTGTCGGTCGCGCCGTCGCCGTCGGTAATCGTGTAGGCGAACGTATCGGTAGCCGTTGCACCGGGCTCAAGGTCGTCGAACAACCCGCGCGGATCGTAGCTGATGCTGCCGTCGGCGTCGACCGTTACCGGCGCTCCGTGTGCGCTGAGAGGCTCGAAGGCGGTGACCGAAAACGCGTCGCCCGTGTCCGGGTCCAAATCGTTGGCCAATACGCCCGGCGCAGCCACCGAGAGCAGGCTTTCGCGATCGATCGTCGCCGCGTCGTTTGCGGCCCGCGGGGCGTCGTTGACGCCGGTCAGCGAGATCGCCACGGTGGCCGTGTTGCTGCCGCCTTGGCCGTCGTCGACGGTGTAGGTGAACGCGTCGTCGGCCGCCTCGCCGGCCGCCAGCGTGCTCAACTCTTGCGATGCGCTCGGGTCGTAAGTGTAGCCGCCGTCTGCGTCGACCGTGACCGGGGCGCCGCGCAGGCTAAACGCGTCGAATTCGGTGACCGAGAGCGGGTCCTCGTCCGGATCGACGTCGTTGCCCAGCACGCCGGGGGCTGCGAAGGAAAGCGGCGTGTCTTCGTCGGTCGCGCCGGTGTCGTCTTCGGCCATCGGGGCGTGGTTCAGCCCGGTGACCGTGACGGTGACCGTTGCCGTGTCGCTGCCGCCTTGGCCGTCTTCGATCGTGTAGGTGAACGTGTCGACGGCAGGGGCCGTCGTGGGCACGTAGGTGAACGACCCGTCGGCCTCCCAGGTGACCTCTCCGGTGATGCCGGTGGTGTCGACCGCCGTCACCCGGAGCACGTGCCCCGGATCGGCGTCGGCGTCGTTGGCTAGCAGCCCCGGCGCGGCGACGGCGATCCCGGTGGCCTGGCCGGTCGTGTGGATATCGTCCTCGGCCGTCGGCGGGCGGTTGGCGATGGCGATCGTGCCGTCGGTCACACTCAACGGCAGCGGGACGACGCGCGGCGTGTCGTCGTAGAGTCTGGTCGCGTCGTTGAGCGTCTGGCCGACCGCCACGGTCCAAGGTCCGTCGCCGACGAAGAAGCCGGACGTATCGACGGTGATCACGGCCAACAAGCCGTCGGCCGCCACGGCGCCGGTTTCCAAGGCGGTATGCTCGACGTAGATCTGCGGTGCCAGGCTGCCTTCGCCAAAATGGCCGTGGTTGGGCGCGGCGCCGAAGATCGTGTCACCGAACAGTCCTCCGTCGAGCAGTTCGACGTGGGTGATTGCCGGCCCTTCGGTCCCCGGAGGCAATCCGAAATCGGCCGTTTCCGGCCCGCCGTCGCCGATCTGGACGTTGAAGCTCACACCCGCGGTGACCAGTGCGTCGGTTGGATCGTCCACGAAGATCGCGATCTGCTGCTCGGCCGCGTCGGGCTGAAGCACGTGGTTGCCCACGTCGACGAACAGCTCGTTCTCGGCGATGGTCACGGTGACCGTGCCGGTGGCGGCGCCGCCGCGGCCGTCGGCTACCGTGTAGGTGAACGTGTCGGTCGCCGACTGGCCGAAGGGCAAGGCGGTCAACTCGGCGGAGACCGTCGGATCGTAGGTGTAGCTGCCGTCGGCCTCGACGGTCACGGCCGCCCCTTTCGTGCTGAATTCGTCGAACGCGATGACCGTCAGCGGGTCGCCGTCGGAATCGGAGTCGTTGGCCAGCACGCCGGGCGCCGCCACCGCAATAGGCGTCTCCTTGTTGGTCGAGTTTCCGTCGTCGGCCGCGGAAGGTAAGGCGTTCGTATAGTTGCCGAAATCGATCCGGTCGACCACCTCTCCCGGCCCGACGGTCACCTCGTGGGTGTGGGTGAACCGAGTGCCCACCACCTCGATCTCGCCGTATCTGACGGGCGATCCCCAGTCGACCGACCATTGCAGCGTGAATTCGCTCACGTCGGTCTCCGGCGGAGTCAACCGGCCCAGAACGGCGTCCTGATAGCTGAAGACGCCGCTGAATTGGGTTTCTCCAATCGTGTTCTCGTTGGCTGAGACAAAGTTGGTTGGAGAGCCGAGTGGGAGGACGTCGCCCAAGGCCGCCACGCCCGGGCCGGTGAATAGACCGTCGCTGATCAACGTCCAATTCAACACGCCGTTGACCGAAACGACGAACTCGCCGGTGGCCGGCAGGTAGTTCATCTTCACCTCGCCGGGCTCCACCGGGCCGGGGTTGATCGGCGCCGTGCCCGGGCGCGACGGCGCCGTCTGCTCCCAACCGGCCTGCGGCACTTCGGCCACGACGTACGTGCCGTCCTGCGGCAACACCAAGGCGTACTCGCCGTCGGGGCCGGTCACCGTCGACGGCTCGCCGTCGTCGAGTTGGTCGTTCGCGTTGAGGTCGGCGAAAATGGTCCAGCCGGCCAGGCCC
Organism: uncultured Planctomycetaceae bacterium; assembly: GCA_964472545.1. GTDB lineage: Bacteria > Planctomycetota > Planctomycetia > Pirellulales > Thermoguttaceae > CAYYNP01. The sequence continues at coordinate 3,398 of CAYYNP010000248.1, read as the reverse complement.
GGCTCGCCTTCGTCGGGTTCGCCGTCGCGGTCGAGGTCGTACCACTTTCGGCCGCGAACCTGCGGCGAGGTGGTGACCGTGACCGTCACGACGGCCGTGTCCGTGGCGTCGCCATCGCCGATCGTGTAGGCAAAGGTGTCGGTGGCCGATTCGCCGGGTTCGAGGTCGTCGAATCGCCCTTGCGGATCGTAGACGAAACTCCCGTCGCCGTTGACCGTCACCGTGGCCCCCCGCGCGCTGAGAGGCTCAAAGGCGGTGACCGAGAACGCGTCGCCCGTATCGGGATCGGTGTCGTTGGCCAATACGCCGGGCGCGGCCACCGAGAGCGCGCTTTCGCGATAGACTTCCACCGTGTCGTCGACGGCCACCGGGGCGTCGTTGACGCCGGTCACCGTGATCACCACCGTGGCCGTGTCGCTGCCGCCCTGGCCGTCGCCGACCGTGTAGGCAAACGTGTCGAACGTCGATTCACCGGCCGGCAAAGTGCCGATTTCCGGCGACGCGCTCGAATCGTACGTATAGCTGCCGTCGGCGTCGACCGTTACGAAGGCGCCGCGCAAGCTGACCGCCTCGAAAGCAACTACCGACAGCGGGTCTTCGTCCGGATCGGCGTCGTTGCCCAGCACGCCGGGGGCTTCGACCGAAAGCGGCGTGTCTTCGTCGGTCGCGCCGGTGTCGTCTTCGGCCTCCGGGGCGTGGTTCAGCCCGGTGACCGTGACGGTGACCGTGGCCGAGTCGCTGCCGCCCTGGCCGTCTTCGATCGTGTAGGTGAACGTGTCGACGGCCGGGGCCGTCGTGGGCACGTAAGTAAACGATCCGTCGGCGTCCCAAGTTACCTCGCCGGTAATGCCGGTGGTGTCGATGGCGGTCACGCGGAGCTCGTGTCCCGGATCGGCGTCGGTGTCGTTGGCAAGCAGCCCCGGCGCAGCGATAGCGAATCCGGCGGCCTGGCGGGTGGTGTAAGCATCGTTGTTGGCCGTGGGCGGGCGGTTGGCGATGGTGATCGTGCCGTCGATCACGATCAGCGGCAGCGGGGCCACCCGCGGTGTGTCGTCGTAGAGTTCCGTTGCGCCGTTGAGCGTCTGGCCGATCACCAACGGCCACGACCCGTCGCCCACGAAGAAGCCGGTCGTGTCGACGGTGATCACCGCCAGCAGCCCCTCGGCCGCCACGGCGCCGGTTTCCAGGACGGTATGCTCGACGTAGATCTGCGGCGCCAGGCTGCCCTCGCCAAAATGGCCGTGGTTGGCCGCGGCGCCGAAGATCGTGGTGCCGAGCTGTCCGCCGTCGAGCAGTTCGACGTGCGTGATCGCCGGCCCGTCGGTTCCCGGCGGCAATCCGAGATCGGCCGTTTCCGGCCCGCCGTCGCCGATTTGGGCGTTGAAGCTTACGCCGGCCGTCATCGCCGCGTCGGTCGGATCGTCCACGAAGATTGCGATCTGCTGATCGGCCGCGTCGGGCTGGAGCACGTGATCGCCCACGGCAATCAAGAGTTCTTCCTGCTCGGCCTCGAGCCCGGCCGGCGTTGCCGGTGCAAGACTCGGGCTCACCGAAAGCAAACAGCGATTCTCCAACGGCTCGACCGCCAATCGCCGCCGCCGAGACTGGATGCTCCGCCGTGCGTATCCCAACAGCCCCAACGTCCCCACGCCCAACAACGCCAGCGTCGACGGTTCCGGCACGCTCATCGCCGCGCCTCCGCCGGCCGGGCCGGGTACGGTGATCAGGTTCAGGTCGGTGAGGAAGTTGGTCGTGTTGTTTCTTGCCAACAGCAAGTCGGCCGTGTTCACGTGGCCGTCGCGATTGTAGTCGTACGGATAATCGACTCCGGCCGGGTTGGTAAGGATGTTGTGCGGATTCTCCCGGGCAAGCAACAGGTCGGTAGTGGTGACCAGCGTGTCTTCGCCGGAGTTGCCGGCCTCGGCCACCGCGTTGCCGAAGTAGAACACGTCGTCCTCAGCCAGCCCGGTCAACTCGTTCGCCAGCGTAGTGACTTGCAGCCACTCGTTCTGAATCGCGTAGTCGTGCCAGGTGATGGTTACGCGATCTGAATCGTCGACCCCTTCGCCCGACGCAACGGCCACGTCGAGAATCGGCGGGGCGTCCCCCCAAGCCTCCGGATCGTCGTCGTTGCCCACGCGGAATTGGAGGTAGTCGCCGACCTGCTCGGTGGTCAAGCCCGACAGATCCACGAAATCCTGGACGTCGACCGTCACGCCGTTGATGCCGCGGTCGTAGCTAATGTAGTTGTCGAACGTCGCGGTCTCGCCCGGCATCAGGGCGATCTTGTCAGAAGCAACCGGATTTTCGCCAAGCGCAGCGTTGTTGTAGAAGACGCCACGATCCAACACGCGGATATCGGGAAACGGGAAGCCGATCAGAAAGTGCTCTTGGATTTCGTCGGCGGTCAGCGCTCGCCTGTAGATCGCCAATTCGTCGATGTTTCCGGGCCTGTAGTACATGGTACCGTTGGATTCCGGGACCGGGTTCCTGCCGATGTTCAACGGCTGCGAATTGGCGAACACCGCGCGAGAACTCCACTCGACGCCCATGTATTCACCGTTGGCGTAGAAGCGCATTTCGTCCTCGGAGTCGACCACGACGGCGCAGTGCAGCCATTCACCCTCCGGGAAAGGTGGGTCGAAAGGCTCGCTGAAGTCTCTGATGTTGAACTTCGTGAAACTGGCTCCGCCGCGGCTTGCGCCGTACGCGTACCCGCCCCTTGGTGGACCACGGGTAGAGACGAACAGGCCTCCATCCTTGACCCAACCCTCGATCGTAAAGTTCTCCTGCAACTGGTTGAACGCGGCGCTGGCGGGCACGTCGACGTAACCCGTGATACCGTCGAGGACGACCGAATTGCTCGACACATCGTCGAGCGCTCCGGGCACACCCAATGTCACTCCGCCCACGTAGGTACCGTGATACCCGTTGCCCGAGGAATCGAACGCGGTGGTGCCGTCGGTCTCCTCGAACCGCCAGTAGCCAGTCGGATTATCCGCCAGGACGGCTTCCCAGTAGGGCGTTTCGAGATCCTCGGCCATGGCGTTTCCAGCGCCTGTGAGCAGCATCGCCGAGACAATCGGCGCCGCGGCCCATCGCGAGGATCGTCTCTTGCGCCGGTACGCGCAGAACGCCAACGCCACGAGGCCCATGCCGAGCAGGATGAGCGTCGACGGCTCCGGCACGACCGACGCCTGACCCGCGCCGGCCGGGCCGGGCACGGTGATCAAGTTCAGATCGGTGAGGAAATCGGTCGTGTTGTTCCTCGCCAGCAGCACGTCGGCCGCGTTGACGTGTCCGTCGCGGTTGTAGTCGTACGGATAATCGATCCCGGTCGGGTTGGTGAGGATGTTGTGCGGATTCTCCCGGGCAAGCAGCAGGTCGGTAACGGTGAC
>CAYYNP010000247.1:0-14889 GCA_964472545.1 uncultured Planctomycetaceae bacterium | reverse complement strand
ATTAATAGGTTGCCTACCGCGTGTAAGTTCTTCACGCCCGGGTGGTCCATGTCGGTGGTGGCGTAGATCTTCTCGGCCATCGCCTTCATCTGCTCGTCGGTCGCGGTGTCGATCGACTCGACGTCCTGGATCGCGATCACCGGGTTGCCCTCGACGTTCGGGTCGAGCAGGGCGATCCGCTTGGCGTCGCCGATCGCCGAGGCGTCTTCGACCACGTTGACCACCGGCACCGGCCAAAACAGGCCGCAGGTACACTTCATGTCCTCGGCCACGGCCAGCGAGTCGGCCAGGTTCATGAAGCCGGTCAGCGGGTTGAAGTATCCGCTGCCGAGCATCACCGCGTTGGCGGCCGCCTGCGAGCAGACCAGCAGCTTCGGCAGTCCTTCGGCCTCTTTTTGCAGCTCGGCGCGCTTGGCGTCGTCGGCGACGTAGAGGGGATTCAACGCGTCGGAGCCGTGCGGCTTGATCAACTGGCCCATGTGACTCTCCTTTTCTCTTTCGTTGGGTAATGGATCCGTATCTGAAACCCGGCTCACGACGACGTGGCGGGTACCTTGGCAGTTGAAGTTTGGTCGGCGGCCTGCGTTTCCGAAGGAAGCAGGTGCAGGAACCTCAGCCCCACGACAAATAGGAAACCGATGATCCCCACGACCGCCAGGGCCTGGAAACCTTCGTAGATACTGACGTAGTAAGTCACCGCCCCTTCGGCGATCGGCGAATCGATGATCTCCATCCCCGGCAGCAGGTGCGGCGGGTTGGTGAGCCCCGGGATCACGATCAGGAACCGCTCGCAGAGCACGCCGAAGACCACCAACACAGAAGCAAGGACGATCCAGGGGATCGACTTGCGCGTCTTGGGATTGAACAACACGCAGATCGGGGCGATCGATCCGATCAGGATCATGCCGCCCCAGAAGACTACCGCGTTGACGCCGTCGAATAGGAAGTACAACGACGCGTGCGTCGACTCGGCCAGGTACCAGCGGTAGGCGTTCTCCACGAAAATGAAGTACATCACCACGCAGACAAACACGCCCAGCAACAGGCCCAGCCGCACGATCAGGTCTTTGTCCAGCGATCGGCCGGTGGCCTTGAACAACCCCAGGATCACCAGGATCATCATCGCCGTGCCGGACGACAGAGCCGCGGAAATGAAGCTCGGCGGCAGCAAGGCCGACTGGTAGAGTTCGCGGGGCGAGAAGCCGAAGATGGCCCCCGTGCCGCTGTGCACGGCGATCGCCCAAACCACGGCCACCACGGCCATGATCTTGACCATCAGGTCGCGCTCGGTGAGCATCGCCCAGAGGTAAACGATGCAGATCAACATGTACGTGTTGTACAAAAATGGGTTGATCGAGAGCATCGAGAGGAAGTTGAAATGCGAGAACGAATTGGTGAGGCTGCCCAGCCGCCCCAAGTCGGTAAGGATCGATATCAGAGCGCCGACCAGCAACAGAAACGCGAGATAGACCGCGATCCGCGCAAACGGTTTGTATTCGAGCTTTCCAAACACGCCGTACAACGACGAAATCACCAATGAACCGGCCGAAAGCCCGATGTAGAACACCGCCAGGATGATCTGCAAGCCCCACGGGACCCGATTGGTCATACCGGAGAGATACAGCCCGTCGCGGTACATCAGATACGTGGCGATCAACCCGGGCAGGATGATCAGCGCAAAGAAGCCCAACAGCAGATAGAACTGCTTGGACTTCCCCTCGATTGTTTGGAACTTGACGTCCATCCCGTTTCCCCGCGGTTACCTACCCTACAGGCCGATATAGTAAACTCGTGGTTGTGTGCCCAGATCTTCTCGAAGCGCTTTGACGGAGTTCCCCGGGTCGGCGATCATGCGTGCCACGTCGCTGGTCTCGTCGTTGACGTCGCCGAAATAGATCGCCCGGCCTTCCTCGCCGTTCTTCTTCAAGCACGCGTCGACGCACGCCGGGGCCAGCGCCGGGTCTTTGCCTTCGTCCGCCGCCCTGTCCAGCAAGTGCGCACAGAACGTACACGACTCCGGCACCCCGTGACAGCGCCGCGTGTAGCCCTCTTTCGAGGCGTGCTCGTTATGTTTGTAGTTGTAGAACCGGGCGTTGTACGGGCAGGCGATCATGCAATAGCGGCAGCCGATACAGCGGTGGCCGTCGACGATCACGATCCCGTCTTCGCGCCGGTAGGTCGCCTGCACGGGGCACGCCTGCGCACACGGCGGATTCTCGCAATGGTTGCACAACAGCAACATCGGCTTCTCCGCCGATTTGACCGGTTCGGTCCGCCGGATCTTCACCTTGCGAATCAGGTGTACGTCCCAGCGCTCGTCTTCGTGGAAGGCCGCGTTCATCTCCGTGCGGCAAGCTTCCGTACAAGCGGTACACTCGCCCGCGGCCTGGCACTTGCGCAGATCGATCACCATCGCCCAGCGCGGCGCGTCGGATGACTCACTCTGGGCATCGCTCTTGGCGCTGGTGAGGCAGGCCGGCAGCAGGGGCAGGCCGTACGCGCCGGCAGTCCCCGCCGATAGCAGGCCACCGGTCTTGAGGAACTCCCTTCTGTCCATCGTTCTCCTCGCCTTAAGCGTTGTCGCCGCCGGTTGTCGTCGTGCTTGGGTTTGCTTGGCAGCCGACGTCTAGTAGTCGTGACACTCGAAGCACTTCAAATACAGGTTCACCGCCTCGTGACACCGGTTGCAGAAGTTCTCTTGGCTGGTGTGGCACTTACTGCAACTTCGCAGGCCGATGTCGCGCCGCTTGCGTTTGCCGGCCGGATCGCGGACCGCCTGGTCGCGGATGTCTTTGAGCAGGTGCATGTGGTGATAACGCATGTAGGTCGTCTTGTCTTGCGTTACTCCCTCAGGCAACTCGAACTCCGGCAGACACTCGTCCATCCCCTCGGGCAACTCCAAGAACGGCGTCTCGTCGGAATACTGCGAGAAGGCCGGCCGCACCACGCTGTAAACCAGAGGCAACAGCATCATCACCACGGCAATCGCCACGATCGTCTTGTTCGATATCATATGTGTCCTCCACTCTTGTGCCGCCGCAGGGGGTGGCTGAGTGAAGAAGGGGTGTGGTTCGTAACTACGTCGGGTTGCTCTCTTCGGCGTCGCTTTGCTTGGCGTCGCCGTCCTCTTTCGTGTCGCTGCTCTGTTCGGTCTTACTCTCCTCGGGCCTCTCCGCTTCGGCGGCCGCTTTTGCGGGGGCCGCAGTTTGGGACGCCGGAACCGTCGCGGTCGGCGACGCGCCAAACGCCCGGCCCGTATGTTCGGCGTAGACCATCGCCGTCGTGCGATAGACCACGTGGGCCAGCTTGCTGTACGGCAAGTACATCAACAGGGAAAACACCAGCACCAAGTGGCCGAAATAGGCAAACAGCCGATGCGGCTCCAACCGGGCCAGGTGCAGCACTTCGGCCGCCAGCCCACTGACGACCACCAACAGTATGGCACCCAGCAGGTACCAGTCGGCGTAAGTCGTCGAACCGCCCTCTTTCTGCTTCTTCAGCCGCTCCCAGATCATCCACAAGCATCCACCGATCACCGCCACCGCAGCCACGTTGGCCAAGATCCGCCACGGGTCGAAGACGCTAAACGGATAGATCATCCCATCGGGCAAGAGCGGATTGAACGGGGCGGTAACCACCACGAACACCACCCACACGGCCACTGCCGTCAGCGCCAGGAAACCGTAGAAGACGCACATGTGCGAGAGCGACCGCGAACGATCGGTCCCGCAGGTGTTGAAGTGGTTGTGTAGGAAGATCCCCTTGAGCACCGAGGTGAGGCTCGGCCAGACGCCCTTGACCGGCGTCCGGCCGCTTGTGTCGGCCGCCTTCATGGCACTCCAAAACCGTATCACGCCGGCGATCATCGCCACCGCCGCCAAACCGCTGAAGACCGTAAAGAAGATGATCAGCGCCCACTGCGGCAATTCGCTCCAACAGGCGTAAGTGATTCGGGCGTGCTCGGTGACAGCCGGACGGTCTTGGATCGGGGCCAGCACCAGCAGCCCCAGCAGTACGACCGGAATCGCCAACAGCACCGGCAGGTACTTCAACTCGTTCATCCAGCGGCCCAAAAACCCGGGCACCGAATGCTGGATCACGCTTTCCCGCCGGATGGCCGCCATCACGTCGCCGGGGTGGGCGCCGCGGGGACAGTGCGTCGAGCAGTCGTCGCACTGGTGGCAGAGCCAGACGTCCGGATCGGCCACCAGCCGGTCCTTCAGTCCCCACTGGGCCGCGATCATCTCCTTGCGCGGAAACGGCTTGTCGTCGCCGGAGAGCTCGCAGACCACCGAACAGGTGGCGCACTGGTAACACTGCTTCAGGTCTCCGCCGCCCGAGTTGAGCATGCGGTGAAGAAACTCTCGGTCCGGTCTTATGGTATCGGGGGCCGTCATGATTAGCTGAAACCCTAACTAAAACCCTTTGAACGGGTTCATGCCGATTTCTTCGATTTCTTCCGCGAATTCGTTGACGATCTGCGGCAGCTTTTCATAGTCTGCGATCGAGATCTGCTCGACCCGCACGCGCTCCTCTTCCAACGCAAGCTGGTTGAGCTTCTCGCGGATGTTGTCGCCCCGGGTGCCCATCAGTTCGCTACCGCGGATGAAGTGGCACTGGTAGTCGTCGCCCGACTTGCAGCCGACCATCAGGATGCCGTCGTAGCCTCGCGACAGGGCGTCGGCCACCCAAACCACGTTCACCGCACCCAAGCACCGCACCGGGATAAACCGGATCCACGCGCTGTGTTGCATCCGCTTCAAGCCGGCCACGTCGAGCGCCGGGTAGGCGTCGTTCTCACAGAGCAGGCCCAACAGCCGCGGCTTCTCGTCGTATTCATCGGGCACCTCGATCGACTTGATCATCTGCGAGACGATCTCCACCGAGTAGTCGGCGAACGAGACGATCCGCTCCGGGCAGGCTCCCATGCAGATACCGCAGCGGCGGCAACGCGTGAGGTTCGGCTCCGGTGTGCCCTTCTCGTCTTCGTCGAGGGTGCCGAAGGGGCACTCTTCCGTACAACGCTTGCATTGGGTGCAGCGCTGCAGGGCAAAGTCCGGCCAGGATTCGTCGTCCCAGCGGGGATGGACCGCCGCACCGCGCGTGGCGCTTTCAACGCACTGGATCGCCTTGATCGCCGCCCCGGCCGCGTCTTCGCGGCAGCCGTCGGCGTCGTTCGGCGCACGGACGGTGCCTGCCACGTAAACACCAGTACGCCGAGTCTCATACGGGAAGCAGATGAAGTGCGAATCCGGGAAGTCGTACTTCAGCATCGGCAGGTCCGGCCCTTGCCGGTAGCCGAGGTTGAGAATCTCCGTGCCTTCGTAGTCTGCCAGCTTCTCGACCGTCTCTTTGGCCATCTCGAGCTGTGCGCCCTCTTCGCCCTTCTCGATCACGCCTTGAGCGTCGCGAAGCTGACGAATCGCCTCACCGTCGGCCGCTTGCGGCACCATGCCGGTGGCCAGTACGACCAGGTCGGCCTCAATGGCGATCTTCTCGCCGATCAGCGTCTGGTCGACGTTGACCTTCAGGTCGCTGCCGGCCTCTTCCACCGACTGAACGTCGCCCTTGGTGAAGAAGATCTCGGCGTCTTCCTGAGCCCGGCGATAGTAGTCTTCGTATTGGCCCGGGGCGCGGATGTCCTTGTAGAGCACGAATGCTTGCGATTCGGGGTCGAGTTCTCGCGCCAGCAGGGCCTGTTTCAACGACACCCGGCAGCAGACGGCCGAGCAGTACGGCAGGTGGTCCTTATCCCGGGAACCGGCACACTGGATAAACGCAATTCGCTTGGCCGGCTTGCCGTCCGACGGCCGGGTGATCGCGCCCTTGGCGATCATCTCTTCCATCTCGACGTTGGTGATCACGTTGTCGCAGCCGGAGCCGAGATGATCGAGCTTCGACGCGTCGTACGGCTTCCAGCCGGTCGCCTGCACGATGGCACCGACGCGGAACTCAGACGAGTCGCCGTTGGACTTCACGGTCACGTCGAACTGGCCCGGCTGGCCGTTGATCGACTCGATCGTTGCGCCGAGATGTACCTTGATCCGGTCGTTCTGTTCGATCTCGCCGACGCGGTCCGCGATATCGACCGGCTCGGCGTCGCGATACGGGGGTTTCTTGGGAAACAGCTTCGAGAAGCCGCCCAACCGGCCGCCCAAGTGGGCCTCTTTCTCGACGATCACCGCATCGTAGCCCGCCTTGGCGACTTCCAATGCCGTGTGGATGCCCGTCTGCCCGCCGCCGACGACCATGATCGTCTTGTCGATCTCGGTCTCGAAGGGCGTCGGCACGGCGGCCCTCTTCGCCCGGGCCATGCCCATTCGCAAGTAGTCCTCGGCGGCCATCTGCGTGTCTTCGTCGTTCGGCGGATGGCTCCAAACGACCATCTCCCGCATGTTCACCCGATCGGTCAACACGCCCTCGAAGGTGAACGTATCGGCGTTGAAGCGCGGGGAGCAGCCGCAGACGACGACGGTGTTGGCGCCGTCGGCGATCTCCTTCTTGATCATCTCTACGCCGTCGTCGCCGCAGAGCACGTCGTGCTTCAGACAGACGTCGGCGCCGCATTCGTCGGCCAGTTTCTCCAAGGCTTCGACGTCGAGCGACTTGCCGATGTCGCAACCCTGGCAAATGCAAACCGCGATCTTCTTTTCTGTGGTATCCATAGGCCTATTCCATGCAGCTCTGTAGGGCCTTCAAGGCAACGCCGGTGGCATCGCGAACGCTCGCCGCTACGTCGACCGGACGCTTGGCGCAGCCCGCGCCGAGCAAACCGTCCAGGGCCTGATCGCCCGTGATAAACCCGTGCTCGTCTCTCTGTAGACCTTCGTCGAGTTCGATCGTTTCGCCCGCGTCTTCCGGAACGATGCCCGTGGCCAACACGACCATGTTCACCTTCTCGCTGACGCGGTCGCCCGATAGCGTGTCTTCGGCCTCGACCGTCAGATCGCCGTCGCCCTCTTCGGTGATCTTGGCCACCTTGCCCTTGATCAAGTCGACCTTCTCGTCTTCTTCGACGCCTTGGAAGAAATCCTCCAGCCGGCCGGGGGCGCGGACGTCGATGTAGAAGACCTTGATCTGGGCGTCCGGGTATTGCTCGCGGACGTAGCGGGTCTGTTTCAGCGACCCCATGCAGCAAACGCCGGAGCAGTGTTTCAGGTAGTTGTCGTCGCGCGAGCCGGCACACTGCACGAACGCGATGCTCTCGACCGGCTTCCCGTCCGAGGGACGTTGGATCTTCCCGCCGGTCGGACCGTCGGGCGAGGCCAGACGTTCCATCATCAGGTTCGAGATCACGTTTTCGCACTTGCCAAAGCCGAGATTCTCGATCTTCTCAGCGTCGTACGGCTGCCAGCCGGTGGCCCAGACCACGGCCTGGACGTTCAGTTCGATCGTCTCCGGCTGCATGTCCAATTCGATGGCGTCGTACGGACAGGCCTCGACACACTTGCCGCACTCGCTTCCCGGGCAGACCTCGCCGTCGATGGCGTATTGCACCGGATAGGCCATATCGTACGGCAGGTAGACGGCCTTGGTCTTGCTCATGCCGCAGTTGTATTCGTCGGGCCGCTCGACCGGACAGGCTTCGACACAAGCCCCGCAGGCGGTGCACTTGTTGTTCACGCGCCGCGGCTGCTTGTTGACGGTTACCTGGTAATTGCCCGGCGAACCGCTGACCTTCTCGACCTCGGAGAGCGTCAGGCAGCGGATGCGCGAACTGGTGCGCAACCGGCGGAAGTTGATCTCCAAGCCACAACTGGGCGGGCAGAGCTTGGGGAAGTACTGATTCATCTGGGCCACGCGTCCGCCCAGGTAAGCTCGTTTCTCGACCAGCACCACTTCGCAGCCGGCCTGCGCGGCCTCGATCGCCGCCGTCATGCCGCTGATCCCGCCGCCGATCACGAGGATCCTCCCCGGTTTGCCGTTTCCACTCATCGCGTATCCTCTGGGGGTTCCTGGGACGGCTCCTTGCTGAACAGTTCCTTCTTGTTGACGTTGCTGCGGTACGCGTCCATGACCTCCGCCCTGACCCTCACCGTTTCCTCGCCAAACAGGCTGAAGCGTAGCCACAGGAAGGCGAAACGCAGCAGGGCCTCGTCGCTGATGCGCATCTGCTCGGCAAAATCTTCATCCACCTCGAACCGCTGCAAGAGCGTGCTGCCGAAGACGAACTGGCGGAACTTGTCCAGATCGTACGCGGCGGTGAAGAGCATCTCCATCTTGTCGGGCGTGAGCGTGCCGCCGGTCTCGAAGAACTCGTGCAGCGTGAGTTCCTTGTACGCCTCGCCCCATTCGTCGTATTCGTCGATCCCCTGATTGGTGAACCACTCGCTGACGGTCCACTCCTGCGGCTCTTCGAAGCCGCGGCAGACCTCTTCCTGCATCAGGAAGTAAAACCGCTCGCCCTGCCAGCCGTCGGGGGTGTCTTTCTGCGATGCCAAGCCCAGCGGATACATCCGGCACGGCCACGGGCGGTCGGTATAGACGCCGCAGCCCTTCTCGGTGACGAAGGGGCAACTCTTCGCCTCGTCGTCGTTCATCCGCAACACCACCACCGGGGTGCGCATGTCCTTCTGGACCGGCAGCAGGCAGTACTTCTGCAAGAACTCGGTGGAGGTCATTCCCAGCCGCTTCTTCAACCGCAGCACGTCGTACGGCGAGAGGAAGATATTCACGTCGCCGCAGCAACGGTTAAAGCACGACACGCCGGGACGGCAGCCGAACTTGAACGTGTCTTGCGGACCCAACCGAGCGTAATCCTCCAGGATCTTCTCCTGAAGTCGTTCGCGTACGTCCGGCGATGGGGAGGAGCCCTTCGCTTCGCTCATGGCTCACTTCCTTCGTCTTCTGCGACGATCTGTTCGCGTGTTGCTTCGGCCGACCAGACAGGGATCATCGACGGCGCGCCGGTGGACGGGTTGAGCATGAAGCGATACGAACCGACTTGGCCGTATTGCTCCTTCATCCAATCCCATCCTCGTAGGTAATAGGAGCATTCGTCGTTGAAACAGACCCAGAAAAACTCGTCGTCCCAACTCGCGGCATCGGGAACCAGCCACTTCTTCAGCCGGGATCCGCAATGCGGGCAAGTCGCGGGGGCGTCAGCCATCAAGTCTCTCGATCGACCACACGGTCGTACGTTACAAGCCTGGCGAACTTCCCTTGCTACGGCCGAACCGCGGGCCAGGGAAAACCGCCGGCCAAAAAAAGAAAACTACAAAAGCGTTGAAAATCGGGCCTTCGGGCGCCGGTCTGGCGGCGCCCGAAGATCCCTTAGTCGCTCGGCCCAGCGGGCGGGATCGTATCAGCAGATCGCCGCGCATCTGGGCTTCAACGGGAACGCGGCGATCAACCGCCGGCTTCCCCGGTTTCGTCCTGGACCTCAGCCACGATGTACTTCACGGGCTTCTTCATCATGGTCCACTCGCCCGTGTCCTTGTTGTAGGTGCAGTTGCAGAAGGCGAGCCAGTTCTCGTTGTCCATGCTCGGCTTGTCGGCACGGAAGTAGTAGCCCGGCCAACGCGTCTCTTCGCGGAAGAGGATCGACCGCATATGGGCGTCGCCCTGGAACATCCGGTGGACGCTTTCCCAGCACCGCATCAACTCGTGCAGGTCCTTCGCTGCCAGAAGACTGGCGTCTTCGCGGAGGAAGTCCAGCAACTCCATGCCCTTCTCGAGCAACTTGTCGTTGGTCTTGAACTGGCTGGAGACGCCGCCGGCGTACTCGTCCATGATCTTCTGCAGCCGGTACATGAACTGCGTGGGACCGATGTAGTTGGGGTTGATGTCTGGATCGGTCGTGGCACCCTTGTGCTGCTCGAAGGTATCGAGCGGCTTGAGGATCTCCGCGGTCAGCGCGTCGATCTGCGCCTGGTCCACTTCCGGCGCGGCAGGGTTGTCGACGATGTAGGAGATGGCCGCCTTGCCGGCGATCCGTCCTTCAGCGTGCGAACCGGAGGAGAACTTGTGGCTGGACGCACCCGACGCGTCGCCCGCGGCAAACATGCCCGGAACGGTCGTCATGTGCGGGTAACCCCAGCAGTACTCGTCCTTGGTCTCTTCGGTCTGGAGGTCTTCCGGACCCGAGACCCACGCACCGGAAGCACCGGAGTGCGAGCCGATGAAGTAGGGATCGCAGGCCATGATCTCGGAGGGCTTCTTCTCGGGCTCGGTGTTGGTCGCGGCCCAGAGAATCGCCTGCGAGATGGTCATGTCGAGGAAGTCTTCCCAGGCTTCTGCTTCCAGTTCGCGGAGCTTCTTCTTGGCGGCCTTTTCGTCGGGCGCCTTGTCGGCGATCCGCTGAATCGCCTCATGCGTCTGCATGTAGATGGGACTCTTGCCGTCCATCACGTCCAGCATCATCAGCCAGTTGCGGATGTTGGCCGGACGCGGCTTGACCTTGCCGTACGGCTCCCACTTATCGAGTTCCGCGGCGTTGTCCTGCATGTAGTTGCCGCCGTAGGCGTTGGTGGCAATCGACTTGAACAGCAGGAACCACGCACCGACCGGCCCGTATGCGTCTTTGAACCGCACGGGGATGAACCGGACCTCTTGGCAGGTCATCTCGGCACCACCGTAGATGGTGAAGAACGCGCTGGCGCCGGAGTTGAACGGCGGGTACCAGGAGCGGCCGAAGCCCTCACCCGTCGAACGCGGCTTGAACACATGCACCGCACCGCCCATTACGCACATCGTGGCCTTGGCCTTGAAGACGTAAATCTTGTTCTCGCGGACGCTGAATCCGATGGCGCCGACGCACTTGCCGTCCTGCACCAGCGGGTGCGTGATGAAGATGCGCTCGAAGTACTCGCCGTCGGCTTCGGCCAAGGCGTTCTTGGCGGCCTCGGCGACGATGCACTTGTACGATTCGCCGTTGATCATCAACTGCCAACGACCTTCGTGGACGTACTTGCCTTCTTCGTCCTTCCAGATCGGCAGGCCCCACTTCTCGAAGAGATGGACCGACGAGTCGACGTGACGCGCGATGCTGGCCACGAGGTCTTCGCGGGTGATGCCCATCAGGTCGTTGCGGACGTAGTCCAGATAGTCCCGCAACGTGTTGTTGCCACTGTTGAGGTCCACGTACTGGTTGATGGCCGAGAGGCCCATCGCCACCGCACCCGAGCGGTCCATGGCCGCCTTGTCGACCACGGTGACCTTCAGCCCCTGTTTCTTGGCCCAATAGGACGCTTCTACCGCCGCGCCGCAGGCAGCCATCCCGCCGCCGCAGATCAGCAGGTCGGTTTCGACCGTTACCGTCTCAAAATCCGCCATTTCTTATGATCTCCTTAGAGTTCTCTTGAATTTCGTTGCCGAAGAAATGCGGCCCTCATCCGGACCGCCGCCAGCTCTACGGCCGGAACACTATACGGTCGGGACCTTGTCCAACTTGACCGGACCCTTCTCGGTGTTCAGCCCGGCCGGTTCGCACATCAGCGTGGGGCTCTTCAGGTCGTCGTCGCCGGTCGGATAGTGATCGAACGGCTGTGCCTTGCCTTCCTCGACGCCGCGGCGGATGGGGAACTTGAACCGCTTCGGGCGGATGTCCTTGCTGCGGAACTGGATCGTCCACATGATGTCTTCGGTGCTGCGCAGCGCGGTGGCACTGGCGCCCAACGGCACGAAATCGGCGTAGCCGCGAACCTCGACCGCCTGGGTCGGGCAGATCTTGACGCAACTGTAGCACTCCCAGCACATCTGGGGGTCTTGGTTGTACGCCTTCATGGACTCCTTGTCCAACACCATCAGGTCGTTTGGGCAAATGTACTGGCAGGCCGTCTTGTCGAGTGCCTTGCAGCCGTCACATTTGTCCGGAATCACAAAACTGGGCATCTTCTTTCCTTCCTCCGGGTTAGATAGATTACTTGCCGGACCCTGACTTGGTATATCGCGAAAGGATCGCACTGCGACCCCTTTTCCCGCAGGCCCGTTTTCCCCATTGGCCCCTTTCCCTACTACCCGCGTTTCTCACCGCCCCAACCTGCCCACAGGTTGGTCGCTGCCCACCGGGGCAAAGCGGCCATCGCTTTCCGCCCACTCTCTACAGCCCTCTTTGCCGACCGTCGAAACCGTTGGTTCTATCGTGGCAGGTGTTTGCGTCAACCCCACTGCGGCCGTTTTCTTCCGACCAGGGGCCCAACGCGCCGATTTGCGCACGGCAACCGTCGGTTGTTCCGCGAGCACAGCAACAGACGTGCCAAAGCGATGCAATGCGAACTTGCGAACGGCGCGCGATGCGATGCCGGCGCAGACGACCCTATGGCGCTCCCCTTGGTAATGGCCGCGCGTTTTCCCACGGAATACGCGGTTTCTGTGGCTTGCCAACGCGAACTGGAGCAATGCGCCGCGTGATAGATTGGCCAGCTTAGGCAAAATAATCAGGCGTTGTCCACTCAGCCTTTATGGATCGCAAACGGCTCCGCCAACGGCACAAACGACGGTGAACAGGCTCCAACTGGGGGTGCCTTACCGGAGCAAGAATCCGCGGCACTCCGCGACGAGGCACGGGATTCCGCGACGCTGCCGCTGGGAAACAAATGGCGCGGACATTTCCGAAGACGGTGGCCGGCCTGCGCTTCCCACCGGTTCCAGACGGCCATTGTCGGTGTGCCGCCACTGCTGCGAAACAGCGACACACCGCTCGGAAACGCAGGCTGGGGCGCTCGTGTCGGCAACCGGCGAAAGCCTACTCGCCGGCCGCCTCGAGTTTGGCCAGCGCCTCGCGCTTGCCAATCCCGCGTACTGCCACCAGCGACGCAAGTTGAGCCTTTCGCGGGCGGGACTTACCTTGCTCCCAGTTGTAGATCGTCAGACCGGAGACTCCCACCAGCCGGCCGTAATCCTTGGCCGAAATCCCCAGCCGCCTCCGCTGTGAGGCCACCGAACGGGCTGAAAACCGCACGTTCTCGATGGACTCCTCATCCACGGGCGCTCCTGCGGCAAGCCTCTTTCCCTGCTTCTGCAGAGCCTTGATCTGTTTCTCCTGGTCGTGGAGTTGCCGCTTCAGCTTGGCAATCTCGCTCCGATACTTGGCAACGGCCTGTTTCGTCTTCCCGGTCGCTGCTTTGACTTCCTTGCGCGCCAGGCGGCTGATTTCTTCTTTGAGTGTCACGGCGAGGTTCGCCATCGTGTACTTCCTTTGGCGTATGGGACGGGATGCAAGTAACGGAAAGGCCCCACATCATCCAAATCCTAACGTCAGTGGCCCGATCGAGAAAGTATCCAGATGTCCACGTTGTCACCGATTGTCGGCGGGTCGCTGGAGCATAGCGCGGCAGTGCCCCAGATGTCTTGAGAACCTTGGCACCGCTGTGCTTTGCTCCTGCCACCCATCCGTTGAGATGGGTTCTCCGGCGATGCCTGGCGAGACGCTTTCACCTGGAAGGCGCATGGCGTATCATTGTGGTGTCGTCTCCAGCTACGATGGGGGCCACAAGTGCCACCCGAGAACGTACGGGAATCGGCCCTCCACCGCGTCAACCACGTTCCATCACGCAATCGCCAAGGGAGCGCACGAGATGTCACGAAAACAACAGAAATCGTCGGAAGTGTCGCAAACCGGCCGCGGGGTCTCCCGCCGCGGATTCATCGCCGGCGCCGGTGCCGCCGCGGTATCCTTCTCGGTGGTCAAGCCCGAATTGGCCCGAGGCTACGCCGCTAACTCCAAGGTCGACGTCGGCCTGATCGGCTGCGGTGGCCGTGGCGGTTGGATCGCCGACTTGTTCAAACAGCACGGCGGCTACAACGTCGTGGCTGCCGCCGACTACTTCCCTGAACGCGTGGCGAGTTTGGGCGACAAGCACGGCGTCGAGGCGGCCCGCCGCTTCTCGGGTCTTGCGGGCTACCGCCGTATGTTCGAAAAGGCACCCGACGCGATCGTCGTCGAAACGCCGCCGTACTTCCACCCCGAGCAAGCGGCCGCCGGGGTCGAGGCCGGCTGCCACGTCTACGTCGCCAAGCCCATCGCCGTCGACGTGCCGGGCTGCAAGTCGATCGGCCACAGCGGGAAGCAAGCCACCGCCAAGGGGCTCTGTTTCCTGGTCGATTTTCAGACCCGGGCCAACGAGTTCTACATCGAAGCCATCAAGCGAGTGCGCGACGGCGCCCTGGGCCGGTTCGCCTTCGGCGAATCCACCTACCACGCCGGCATCCCCTGGATGGGGCAGATCCAGGCGGCCCGCGAAGCGGCCGACAATCCCGAAAGCTGGCTGCGGGCCTGGGGCCTGGACCGGGTCCTCTCCGGCGACATCATCACCGAGCAGAACATCCACACGCTCGACGTGGCAAGCTGGATCATGGGCCGGCCGCCTGAGTGTGCCTACGGAACGGGTGCCCGCAAGGTCCGCGATTTCGGCAACTGTTGGGACACGTTCAGCGTCGTCTTCCAATACGCCGACAACGTCGGCGTCACTTTCAGTTCCCGCCAGTTCAACGGGCACGGCACCCAGCCGGAGGGGATTCGCAACCGGATGTTCGGCACCGACGGCGTGTTGGAGACGCAATACGGCGGTCAGGTCCTGGTGCGCGGCAAGAACTTCTACCGCGGCGGCGACACGCCCACGATCTACAAGCAAGGCGCCGTCAACAACATCGCCACGTTCCACACCAGCATTCAAGACGGCGATCACAGCAATCCGACCGTTTCGCCGAGCGTGGACAGCAACCTGCTGACGATCCTCGGACGTACCGCCGCGTACGAAGGCCGGATCGTCACCTGGAAGGAGATCGTCGACGGCGACGAGAAGCTGGTGGCCGACTTCAAGGGGCTGAAGGATTAGCTGGCGCTGCCAAGAGAGGCGCTGCCAAGAGAGGCGCTGCCAAGAGAGACGCTGCCAAGAGAGTAGTCATCTCGCTGCGGCGAGATGTCATGACGTCTCGCGGAGCGAGACG
>CAYYNP010000246.1:0-15063 GCA_964472545.1 uncultured Planctomycetaceae bacterium | reverse complement strand
GGTCAAGCGCAGCGAGCCCCCAGTTGGCCGAGTTCTGGGGGCTCGCTGCGCTCGCCCCGAGCCACCGTAGCTCGTGGCGGTTTGCATGCCTTCGGGCACCGTCGGCTCTTTCTGCGGCCAATCCGTGGCCGCGTTGGCTACGCCAATCGGCAACTTGCCGCAAGCCGTACAATAACCTAGCCTTGGATGCCGTGGCTTCTGGCGCGCGTTCCGGCGACACCCCCTTCTTGGGGGCGCCCGCGAACGGGGCCCTGCTCGGCACCGGGAACTAAGGTTGCCCCTCCTAGCTCCTCGGGTTTCAACCGACGTAGGGCGCTCCCCAGCGGCGACTAGAGGTCATGCTCCGCACTTGCGCTAGAATCCTGTTTGTCGGCGAGTCCGACGCTGCGCACCGCATTCGCGCGGCGCTGCCGTCGGCCGACGGATTGAGCCTCTGCTTCGAGCACGCCGATAGCGCCGCCAACGCCCGGCAGCACCTGCAGCATACACCGGTCGATCTGGTGCTGCTCGATCCGGCCGGATGCGGCGACTGCGGCTTGGAGGGATTGGCCGGGTTGTACGAATCTGCCGCCGAAGCCAGCGTCGTAGTGCTGGCGGAATCCGAAGAGGAATCGAGCACGATCGCGGCCGTCGTATCGGACGACCGTGTGGCGGACGAGCGTGACATCGTGTTGAAGACCGAGTTGACGCCCGGCGCAATGCGCCGCATGCTGCGCTACGCCGTCGAGCGGCGCACGATGCGTCAGCGACTGCAACGCGTTCGCGAGTCGCTTCAGCGAAAGACGCGGCAGCTCTCCGACCTGCACCAAACCGCGCTGCGTTTTGCCGATCACGTTTCGCACGAATTCCGCACGCCGCTGACGGTCGTCAAGGAGTTTGCCACGCTCGTTCGCGACGGCCTGGCGGGCGAGGTCAATTCGCAGCAACGCGAATTCCTGGCGATCGTCAACGACCGCTGCGACGACCTGGCGATCCTCGTCGACGATATGCTCGACGTCAGCAAACTCGACGCCGGCATGCTCAGCGTATGGCGTCGGAAGACGGACCTCGGCGAGGTCTTCGCGCAACATCGGCCGGCCCTGATGCGCAAGGCCGCCATCAAGCGCGTGCCCTTGAAAATCACCCTGGCCGGCGACCTGCCGAGAGTCTATTGCGATCCGGAGAAGATCGGCCGCGTGATCGTCAACCTGACAGTCAACGCCATCCGATCTTCCGCCGACACACCGGCGGAACTTACCGCCGAGTATTGCCGCGATTCTGCCGAGGTCGTGATCTCCGTCCGCGACCACGGCCCGGGCATTGCGCCACGGGATCTGGCGTCCGTCTTCGACCGCGTCGGCCAGGTCGATGCGGTGTGGGAAGGCGGCAACCACGCACCGTTCGGGTTGGGGCTGCACGTTGCCCAAGAACTCGTGCGGCGAAATCTCGGGCGGATCGACGTCGAGAGCCGCCTCGACGAAGGCAGTAGGTTCTCGTTCGGTGTGCCGGCGTGGGACCCGGAACTTCTGGCACCGCGCTGGCTGCGGAGCCTGCGCCGCAACGCCGAGGCACCGCAATCTGCCACGTTGGTCGTGGCCGACGTCGAGCGGTCGACCGCGGCTGCCGTTTGTTGTGTGGTCGACGAGTTCCTGCAGCACGTCTTCCGCGGCGACGACCTAGTCGTGCCCGCCGGAGACCACCGGTGGCTCGTGTTGACCGCATGTGGGCAGACCGAAGTGTCCGAGAAGCTCGACACGGTTCGGACTGCCTGGGACGGCGCCAACCGAAGTCGTCCGGGCGCCGTCTTCCCGGAAATCTGCCTGCAAGCCGGAAACACGTGCCAACTCGCCGCCCAAGCGGCTCAACTGCTACGGCAATTTGGCCACGAGTTACGCGTCGTGTCCGCTATACCGCCGGCCGCTGCCGTTTCGGCGACTGCCGGCAGTTCGACCCTACACCCTCCCCAATGCTCTCTTCCCTCTGGAGCCCCCCCATGAACCCTCCCACGATTCTGCTAGTCGACGACGATCGAGAACTGGTGCAGTCGCTCGCGGCCCGATGCCGCGAATTGGGCGTCGAGGTACTCGTTGCCTTGGAAGTGGCGTCGGCATTCGAGTTGGTCCATCAGCGGCAGCCCGACCTGATCTGCCTGGACATCAGCGTTCCCGGCGGCAACGGCCGCGGCCTCTGCGAAGCGTTTTCCTCCGATCGGCAACTCGCCGCCACGCCGGTGATCTTCCTCACGGCCGAAGACGACGTCGATCCGGCCGCGCCGCGCGACGCCACTTGTGCGTTCTTCGTGCCCAAGGGAAAGGACCTCTGGCAGCGGATGGAGCCGATTGTCCGAGAAACGCTGGACGTCGAGCCGTACGGCCCGGAACCGGCCGGCCGGCCGGCGGGAGTCCCCGTTTCGGCCTCGTCGCGTCGCGACCTGAGCGAGTTGTGCCACGTGATCACGCGGGAATTGGCGTTCGGCGAGGGCCACGTGCCCCAGAGTTTTGCCCAAACCCCGTCTTGACCACCGTGGGCCGGTCACGGTCTACTGACCGTTTTACAGCCGGCCAACGTATTCTAAGGTTATGAGAACTGCATTATTGGCGGCCTCGGTGGCCGTTCTGGGGGCTGCGCTGGGCGTGGGCACCGCCGTGTTGCGGACGGGCACTTCGCCAGGGGGGGGCGATATGCGCCTTCCGGAGGTGTCGATCGGCAACCAAATCCACGAATTCGGGGAGTTGGACGTCCACGGCGAGGGAACCCACACCTTCCACATCAAGAACGTCGGCAAGGCGCCGCTGAAGCTCACCAAGGGGCCCACGTCGTGTGGATGCACGTCGGCCATGCTGGCCGCGAATTCCTTGGCTCCGGGCGAATCGACCACCGTCACGCTGACCTGGAAGGCCGATCCGCAGCAGAAACCGGAACACCACGACTACGTCCAGACCTCCGTCATCCGCACCAACGACCCCCGGCAGCGCGAGGTGACGCTGACCATCAAGGGGCGGATCACCCGGTGCCTTCGGGCCGACCCCCCAGACTTGGTGATATCGGGAATTCCCCAGGGAGAATCGGCCGACGCCGAAATCCGGCTCTACTGCAGCCTGGTGGAGCCGCTCGAACAGCTCGAGTTCGAGCCGCTCGATCCGTTCTATGCCAAGCACTTCGAGGTGACCTCCGAGCCCCTTTCGGCCGATCAACTGAAGGAGGAGCCCGACGCCCGAAGCGGCCATTTGATCCGCATTACGGTCAAGCCGACACTGCCACAGGCACAACACCGCCACCGAATCCGCGTGGTGACCCATTTGCCCTCGGCCCCAGGCCTGATCATTCCGGTTACCGTGACGGTGGTCAAGAGCGACTTGTCGATCCTGGCCCGTCGGGGATGGAACCGCGATACGAGAATATTCGACTTCATCGACGCGGTCACCGGCAGCCAAGGCGGTCAGCGAGAACTGCTGCTGGTCGTCCGCGGGCCGGATCGTAAAGACGCCGATCTTCGGGTCCTCGAAAAGTGGCCCGAGTGGCTCGACGTGAGTTTTGGAGAGACCACCCCGATCAACGAACTGGTGATGCAGACGCCTATGATCGTCCGAATTCCGCCAGGCACGGCGCCGGGCAGCTACCGTGGGACGCGGGAGGGAGAATGCGGCAGGGTTCGCATTGCGACCGGGCTGCCGCGGATGCCCGAGTTGACGATCCGCGTTCGTTTTGCCGTGGAGGAGTAGTCGATGTATCGAGCCAATCTTTGGCGCAAGACGGCGGCCGCGCTAGCGGTTACCCTAGTGGCCGGTTGTTCTTCGTCCAGCGACCCGACGCAAGACGTTCCGACGCGGGATCGCACGTCGGTCACGGCGAGCGCGAAACCCACGGCCCAGCCGACGCCCGAGCAAACCACCGTAACGTCCGACCCGCCGCCGGTTGACCCCCCACCCGTCGATCCACCACCCGTCGATCCACCACCCGTCGATCCACCGCCCGTTGATCCACCGCCCGTTGATCCACCGCCCGTTGATCCAGCGCCCGTTGATCCAGCGCCCGTTGATCCCCCCACAGCCGGTCCGCACGATACGCTGCCTCCACTGCCCGGCCGCAAGGGCGAGCCTTTCGACCCGGTCAAGGAAAACGGCGAGATCTTCAAGGACTGGCCCAAGCCGACCCGGGCGCTGGTGATCACCGGCAACATCCACGGCTATTTGGAGCCGTGTGGCTGTGCGGGCCTCGATCGCATGAAGGGCGGCATGAGCCGCCGCCACTCGCTGGTCCGCGAGCTGCGCGAGAAGCGGGGCTGGACTCTGGTGGGGCTCGACGTGGGCGGGCTGGCCAAGGGATCCGACCGGCAGGCGGAGATGAAGTTCGACGTGCTCTTCGACGCCATGGAGGCCGCCGGCTATCACGCCATCGGCCTGGGTACGTCGGACCTCAAGCTGCGAACCGACCCGTTGTTCTCGCTGGCTGCCATCGACCCCGGTAAGCCGAGCGTGTTGATCTCGGCCAACGTCGGCCTGCTGGCCAAGCCGGGCGAGTTGACGGCCCAGATCCGGGGCGTGGAAGCGGCCGGGATGAAGATCGCCATCACCAGCGTGTTGGGCAAAGAGTATCAAAAGGAAATCCACAACAACGACCTCGTGAAGCAGGATCCCGAAGCGGCCCTGGCCGAGTTGGTGCCCGCCATGGAGCGTCAGGCCGACTACCTGGTGCTCTTGGCCCACGCCACGATGGACGAGACGCTGGCCTTGGCGCGGAAGTTCCCGGCCTTCGATCTGGTGGTGACCGCCGGCGGAGGCCCCACCGTGCCGGGCAACTTCCGGCGGATCGACGACGACGGCCCGATCCTGATCGAAGTGGGCGACAAGGGGATGGACGCCGTCGTGCTGGGTATGTACGACGACGCCCGGATGCCGCTGCGCTACCAGGCCGTCCCGCTCGATTCCCGCTTTCCCGAGTCGGCCGAGATGGTCACGCTGATGGGCGGTTATCAGGGGCAGCTCGAGGAGCTCGGCTTCAGCGAACTGGGCATCCCGTTTGGCGACCGCGCCCCGCCGCATCCGCAGCGGCAAACCCACGGCACGTTCGTCGGCTCGAAGAAGTGTATGAACTGCCACGAAGACTCGTACGACGTCTGGAAACGCACGCCGCACGCGAAGGCCTACGACACCCTGGCGAAGAAGACCAAGCCGCTGCGTCACTTCGATCCGGAGTGTTTGAGCTGTCACGTGATCGGCTGGCACCCGACGGAGTACTTCCCTTACGAAGGCGGCTTCGAGAGCTACGACGGCAACGCCGACCAAGGCCTCGCCGCCACGCCCCATTTGGCCGGCGTGGGCTGCGAATCTTGCCACGGCCCGGGCTCCGCCCACGTCGCCGCCGAAGACGGCACCGACACGGCCCTGCAGGAGACTCTTCGCAAAGCCATGGTCATCACCCAGGCCGAGTCCCAGGACTTCCGCTCCGGCAAGCAACACTGCCGCGCCTGCCACGACGGCGACAACAGCCCCACTTTCGACTTCAAGCTCTACTGGCCGCACGTGGAGCACTATGAGGAGGAGTAGTCAGTAACCGCGCGAGCGATGGCTTGCTGCGCTCGACCCCAGCCACCCCAATCATCAATAAGCTTCTCGAGAAACACTACGGCTCCTCGAACCGCAACAACTCTCCGGCGGCCTTGCCGAGGTCAAAGCTCAGTGTGTTGTTGTTGACCTCGACCGACCGCCAGGCTGCTTCTCCGCGGTCGAATAGGCTCGCTATGGCCGGCTTGCCCAGCCGCAAGATCACCTTTTGCGGTGCCTGCGAGTTGTGGTTGACGACGAAGATCGCGTCGCGATCGGTTTCGTCTTTGAAAACGCCCATGAGAAACTCCCCGCCGGCCGGTTGAATCCAGAAATCCCGCGGGAAGCCGTTGTTCTGAAGCCCCGGGGGCATCGTCTGCGGTTTGCCGTCGGGCAGCGGTTTGTCTTCGTTGGTCTTGGTGATCGGCGTCGAGTAGACGGCCACGGGCAGGCCAAGCTTCATGATCTCGTCGCCCAGCGGAACGATCTGTTTGTGAACGTCCAGCACGTGCGTCTTGCCCTGTTTCCACTCGAGCGTATTCGTGTCCATGAACCCGCTGCCGAGAAACCACATGATGCCCTTGTAGCCACAGGCGATACACGTGTTGGCCGACCAGAGGCTGCGGTGGTAGTGGTCGGAATACTTGTACGGCCGCCACGAGAGCCAAGTGTAGACGTAAGAATCGTACTTCCGTGCTCCTTCGAGATACTCCAGCAGGTGCGGGAAGTGGAGATGGATGCCGCGTTCCCAGTGGAAGTCGTAGTAGCCCATCACGTCGGCGTTGACCAACAGCCGGTTGTTGTCGTTGGCGCATCCGCCGCCGTAGGCCGGATGCGTGGGGTCCCAGGTGCGGACCTTGTTGATGTCGCGTTCTCGGCCGGCCTCGCTGCCGCGCATGTGGTCGTTCCAGATGTTGTAGCCCCAGACGGCCGCTTCGCCGCGGAGTTTCTCGGCCACGGCCTGGGCCTTCTCGATCGACTTGTAGACATGGTGGTTCTCGACGTCGAGCAAATCGACCATCAACTTCACGCCGTGCTTTTCGCAGAGTTCCAGCCGCTGCTCGGTGTACGACGTGTGAATCACGTTGAAGCCGGCCTGTTTGATCTTGACCAACAACGCCTCGAAGCGCGCGTCGTCCTTCGGCATCTGGTCGCTGCCGTAGCCGAACGAGAAGACCAACCCAAACTGGGCCGGTTTCGGGCAACGCCGCGTCATCAGCGCGGCCGTGTCGGCGTCGGGTTCTCCGGTAAAGCCGGGCATTGGCAAGAGCAGTCTGGGCATCAGAAACGCCGCCACCAAGACGAGTATACGGAGCTTTCTCACGATGCTTTCCTCCGCTGACAGGAGTCGGTAGAATCGTCACCATCGACCGCGGACCTGAGCCTAACCCCCAAACGGCCGACGGTCAAGCACTGCCCGTGCATACTGCCCGCAACGCACCGCCACCGAGGAGACCGTTATGACTCGATTGTTCGCCATGCTCGTCTTGGCCGGCCTCGTCGCATGGATGCCCACGCCGACGGCCGCTGGCGCGGACTTGCTCATCGGCACCGCCACGACCGACGTCACGCCAAAGGAGCCGGTTGCCGTTTCCGGTCAGTTTCATCTGCGGATCGCCCGTACGGTCGAGTCGCCGGTTACGGCCAACGTGATCGTGTTGGAATCGCGCGACGGCGAGAAGTCGCTCAACTCGGCGATCATGGTCTCGTGCGACCTGGTCTACATCACCTGCGACGTCCGCCGGATGGTGCGCGAAGCGGTGGCGAAACGTTTGCCGGGCCTCGACCCGATGAAGATCTTCCTCAGTGCTACGCACTCACACACGGCACCCGTCACGCTGCCGGGCAAGTACGCGATTCCTAAGGAAGGAGTGGTCCAGGTCGAAGCCTATCGGAGGTTCCTTGCCGAGCGGATCGCCGACGCGATCGCAAGCGCGTGGAATGGCCGCCGCCCGGGGAGCGTCACTCACGGACTTGGCCACGCGGTGGTCGGCTACAACCGCCGGGCCGTTTACGCCGACGGTTCTGCGCGGATGTACGGCGGCACGAACGTGCCCGGCTTCCGCGGGCTGGAAGGCTACGAGGATCACGACGTCGACGTGCTCTTCTTTTTCGACGCCGCCGGCAAGCCGATCGCGATGGCTATCGGCGTGGCGTGTCCCGCCCAGGAGGTCGAATCGCGGACGGCCGTCAACGCCGACTTCTGGCATCCGGTCCGCGAGGCGTTGCGGAAGAAGTACGGAGAAGAGCTCTGCGTGCTCGGTTGGATCGGGGCCTCCGGCGACCAATCGCCACACCTGATGTATCGCAAGGCGGCCGACGAACGTATGCGGCGGCTGCGGGGGCTGAGTCGCCTGGAGGAGATCGCCCGACGGATCGTCCAAGCCGTCGACGACGTTTACGAAGTCGTGAAAGACGAGCGGCAAACTGACGTGCCGTTGATCCACAAGGTCGAAACGCTGCGGCTTCCGATGCGGTTGGTCAGCGAGGTGGAGTACGCCGAGGCAAGGGCCGCCGTGGAGCAAGCCGCCGAGCAGATGGCCGCCGATCCCAAAGCGGCCGACCGCGTTCACCGGCGGATGATGTGGTACGAGGTGACCGTGCAGCGATATCAGCGGCAGCAGACGGACCTCAAGCCAACGCACGAGATGGAATTGCACGCGCTGCGGATCGGCGACGCTGTCGTGTGCACCAACGCGTTCGAGCTGTTCATCGAATACGGCATCCGCATCAAAGCCCGCAGCAAGGCCGTGCAAACGTTCGTGGTCCAGTTGGCCGGCCCGGGCACGTATCTGCCGACCGCAAAGGCCGTTCGCGGCGGCCATTACAGCGCGATCGTCCACAGCAGTCTCGTCGGCCCGGAGGGCGGGCAGATGCTCGTCGATCGGACGGTCGCGTTGATCGATTCGCTTTGGGCGAGTTCGGATTGAGTGCGACCGATCGTGTAGCCGCGAACAGTCGGCCGCATGTCGACGTCCTTTCGGATACACTGACTACTGGATGCCCCGTCGCCCGGGGTGGGTTGCCCGGGCCCCGGTGGCGGCAGTTGGATACCCCTTTGCGTCATCGAGAGAGGAGGTGGGTGATGTTCGATAGGACTTTGCGTTGGACGATTGTCTCGGTAGGTGTGGCGGCAGCGTTGATCGGAGTGTGGTGGTGGGGCGAGGGACCGCCGGTTTGTGCCCAGGCAGTGCCTGCGAGCACGCCGCTCCTGGCCCCGCCCATGCCGGCGCCCGCGCTGGAAAACCCATTTGGGATCGCGCCGCTTCCGGCCCCACCCATGCCGGCGCCCGTGCTGGAAGACCCATCTGGGATCGCGCCGGCGAACCCGCCCTGTGCGATCGAAGTGAAGAAACCCGAGGAGGAGAATTCCGGAGGAAAGCGGAACCCCCGCAAGCTGCGCTCGGGCGAGGCGGCGATCCTGGCGGCGCTGGACCAACCGGTCTCGCTGGAGTTCATCGAGGTTCCGCTTCTCGACGTTGTCGAGGCCCTCCGACAAGCTCATCGAATCATCATCAAGATCGACCGCCGTGCCATGAGAGAAGCCGGTGTGGACATCGGCACGCCGATCACGTGTGCCATGCGCGGCTTATCGTTACGTTCGGCCCTGGACTTGATACTGCGGGAGGAAGACCTGGCTTGGACGATCGCGTCAGACGTGCTGCTGGTCACCACGCCAGAAGAGGCAAGGACGCGTTTGATCACCAGAGTCTACGACGTGTCGGACCTGCTGACCCCCGTGGAGGATCACGCCTTCGATCCCACCAGCCTGCCGACAACGTCGGCGGCTAAGGGGTGGCCAATTCGGCTCCACATGAACCAAGGCTTGGTGGGGATGATGGGCGTCAAGGACGACGTGCGTGCGTCGTGGCTCGCGCAGCCGGGCTTGGGCTACGTGCCGACGGGTGGGAGCTACGTTCCGAGCTATCGCTATCGAGAGACGGCACGTCCGGACGCCGAGTTGGAAGATCTGATTCGATTGCTCACACGGATTGTGGCTCCGTTGACCTGGGAGGACTGCGGCGGCCCGGGGTCGATCGACCAATTCGATCGGTCGATCGTCGTTTCTCAGACGCGCGACGTGTTGCGACGCCTGGAAACGTTGCTGGAAGACCTGCGTGGCCGGAAGCGGTCGGCGCCGGCGATTGCCGTCGACGCCCGATGGCTGTTGCTCGATTCCGATCGGCTCGACGAACTGTTGCCGCCGAACGCGGACCTGACGAGCATGGGCGCCCGGATCGCCGTCGATGCGAAGGCCCTCGAACGGCTCACACGTGAGGTGCCCGGCTTTCGCGGCCGGATCGTGTGCCTCAGTGGTCAGCGGGTGTTTCTGGCGGCGGGCGAGCGACGTTCGGTTGTCTCCGGGGCCGTGCAGGACCCTCCGGGCTGGGCCGGCTATCGACCGACGACGACGATACCGAACGTGGGTGTCGTGCTCGGAGTTTCCGCCTCGTTGCCGCCCGGCGAGGCGGCCGCCCTGCTGCACGTCCACAGCACCGTAACCGGATGGCGCACGCCTGAGCCGCCGGCGCAGACCACCAATCCAGCTCCCGCCGATGCGTTAACCGAACAGCCAACCGACGCCCACACGCCCGACTCGACGACGTCGCTGCAGATCGACCGCGTCAACATGCCCACCCACGAACTGGCCGCCACGTTGCGTGTGCCGTTGGGCAAGCCGGTGTTGGTCGGCGGATTGACGCTCGCGCCGCACGAGGATGCTGCGGCCACGGACGACGGCGGTGGCCCCCGAGAGCGGAAGCAGCTCTACCTGGTGGTGACGACGAGCCGCGTTGCGACGCAGCCGTAGCGTCTAGCCGGGGGCGGAAGCCCCCGGAGATTCGGCGGTGTCGTTGATCCGGGAGCTGCTCTGATGCTGACCCTCCGGGGGCTTCCGCCCCCGGCTAGCGTCGCGATTTCGGGGCTCGTTGACAACGCGCCCGTCGCGAAGTCGGATCGTGCGCTGTGCGCGTTGGGCGATCTCCTCGCCGTGGGTGACGACCACGATGGTCATGCCCTGCTCGCTGTGTAGCCGGTCGAACAGATCGAGCACGCCGGCGGCCGTCTTCGAATCGAGGTTGCCGGTCGGCTCGTCGGCCAGGAGGACTTGCGGGTCGTTGGCCAGCGCCCGGGCGATCGCCACCCGCTGGCGTTCGCCGACCGAAAGCCGCGAGGGCAAGTGGCGTGCGCGATGGGTCATGCCGACCGTTTCGAGCAACTCGGCCGCTCGCTTGGTTCGGGCCGCCGGCGGCAGCGACGTCTCGAACATCGGGATCTGGACGTTCTCCACCGCCGAGAGCGTGGGCAACAGGTAGAACGATTGGAAGACAAACCCAAGTTGCTGCGAGCGGAAGCGGTCGGGGTCGTTGAGCGTCGAGAGTGGGCGGTCCTCGAAGAAGACCTCGCCGTCGGTGGGCCGATCGAGCGTGCCCAATAGGTTCAAGAGCGTCGACTTGCCGCTGCCGCTGGGGCCCATGATCGCCACGTACTCGCCGCGGTCGATGCGGATCGTGGCCTCGACCAGCGCGGCGACCTGGCCGTCCGGATAGGTCCGGCTGACGCGTTCGGTGCGGAAGATCGGCGGTTGCTCACTCATGGCGGATGGCCTCCGTGGGGGAAAGCCGCGCACCGCGAACGGCCGGATAGAGCCCGCCGATCAGGCCTACCAGCACGGCGATGGCGAATCCCAGGCCGATCACCGTCGGGGCGACCGTGCCGCGGACGAAGCCGGCGGCCGGCGAGAACTCGCTCAACCAGCGGGTTACGCCGATAGCGCCGGCCGTGCCGATCGCCGCCCCCACAACACACAACACGAACGACTCGCTGAGGATCATCCACATCACGCGCGACTTCCGCCAGCCGATTGCCCGCAGGATGCCGATCTCGCAGGTACGCTCGAAGACCGACATGATCATCGTGTTGAGGATGCCGACGGCGCCGATCACCAAAGCGATCACCGAGGTGAGCCAGGCCATGGCGCGTGCTTGACGGATCTGGAGCACGTCGTGCACGTATTGATCGGTAGGTTTGACGTCGAGGTGCAGCGATTGACCTTTGGGGCCGCGCAGTTGCTCGATCTCGTGACGCACTCGCTCGACGATCCGCTTCTTCACGAGCGACTCCTCGACCATGATCTGGAATCCGGTGACTTCACCTTCTCGCAGGATAAGCCGTTGCAGCGTGGGTAGCGGCAACACCACCGAGCCTTGCTCGATTTTGTAACTCCGGTAGATCCCCACCACGCGAAACTCTTCGTCGCCCAACGGGGTTCGCAGGGTGTCGCCGACCTGCTTGTCGAGCCGTTCGGCCAGTTCGACGCCGAGCATGGCCGTGTCGGGTTCGCCCGGCGTGAGCGGGTCGCCGTCGACGACGTCGAGATCCTCAAACAGAAAACTACCCAGCGCCCAGCCTTGGATGATCACGTCCATCGGCGGATCGGCCTCGTCGAAGTAGGCCACTTCAGCCAGCCCGCCGGTTACCCGGGCAACGCCGGGCAGTTCGGCGATCTGTTCTCCGACGCGCTCGTCGAGGCTGCTGGTCATGGGGTTGGTCACGCCGGCCCGCTGCACGATCAGATCGACGCCGCGTCCTTCATAAATCTCCAGAAACGACTGCTCGAACCCACGAGAGATCCCCACCAGCGCCACCACCGCCCCGACGGCCAACGCCACGCCCAGGCAGGTCAGCACAGAGCGGACCGGGCGGCGCAGCACGTTCTTGAGGATGAAGGTGGAGAAGTGCATTGGAAGGATGAAGGATGAGGGAGGAAGGATGAAAGGGTGAGGTGGGTGGCTGGGGTCGAGGTGCGAGGGACGAGCACCGAGCCCCCAGGTGCTAGGTTTCGGGAGACTCAGGCCACTGGGGGCTCAGCACTCGTTCCTCGTGCTTCGACCCCAGCCACCCTTCAACCCAGATATTATCACCTACTACCGAACTTCGGCAATCGACTCCTCTGCCAGAGTTTCGGAAACTACGACCGATTTCTTCGGCCGGCCGACGACACAATAGCCCACCTTAAGCCACAACGAGAATATCTGCCAGTCCTTCAAGGCCTCGTCCATGATCGGTTCGATCTTCAGGTGGCGGTGGCGGTCGACCATCTCCGTGAAATGCGGCCCCAGTCGCATCAGCCGGCTCATGATCCAGCGGTCGAGTTGCGGCAGGCCGATCCAATGGCCGATCATCCGGTTAGGTAAGCTGGGGTATTCGTCGGAGACGACGATTCGCCCCTCGGGCTTGACCACCCGGGCCATCTCGCGCATCGAGCCGGCCGGGTCGTTGAAGTAGTTCAACGCCCCGAAGCTCAGCACGTTGTCGAACGTGTTGTCGTCGAACGGCAGCTTCTCGGCCTCACCCTGGATCAGCCGCGTGCCACGGCCGGCGTGTTTGCGGCGGCAGTCGGCCAGTTGCATGGTCGAGATGTCGACGCCGTAGACCTCGCAATCCTCCGGGATCCACGGCAGATTCGAGCCGTCGCCGATGGCCACGTCCAACAGCCGGGTGCCGGAAAGATCGCCGAGGTGTTTGAGCACCTGACGGCGACAGCGCCGGGCCCCGCCGTTGAGCAGGAACGTAAAATGTTCCCAGAAGCGGAACTTCGGCCACAGCGGCCCGTCGTAGAAATCGGCGGCCACCTTGTTGTTGCCGGTGAGCTTGTCCATCACGTTGAGCGTGCCCTGGTCGATCGGGAACGACCGGTCGCAGGCGTCGCACCGCAGCGAGCCGGCCTCGAGCGAACAGAGTTCTCCGCCACAGTCGACGCAGC
Source organism: uncultured Planctomycetaceae bacterium (assembly GCA_964472545.1). Taxonomy (GTDB): domain Bacteria; phylum Planctomycetota; class Planctomycetia; order Pirellulales; family Thermoguttaceae; genus CAYYNP01. The sequence goes on along the minus strand of CAYYNP010000246.1, from coordinate 1,776 downwards.
GCAGCCGCGGCAACTCGGCGATCCAATTGGTGTCCGGTACGTGAGTACGCGTCATGGTGAAAGCACCTTCTCTTTCGTTTGTTGATTGCCCGACGGGGTGTTTTGGGTGGGGGAGTTTTCTGACGGCGTGCCGACCAGACAATAGCCGTAGCCGCGCCAGATGCGGTAGACTTCGTGTTCCGATAGCGTCCCGGCGGCCACCGCTTCGACGTCGAGATCGTTGCCGAGGACCATATCGTGAAACTCCCGGCCGAACCAGCGCCGCATCAGCCAGTCGTCGAGCGCCGGCAGGCGCATGCGATGTCCCCAGCCGTAGCGATACAGATCGGGGATCTCGTCGGCCACGACCACGCGTCCGCCGGGCCGTGTCACACGGGCCATTTCGTCGAGCGCCCGAGCGGGATCGCTGAAGTGGTTGAACCCACCCACGCTCAACACGGCGTCGAACGCGTCGGCCGCAAACGGCAGCGTTTCGCCCTGGGCCAGCAGCAGCCGCAGCCAGCGGCCGGTACCTTCGTAGCGCTGGCGGCAGCTACGCAACCGGTTGATAGCGATGTCGACGCCGGTGACCTCGACGTCCGGATCCAGCAGCCGCACGTTAGCCCCGTCGCCGATGCCCACCTCCAGAAGCGTTCCCCCATCCAGCGGCGGCAGGTGGCGGAGGATCTGCATCCGCGCCCCCTTCAGCCCGCCGGCGTAGAACAGGAAGAAGTTCTCCCAGAAGCGGAACTTCTGAAACTTCGGCCCGTTGTAGAAGGCCTCGGCGATACGGTTCTTGCCGCAGAGTTGTGTAGGGTTCATCAGTATTCTCCCCGAAGTACCAGCCGGCCGAAACGGGCCATGATTGAATCGAACACCCGGGCCGGCAGCCGTCGCAGCAGCCGCGCCCCCAGGGCGTCGTACCAGGGGAAGTACGACTCGCGCGAGCCGCGGCGAATGGCGCGGACGATCCGCCGGGCGGCCGTTTCGGACCGGATCCGCCAGAGGGCCGGATGCAGCGGCAGGGCGTCGCTCATCGGCGTGCGCACAAAGCCCAGGTAACAAGTGCTGGCCGCGACGCCGCGAAGCCGCAAGGCCGGCCGCAGAGCTTCCAAGTACGTAGCAAACGCGGCCTTGCTGGCGGAATAGCCGGCCGTAAACGCCATCCCCCGCAACGCCGCCAAACTGCTCACGGCGACCAATTGTCCGCGGCGCCGCGCGAGCATCGACGGCAGCACGGCTTCGGTGGCGTAGACGCCGCCAAGGTAGTTCACACCGAGCATCTCTTCGATGTCGTCCAACTCGGGTGCCGAAGCGGTGGTCACCCGGCCGATACCGGCGTTGTGGACCAGCACGTCGATCGAGCCCAGCCGGTCGGCGAGCGCGGCCATCGCGTCGTGGACGTCGGTCCGCACACGCAGATCGGCCGTGGAGAAAGCCACCGTGGCTCCCACGCCCCGCAATTCGTCGGCCACCTCGTCGAGTTTCCCCGCCGAGCGTCCCAACAGGCCGATGCGGCAGCCCTGCTTCGCTAGCGCACGGCACAGCGCCAACCCGATCGAGCCGGTGGCCCCGGTGACGGCGACGGTGGCGTTGAGGAGGTTTGGCACGGGAGTTCTTCTTCGGGGCTGGGAGTTCGGGGCTGGGAGTTCGGGGCTGGGGGTGGGGGGGGGGGAGTTCGGGGTTGGGAGTGGGGGGTGGGGTGGGTTGTCGTTTATTGCTTATTCGCGACCGGGGCGACGGGGGTCGGGCGACCGGGGTCGGCGACCGGGGTCGCGACCGGGGTCGGTGATTGCC
>CAYYNP010000245.1:0-15108 GCA_964472545.1 uncultured Planctomycetaceae bacterium | reverse complement strand
CGACGGAGCCAGTCCCCTTTTTCGGGCTCCCGCACACTTTGCAGTTCTCCTGGAGGGCCAAGCCGGCCGTTTGCAGCGGACCGCCCCTTGCGGTACGCTGACGTCTATCGGCCCGCGCTCAGTAACCGCCGTCTACGTGGAGGATGCCCGGCATGTCGTACCCAAAACGGACTCTCTCGGTTGTGCTGTTGCTCTTCATGCTGCGGCCGTCCGAAGCGGCCGGCGCCGCCGAGTCGGCGATCCCCTACCCAAACGCCTTAGACGCGGCGGCCGTGTCGGTCGAACGTCTCGATAGCATCCTCCGCGACGCCCTGATCATCGGCAACGGCGATCTGAATGCCCTGGTCTACGCGGAGGCCGGGCAACTGCGAATCAAGCTGACCAAGAACGACGTCTGGGACGCCCGCTACGACGCCAAGCTCGATCCGCCCTTGCCCAAGTTCGCGTGGGTCAAGCGGCTGGCGTCGCAGTCGGCGCCACATGCCGGCCACACGACGATCCTCGAGGACGGTTGGGGCAACCACGGCGCCGACGCCTATCACGCCCACGCCTACCCCTGCCAGAGGGCATGCGCCGTGGTCGCGCTGAGCGATCGGCCGGCCGCGGCCGTTTGGCGTTCGATCCGGGCACAAGGCAGCCACAACGCCTTCACGCCCGGCGACGGCGCCGCGGTGATGAGCATCGCCGGCACGCAGGGGGCGTCCAACGGCTACTCGTACTCGCCGCTGCGCACAACGACCGACGACTACCGCAATCTGCACGTGCGCCTCTCCGGCAGCGAGAACGCCCAGTACTACGTCGACGTGATGGGCCCCGCCGGCGAAGTCGTCTTCAAGACCGGCTGGACCGAATCGCCGACCGAACCTGCCGACTCCGTCTACGAGTTGCCTCCCGGCAAGACTATCGAACAACTCATCTTCTATACCTGGACCGAAGACGGCCGCAGGGCGGAAAACCGCATCGAGTCGATCGCGCTTGAGGGGGCCGACCAGAAACTGGCCATCGATCTCTCGGCCGAGGCGCTGGCCCCGCCGTCGTTGCCCGGGCGTCTCGACCTTCGCCGTGCGATGGTGCAAGTGGGCGGCCCAAAGGGCGATGCGCCGTCAACGGAAATCCGTATCCTCGCTCAGAGCAACGCGGTGCTGATCGATTCTCCACACGCCGGACGGCTGTTGCCGATCGATTCGACCGATCTGCCCGAGATCGACTCCGGCGTGCAAGACGGCGTGGAGTGGATCGTGCAGAAGATCCCCGGCGACGTGGACTGGCCGGGCATGAGCTTCGCCGTTGCCATGGCGAATCGGCAGAAGCGCACGGCCGTGGCGATCGTCACCAGCCGCGAGGCCGAGGATCCCAGATCGGCCGCCGTGGCGGCGGTCCGATCGACGCTCGCGCAAGACGCCGCGGACGTGATCCGCCGCCACGAAGCCGAGTGGACCCGCTTCTGGGCGGCCAGCGGCGTCGAGTTGGACGACCACTTCCTGAGCTGTGCCTGGTATCGCAACCTCTACTTCCTCCGCTGCGTCACTCGGCCGGGCGCGATATCGCCGGGCCTGTTCGCGGGCCTGATCCACGACCGGCCGGCGTGGCACGGCGACTATCACACAAACTACAACATCCAGCAGACGTTCTGGTCGGCCTACGTGACCAACCATCCGGACCTGGCCGAACCGTACGACCGGCTCATCCGCGAGTATCTGCCGCGGGCGCGCTGGCTCGCCCGGGAGGTCTTCGACTTCGACGGGGCATACTACCCACACGTGCTATTCGCCTATGAGCCGCCGCACCCCGAAAAATGCAAGAGCCCCAACGGCCGGCAGTATATCCACCACGTCTGGGGCTTCACGCAGGGGGTCAGCGGATTTTCGGTGCAACCGCTTTGGTGGCACTACAAATATGCCCCCGACCGCAAGCTGCTCGCCGACGTGGTCTACCCGGCGATCCGCGACGTGGCGGTTTTCCAGGCGGAGTTGATCGACGCCTGCGAGCGAACCGAAGACGGTCGGATCGTGCTTGGCCCGAGCGTATCGCCGGAGCATTGGGGTTGGACGAAGGACTTCGAGCGAAACCGCAACGGGACGTTCGACATCGCCATGTTCCGGTACATCTTCCAGGCGGCTATCGAGGGCGCCACAACGCTCGATTGCGATGCGGAACTTCGCGGCCGCTGGCAGAAGTCGCTCGGGCAGCTTCCGCCGTACCCGACCACTGTTGGAGAAGAGCCGGTCGTGGTCGACGTGCAGGATGCCCCGCCAATCACCTACAACATCGCGGTGCCGGCGGTGCCCGTGTTTCCCGGCGACGTGGTCACCCACTTCTCGCCGCCGGCCGAGAAGGCGTTGTTCGCCCGCACGATCGAGCGTTGCAGGTGGAACGGGAACAATTCGGCGATCATGCTCTCGGTCGCCAGGGCCCGGCTGAGCATGCCGGGCGCGGTCGATTTCTTGCGTACGGAGTTGGAGACGCGCACCCGCCCCAACGGCACGTTGACCCTGAACCGGCTCGGCCACGGCTTCAACAATTTCGGCCACTATACGGAGCAGTTCGCCGCGTCGATGGCCGTCAGCGAACTGCTGCTGCAAAGCGTGGGCGACGTGGTACGCGTCTTCCCCGCCTGGCCGAAAGACAAGCCGGCCGAATTCCGCGACCTGCGTGCCCAGGGCGGTTTTCTGGTTACCGCGGCCGTGGCCGACGGCAGCGTGCGGCACGTGGCCGTCACGTCGACCGTCGGTGGGCGCTTGCAATTACAGAGCCCATGGCGAACCATCGACACGGCCCGCAACGGCAAGCCCGAAAGTCTCACGGCCGACCAGCGCGGCGTCGTCACGTTGGATACGCGCCCGGACGACGTCGTTATCTTCGTGCCGGGGCCACGATAGGTAGCGTCGCTGGGTGCCACTGCTGGCTTGCCCAGCAGTGCAGAGTTGAGACCAGCGCAAGAAGGGCACTGCTGGGCAAGCCAGCAGTGGCACCCGCCTACTCGACCGGCTCGACCCCGGCCGCGTCGAAGTGCGCCTTGACCTCCTCGGGCGTCAGCGGCCGATCGTAGACGGCGACCTCTTCGAGCATCCCCTGAAGATTGGCGAAGTCGTCGTTGCGTCCGCCCAGCAGCAGATCCTCGCAACCGGCCGGGTAGGTGATCGGCAACTCGGCGTCGATCTCCGGCTTCGCATCGCCGTTGAGATACACGGTGACGTTGCGGTCTTGACGAACCATGACCAAATGCGACCAGCTTCCCGGCTTGATCCGCGTCGTGCCGACCACCGACTGATCGGCCCGATTGCCGTTGAAGACGAACAGCCGGCCACCGTGGGAGTGTGTTCCGCCGATGCCCAGGTTGTCGCCGGGAGCGCCGTCTGCGCGGTCGACGCCGCGAGAAAACACGTAAGCGGTCACGGGCCGCGCATCGTTTGGCAACTCATTGCGGACCCAGAGTTCCACGCTGTACGTGTTGCCGAGATCTGGCACGTTCGCCTTCACTCGGCCGCCGGTGAAATTCGGCCTAGCGGCTTCCGGTGGAAGCGGCGCGGCTCCTTCCTCGAATGTCGCCGGGAATTGGCCCGCCGTATCCTCCGCGGTCCGGTCGGGCCGGTCGTGCAATCGCCAAAACGCCACCGGCTTCGATGCCGTCACGGCTTCGGCGTACCGTTGCCGAGATTCCGCGTCCGACGGTTTCGGTCCCAGCATCACGGTCGGCTTGGGCCGCGGAGGCGGCGTCATGCCGGAAACTCTGTAGAGTTCCACGACGTCGCCGGCCTCCAGCGCCCGATCGAACACGGCCACCTCGTCGATCTTGCCGTCGAACGTCGTCGAGGCGTTTCCACCGCTGCCAATGAGGATTCTCTTCGACGCAACGGCCGGCTCGATTTCCGCATCGATCTCCGGCTCCGCGCGGCCGTCGAGATAGACGCGCACGCGGCGTAGCGATCGCGTGACGGCCAGATGATGCCACCCTCTGGTGACAACGGACATCTTGCCGACGAAACGATGCGAGTCCGCTCGAAGCACCAAGTGCCCCGCCCGGTCGCCTTCGGCCGTGCCGGCGATCAGCAGCGTTACACCGCAAGTCGACAGCAAGGTCCCCGTGACGTCGCGGGCGTCCGAGGGCAGCCCGTTGCAGAACCACATCGACACGCTGCAATCGTCGGGCACTTCGCCGAGGCGGCCCTCCACGTACCCTCCGGCGAGATACACGGCCCGGTTTCCGTAGTCCGCCGCATCGAATCCCGGCCCCGGCGGTCCCGGCAGATAGAGCGCAACACCGCCTTGGTATTCCGCGTGGTGGTTACCCATCGCATCGATGACCCGTGTGGCCTCCATATCGTCCAACCGCCAGTAGGCGGTCGGTCGGCTGGTCACAACGGCCCGCGAGAAATCGGTCGCCGGGTCGCGAAGCGGTTTGCGCGGGCCGTCGGAAACCGTTTCCAACAACTCCAGCAGCGTCTCGACGATCAGCGGTTCGGCCCGTTCGTCGAGGCCCGCCGACCGTGCCGGCCAGGTGGTGTAGCCGCCGAGCCGATGTTGTTCCGGGGGCGGAATGTAGCCGGCACATCCGTTGGCCAGTTCCAGATTGAACGTCGTGGCCAGCGGGCTCTGCCGCTTCAGCTTCAGGCCCGTGATGCCGTAGACCTCGTTTGCCGTGGCGGTGATACCCAACTCGCCGATGCGGACGGCTTGCAAGACAACTTCTTCGCGCGGGTTTTCGTGAATCCACTCGGCCTGCTGGGCGTAGACTTCCGTGCGGTTGCGCGGCGGGACGTCACCTCGGGCGGAATTGATTGGGCGAGCCCACGCAAGGCGCGCCGGCGACGGAGTCCGCCGCCCTATGACCGGCCGCTTCTCTGCCATCGCCAAGCTCAGGTCCGATCGATGTTCGATCGTCCCGAACGCCTGCAAAATGCAATCGGCCACACCCTCGGCGTACTGCTGCCGGCCGATATTCCGCCGCGGTTGGCTGTAGTCCATCCAGTGCAGATCGCCGCTGGTTCCCTGCGACATAATGCCCACAAAGCCGTCGGTCTGCTTGCCGCTGAGCTTCCCGATCCGAGCTTCCAGCAAACGGACGACGTCGCCGTAATAGTCGGCCGAGAATCCGGAGCCCGAGCCGAAGTAGTGCATCGACAGATTGGCCATGATACACAGCGGCGCGTCGTCTTCCGCGTCGACAACGCTCACCACCGACAGCCAGGGATCGATCGGACCGGCCGGACTGACGTAGTTCGGGTTCTGATAGCCCGGGTGCATCATGGCCCGCACGGTCCGCCCGCCGAAGGGATCGGTACCCATCCGATCGCTACGAGTGATCCAACGCCGGCAATTGGTAAATTCGGACCCGTCGACGGCGGCGAACCCCAGCTTCGCCGGCCGCAGGTTCGCGTGCGCTTCGGCAATCGCCCGAGCCACGCGGGCGGGCACGAACCGAACGTAGGCGTCGTCTCGTCCGCAGCCGAGGCACAGGTCCAGGGTCGACGGGGCCGTATGGGTGTGTGTTGCGCTAATCAAGATACGGTTGGCCGGAATGCCGGTGTCGCGCGTCGCAAGCCGTTTGATTTCATCGCACAAAGTCCTGGAAAACGCGCACGAATCGACAATCACCAGGGCGAGCGTCTCTTTGCCGTCGCAAAGCACCAGGCACCGCGCGAACAGCGGGTCGTCGACGCGATCGGAACTGGCCTGCAGGAAACCGCCGTTTCGCAGCGCGGGCAGCGTCACCGGCGAGATATCCACGGCGGCCGCCCCGGCCTGCAACGACGGAATCTTGGCGTGCTGTGCTGCTGCGGTGCCCGCGAAACTCAGAAGCAGCACCGCCGCCGGTATCGATTGTAGAGGTTTCATCAGAACTCCTGGCTCGCGGCCGTCCCTACCGAGCGACTACCTCGCTGCTATTCTACACGAATCCTCGATCGGCCGGTAAGGAGTTGGCCGGTACGCAGCAGAAATTTATGTCTGTTTGCCTTGACTCCTAGCCACAGCAACCTACCGTTCTTTGGGGGAATGTCCCCTGTTGCGAACCTGAGACGGATCGCAGACTTGCCAAGGATGCTAATTGACACGTCCCTTGGAGCCGAAAGAGAAGGGCCTGACGCGATGAGACGGAAAACCGGATTCACCCTGGTCGAGATCGTAGTGGTCGTAATGATCATCGGCATTCTCGTTGCTATCGCGGCGCCAAGGATGTTGAACATCATGGGAGACGCGACCGACAATTCGGAGCGGCAGTCCTTGACCGTCGTCCGCGACGCCATCGAGGCCTACGCCACCCAGAACACCGGGACCTATCCCCCGGACACGGATCAGGCCACGTTCAAGGCGGCACTCAGACCGTATCTGCGGGGACCGTTCCCGGCGTCGAACGTGGGTACCGAAGACGCCGACGTGACGATCAGCGCCGCCGATCCGCTGGTGGCCGACGGCCTCACGGGCTGGATGTACAACGGCACGAGCGGTGAGTTCATCATCAACTGCACCGACGTGTCGGAGGACGGTTCCACGACGTACGACGCGTTCTAGGCGCGGATACGGCCACGACCGTTTCCACCGCCGTCCGGGCGGTTGGCTTGTCTTGGCCGTGCGAGATCGACATCGAACTATGAACGCCCGAGCGTAACGTCGATCGACTGTGAGGTAACGAGTTTCTACATGCCCCGTGCTTTGGCCGGGTGTATCGGAGCGGGAGGACTTGGAGGTGCCCACCATGGCAGAAGAGGTCGGTCGCGTACTGGTTGCCGAAGATAACCCTGCGATGCTCGGGGTGGTGCGATATTCGCTTCAAGAGGCCGGGCTCGAGGTGACCACGGCGAAGAACGGTATGGCAGCCTGGACGCTGTTGAACGAAACGGACTTCGACCTGGTGGTGACCGACTTCAACATGCCAGGCATGACGGGAGGAGAGTTGTGCGAGTGCATGCGCAAGAATGCCCGTCTCGAACGTGTCCCGATCATCCTGCTGACCGCCCGGGGATTCGAGTTGGACGAAGCCTACTTCACCGACACGCTGAAGGTCAACGCACTGGTGCCCAAACCGTTCAGCCCACGGGAATTGAGGCAAGTGGTTCAGGACTTGCTGGCGGCCGACGTGAGTTCCGGATGACGTATTGGGAGGATGCCACGGCATGTCAGGCAGAACCTCTCATCTAGGGCTTTCTCGGCGCGTGGTGGCCTACTATCTGGTTTTTGGCGTGGCAACCGCGGCGTGTCTGCTGGCGGGGATTGCCGCGACTGCCGACTCGCCCACCGCGGGCTCCGAAGGAGTGGCCAACGAAGTCTGGGCTCGCGCCCTGGACGCCGTGGGAAACGTGCCGGCGGTGTTTCTGCTGCCGCTGGCCGTGGTCGCCGTAGGCATCGTCGTGCTGCGCCGCACGGTGCAACCGCTGGCGCGTATCGAGCGTCAACTCCGGCAGGCGGCGACGATGTCGTCGGTCTCAGCCGAGGCCCTGCAAACGGTCGCCGGAACTTCGCCCGCCGAAACCGGCTGGAATCGGCTGGTCGAATCCCTCCGCGACGGCAACGGCCAATCGAGCCTCGCAGAACGGCTCGGCAAGACGTTGGACGGATACCGGCAGAAGAAGTCTGATCAGATTCTCAACAGCCTGGCCGACGGAACCGCCGTCACCGACAACGAAGCACGCGTGACGTTTGCCAACCACGCGCTGGTCAGCCTCCTGGGCTTGGGAGCCGAGGAAACGGCGCTGCAGGACAAGACCATGGCCGACTGCCTGGATCTGAAGGAAGCCGGCGGCCCAGCCAGCCAACTCTTGGACGCAAAGTTCCTGAAGCGCACGGTCGTTGCGGAGATCGAGCGAACGGAGGACGCGTCGCAGTGTGTGTTGCGGGTGGCCCGCTCGCCACTGCACGGCACGTCGAGCGAAACGGCCGGCGGGTTCGTCTGGACGGTACGCGACGTCACCCAGCAGAAGCTGGCCGATCAGATGCGCGACCAGTTCATCAACGCAGCCACGCACGAGTTGCGCACGCCGCTGGCCAACATCAAGGCGTACGCCGAGACGCTCGTCTTCGGCGAAGTTGTCGACATCGAACAACAGAAACTGTTTGCCAACACGATCGACGAAGAGGCGACTCGGCTGGCGCGCTTCGTGGACGACTTGCTGCACGTCAGCCAAATGGAAGCCGGCTCCTCGGTGCTCAGACTCCAAGTGACCGATATGCAGCGGCTGTTCGAGGCCGTGGCGCAGAAGGTCCGTCCCCAGATGGAGCAGAAGTCGATCGGTTTCGAGATGAAGTTGCCCGGCAAGTTGCCGGAGTTGTCGGCCGACAAGGACCAACTGACCGTGTCGCTGGTGAACCTCTTGGGCAACGCCGTGAAATACACGCCCGAGGGCGGCCGCGTGCAATTGCACGTGGAATTGACCGACGACGAGATGCACATCCACGTGGAAGACACCGGCATCGGCATCGCCGAGGAAGAACTGCCGAAGGTCTTCGCCAAGTTCTTCCGCAGCGGGGACCCGAGGGTCCGCGAGGAGGTAGGCAGCGGGTTGGGGCTGTCGTTGACCAACGAGATCATCCGGCTGCACGGCGGCAAGCTGACCGTGCAGAGCGAATTGAACAAGGGCTCGAAATTCACTGCGATCTTGCCCACTGCCAGCGAGTAGGTTAGATGTTCGAGCGCGAAACGCAAGGTGCCGTCGACGTGATCCGCGGAAGCGACCCGCTGGACGTCGACCACGTCGAAGCGCTGGGCAAACTGCTGGAAGCCTGCCTTAACGAAAGGCAGCCCTACGCCGTACTGAACCTCGAGGGCACTCCTTTGATCGACAGCGCGGGGTTGGAGTTGCTGCTGGACTTCAACGAGCAATTTCGGCGCGTCGGCGGCGACTTGAAGCTGGCGGCGCCCAATCCGCTGTGCGCCGAGATTCTCTACGCGACGCGAGTCGATGAGAACTTCGAGGTCTTCTCCGATCCCCTGGCCGCGGTAGGGAGTTTTGTGCGATGAGCGTTGTCGTCGCTCCCACAACGCCGCCTTCGACCGGCGGCGGCTCGGCTCCGCAGAACCAAGCTGGCGGTGCGCCGAGCGGCAGGCTGGGAGACCGGCTGCTCGACGCCGGAGTGATCAACGCCGAGCAGTTGGAAGAAGCGCTCACCCGGCAAGCCGGCTTGGGGATGAAGCTCGGCGAAGCCCTGATCCAACTCGGATTCGTCACCGAAGCCGACATCTTCCCCTTCCTCGGGCGCCACCTCGGCATGCCCACCGTGCGGCTGCGCGATGGATTGGTCGACCCCCTGGCGGCCCGGCTGCTTCCGCGCGAGAAGGCCGAGGAACTCAGCGCCCTGGTGCTGTTTAGGATCCGCGACGTACTCTGCGTCGCCATGGCCGATCCGCAGAACCTGCACCAGATCGACGAACTCGAGCAGCTCACCGACAAGCGGGTGCGCCCGGTGGTCGCGCATCGCGACAGCATCCAGGCGATGATCCGCCGCTGCTACGAAGAAGGCTTCCACGTCGACGCGGTCACGGCCGATATGGAGGAATCGGCCGTCGAAATCTCGGAGGACGCGCTGGATGTCAGCCTGGCATTCCAAGACGGCGACGAAGAGGGCAGCCCGATCATCAACCTGGTGAACTTCCTCATCATGCAGTCGCTGAGGCATGGGGCCAGCGACATCCACATCGAGCCCGGACGGCGCAACACCAGCGTTCGATTTCGCGTCGACGGGCAGTTGTGCGAAGTGCTCCAACCGCGGCGCGATCTGCACCCGGCCCTCATCTCGCGGATCAAGGTCATCGCCAAGATGGACATCGCCGAGCATCGCCTGCCGCAGGACGGCCGCGTACACGTGGTCGTAGAGGGCCGCGAAATCGATCTGCGCGTGTCGACGTTGCCCACCGTGCTGGGCGAGAAAGCCGTGATCCGCGTCTTGGATCGGCGCCGGCTCACGTTCGATCTGGACAAGTTGGGATTCTCTCCCGGAATGCTCGAGCCGTTCAAGCGCTTGCTGGCCAAACCCTACGGGCTGCTGCTGGTGACCGGGCCGACCGGCAGCGGCAAGACCACGACGCTCTACTCGGCCGTCGAACTGATCAAGTCGGTACATCGCAACATCGTGACCGTGGAAGACCCGGTCGAATACCAGTTGGAACTGGTCAACCAGGTGCTGGTCGACGAAGGTGCTTCGCTGGGGTTTCCGACGGCGCTGCGGTCCATCCTCCGGCAAGACCCCGACGTGATCATGGTCGGTGAAATCCGCGACCCGGAAACGGCCAACGTGGCCGTTCAGGCCGCGCTGACCGGACACCTCGTTCTCAGCACCTTGCACACCAACGACAGCGCCGGCGCCGTGACCCGATTGCTGGACATGGGCGTTGCCGACTACAAGATCGCCGCCGGACTGATCGGCGTGCTGGCACAACGCCTCGTCCGCATGGTCTGCCCCGACTGCCGAACCACGTACTATCCGTCGGCCGAGTTTCTGGAGTCGATCCGCTACCAGGGCGACCATCGACGCTCTTTCGTGCGCGGACGCGGATGCCAGAAATGTCACGATACGGGCTGTAAGGGGCGAATCGGAATCTACGAACTGTTGGATTGCGACGACGAAATGCGGCGGCTGATCACCGCCGGCGCGAGTGTCGGCGACATCCGCGCGCTGTCCAAGAAGCAAGGCCTGCCCTCGCTGCTCGAAGAGGGAATCCGCCTGGCAGAAAGTGGACAAACCAGCCTGGATGAAGTCATTCGCGTGGCCTTTTTCGACTGAGAGGAGCCGCACTCGCCGAGATTTCCAGCGCCTTCGATTCACCGCACGTGGGAATTCGAAACTAACGCCATATTCAATCATGCAGTACGAATACACAGCCAAGTCGACCACCGGGCGGACGCTCACGGGCATGCTCGGCGCAGCCAACGCCTCGGAAGCGGCGCGGCAACTTCGCCAGCAGGAGCTGTTCGTCGTTTCCGTTCGTCCGGCAGGTCGTGCGTCACGAGCCGGCGGAGGCCGGTTCCGCCGCAAGGCCTCCAAACGCGATCTGCTGACGCTCACGAACCAGTTGTCCATCATGTCCCGGGCCGGCGTCGACCTGGCCACGGCCCTGGAAAACGTCTCGCAACAATGCCAGAACGCGGCGCTGAGGAGCATCCTCCAAGAGGTGCACGCCGACGTGCTGGAGGGGAAAACTGTTTCCCAAGCCCTCAGCAGCCATCAACACGTCTTTCCGCCAAGCTACGTGGCCTGCGTTACCGCCGCCGAGGCCGCCGGACGGCTCCCGGAAGTGCTCGGACGCCTCGCCGACCTGCTCCGCAGCGAAATCCGCATGCGAAGCACGCTTCGCACCCTGTTGACGTACCCCATTCTGCTGATTTCCGTTTCCGGTCTGATGGTCGCCGGCCTGGCGTTTCTCGTGTTGCCGCAGTTTGCCGGCGTCTTCAAGCAGCTCGACATGCCGTTGCCGGTGACCACGCGAATCCTGGTGGGTATGTCAACGGAACTCCGCGGCCGCTGGTGGCTCTGGGGCACGTTGATCGCGGGTTCCCTCAGCGGGATGTTGGCGTTCATCTTCAGCTCGACCGGTCGAGAATGGTTCGATCGATTCTTGTTGAAGATGATCCTCCTGCGCGACGTTACCCGCACGTTGGTGATAGGCCAGGCATTCCGTCTGCTGAGCACCATGCTCGAAGGCGGCGTCCCGTTGCTCGACGGCCTGCGGCTGACTCGCTCCTCAATCCGCAACTCTTGCTTCCGGGAGCTATTCGACACGCTGGAAGACGAAGTCGTCAATGGCCGCGGTTTAGGCGCGGCGCTGCAAGAGAGCCCGTACGTACCGGCGGCGGCCGCGCAGATGGTGTCCACCGCCGAACGCACCGGAACGCTGGCCAGCGTGACGGGGCTGATGGGGGAGTTCTTCGAGGAGGAAGGAGAGACGCGGCTCCGCGAACTGGCGACGGTCGTCGAGCCGCTGATCATCATCGTACTTGGAGTCATTGTCGCCTTCGTCGTGATGTCGGTGATGTTGCCGATTTTCGAGTTCGCCACCGCCACCAGGCGCTAGCCCCGAGGAGAAATACTATGAGTCGGATCGGACCGTTCTGGTGGCGGCTGGCGTGCCTGACGCTGCTGGCCTCGGCCGCTTACGTCGTGGGAGTCGCCTCCCGCCCGACGGCGACCGCGGAAGCCGGAGTGCGCCAGACAACCCCCAAACAGCACTTTCTCACTGGAGACCAGCAATCGGTCCCCATCCTGCAGGATATCGCGGCGACGTTGAAACAGATCGATGCGCGAGTCGCGAAGATCGAGAAGACGGTTGCCGAGATCGCCGCGCGCGACGCCGCGGAAACGGCCCGGAAAGGACGACGATGATCTTTGCTCGCCGCACCGGCTGGATCGGGATCGAACTCGGCACCCGAACGCTGAAGCTTGCCCAGGTGGAGCGGGCCGGCTCGGTGCTGCGCGTGGCCGCTTCCGTCGTGATGCCGCGGGCTTCGGCCGGTGGGGGAGGATCGGCGGCGTCGACGCACTGTCACTGGAAGGGCAAGGAATTGGCGGCCGCCCTGCAACTGAAGGACGGCTTCCGAGGCCGAGCGGCCGCGTGCGTGTTGCCGATGTCCGTCACGGACTTCCAGGCCCTCTCGATGCCCCCCGCCGAGGAGACCGAACGGCGTGCCATGGTGGCCAACGAAGTGTGGGCGGCGTTCTCCGGCGACGGCCGGCCGCGAGAGTTCGATTTCTGGGAATTGGAATCCACTCAAGAGACGGATTCCGCCGATCTGAAGAACGTCAACGTCCTCTCCGTACCCAGCGACCTGGTATCGCGAGTCGTCAAGGACGTATCTCGGGGCGGATTGCATTGCGAGGCCATCGACGGGCTGCCGTTCGTGTTGGCCCGCGCCGTGAAGTTGGCCTTTCCCACACACGCCGGGGCGCCCGTGGCCGCCGTCGATTGGGGACACGGCAGCTCCACGTTCTGCGTCGCCGCAGGCGGACGGCCGCTGTATACCAGGCATCTTCGAAACCAGGCCGCGGGCCGCCTGACCGAAGACGTCGGCCGGGAACTCGGGCTCACACCGGAGGAGTCCTACCAAGTCCTGGCCGAGTATGGGCTGCCCGATCCGCAAGGGCGCGACGACGAGCGGGCAGAGATCCAACGCGCAATTGCCGAAGTCACCGCCGGGAAAATCGACGAGATGGTCGAGGAACTCAAGCGCACGATCTCCTATCTCGAGGTCCAGCAGAAGGAAATCGTGCCGCAGAGAATCTGTCTGCTCGGAGACGGGGCAGCCGTGAGGGGTATTGCGACGGCCTTGTCCTCGAAGGTCGGCGTCGCGGTCGACTTGTGGGAACTGCCCCATACACGGCAGCGGAGCCGCGACGTCTCGCAGCCGCCCGCGGCCGCCCTGGGCATTGCCGCTACCCTTTCAGCACTGGTCTGGGAATTGTGAGAACCTCCGTCAATCTACTGCCGTTTGGATATCGCAAGCGCCGGCTGTTGCACCGCCGGTTGCTGCAATGGTGCCTCGTGTGGACCGTCTGTGCGTTGGCCGCCGTGGGCGGATGGTTGCTCAAGGTACGCGCATACGCCGGCCTCAGCCGCGAGGCAGAATCGGTCGAGCAGGCGTGCGAACCGCTCTACGAGACGGCCCGCCAGCGCGATCTGATGAAAAACGACCTCGGCAAGCTCCACGCCCAAGGAACCGTCCTGGGGCAACTGCGGGCAGATCGGCCGTTGGTGGCCTTGCTGGGACTGGCCAGCACCAGCGCGCAGCGGTGCGACGGACGGCTCTACATCCACGGCCTTACGTTTCAGCGGCAAGCCGCGCAGCGACGGCCGACCGCCAAGACCGACCGCTCGCGCAACAAGGGCAAGAAACCCCAACAGCCGGCTCCCAAGGCTCCCGCCGCCATCTGGGCCACCGTCGTCTACCAGGGCCACGCGCTGGACAACCTGGCCGTGGCAACCTTCGTCGCCGGACTGCGCGACACGGGGTTGTTTCGACGCGTGGAATTGCAGTCGTCCACGGGCAAACCGAAGGCCGACACACTGACCCGAACGTTCGTCGTCGAGTGCGACATCTAGGCAAACGAGAAGACCGTGTATACCACCGACTTGGACAAAAAACTGACGCAATTCGGCCGCTTGCTCAACGCGGCCGGAATCCTGGCGGCGGCGGCGATCGGGCTGGCCGTGTGGTACGTCGCCCTGCGGCCGCTCGACGGGCAAATCGACGACTGCCGAGAAAACACCACCGACTTGCTGGCCTTCCTCACGCAAGAGGACCAACTCGGCCGGGAACGCGACCAACTCCAACGGGACCTCGACGACGCAAAACGCCAGGCAGCCGCCGTGCAGGAGCGAATCCCCGGCGAGCCGCTCTTGGCCGAGTTCCTTGCGCAGGTCTCGAGTTTGGCCAAACAAGTCGGCGTACAAATCCCCGAGTCGCAGCGCGGCGCGATCGTGCGGAAGCCGGCCTACGCCACACTGAAAGTCGTCTTGGTCTGCAACGGCGACTACACCGGCATGTGCAAATTCCTCGAAAAACTCCGGCGCCTTCCGCGCCACTCGTCCATCGAGCGGATGCAGATCGACACCGCCGACGAAGGTTGTTCGGCCACGATCTCCGTAATCCTCTATTTCGCCCCGCCCGTCCTCGACGGCCAAGACAAGTAGGGAGCTTGCGATGCCCGCGCCACAGCAGTCGTCCGGAAGCCCCAAGGGCCGGCTGAAACTTGTGCTGGCGATCGTGCTGGCCCTCGCGTTTGTGATCGTGCTGATCGTCCAATTCGGCGGATCCTCGGCGGCGAAAGATCCCGCCGATGACGACGACGCCAAGAGCTCGGCCGCGAACGGCCGGCGGAAGAAGCCGGCCGCGAAACCGGAGGCGGCCGAGGAACTGATGATCGTCGCACAACCTCCGGCCGATTGGCCCGAGATGGAACTGGCGGCCGTGCTCGGCTACGACCCGTTCGCCGTACCGGACCGATTCACCACGGTCGCCACCGAGCCCACGCCGGATCAAACGCCGAACGCGGAAGAGCCGCCGCAGCAACAAGAGCGACTCCAACGGAAAGCCGAAGAGCAACTGATCCTCGAAGACCTACAGAAGGAGAGCGTCGACGTCATCCTCGGTACAGCCAAAGACGGCTACGTGGCCGTGATCGGCT